>NZ_JBFTPZ010000009.1:0-170761 GCF_056398745.1 Paenibacillus sp. 01T424 | reverse complement strand
GCCGAGACCTGTGCCTCTAAGAGCTTGATCTACCCACAAAATATCGACCTCTATCCAATTCCAGCAAAAGACGCTTAATAGTCCGCCAAGGATTTTGCCTTCATCATCCTTTATCGTCAGGTTTATTTCCTCATAATTGTTTTTCAACTCGTCGGGGACATGCCCATGATTATACTCGATCAGTTTTCTTTTCACGTATTCGCTTTCTTCTTTGCTTCCATAAGTAATTTCAGCTGACACTAGTTTCCACCGCCAAATAAGATAATATAATGATCACTTTCCAATTATAGTATATTGCACATTCAAGATGAAGCGTTTTGCTTATTCATGGAAACGGCTGCGGAAGCTGCTTGGCGACTCTCCCGTCCAACGTTTGAACTGCCTGCTGAAGTGCGCAATATTATGGTAGCCAAGCCTCGCCGATATCGACTCTACCGTTGCTTCGGGATTCATCAACAGCAGCTTCGCTTTTTTCAGCATCAAAGTGGACAAATATTGACGGGGAGACACGCCATACACCTGGGTAAACATGCGATTGACCGACGACATGCTGTAACCCACCGAATCCGCAATTAATTTTATCGTCTCCATCTCGTCCTCCTGCTCTCTTCTGCTTGCCGCACCCTCAACCGTACGCTCCAGCATAGTCGCAATCTGTGCTGCTGCAGCCGATTTTCGTGCACCAGCCTCATCACCGCGGTTAAGCTCAGACAGCGTACCGCTTAATCCGGCAAACAGTTCAAATAAAGCAGACAAAATATTCATGCGAGATTCTACTCGTACCACTGCTTCTTCAGAGGTTAATGCCATTAATTTATCCAAAGCTGGCTTGATTGCTACTGCCAGCTCACTGCCAGCTTCGTGAAAACAATGGCTATTGCGAATAAGAAGCTCACGGAAAGACCTCTCATCCACGTCAAAATGCAAGCAGTAATAGGTCATTTCATCATTACAAACGACAGAGCTTTCATGATTGTCCCCTGGATTGAGCAATATAAGATCACCTGGACCTTGCTTATAGGCATGTCCGTTAACCTTCATCTCCTGCGTTCCCGATAATACGAGATTCACTTCAAATAGAGGATGCTTATGCAGCGGGTATTTCCATTCCGGATCAACCGTACGCCAGTGTGCTGCAAAAACACGGAAGGTGGAATCCATATCAGGCAGCATAAATTCCTTTCTAGCTGACTCTATTTTTATTTGCATAAGCGCGCTTCTCCTTCCTTATTTGCATGCCCAAAAATATGATTGATTTGGGTAAATATCAACATGGTATGGATATGGGAACGGGTTAAAATCATTGCTATGATATAGATAGTATAGATTACAATTCATTTCCTAAAAAGGAGAAAAGATATGACTGCCATCCAAAATCCGCTTTTACCTGGCTTTAATCCAGACCCCTGTATTTGCCGTGTAGGAGAAGACTACTATATTGCGGTTTCAACCTTCGAATGGTTTCCCGGCGTTGGCATTTACCACTCTAAGGATTTAAAAAACTGGAGGCTTGCCGCAAGACCTTTAAGCAGGCTCAGCCAGCTAAACATGATGGGCAATCCTGATTCTGGCGGTATTTGGGCTCCTGCACTATCCTATAGCGACAATAAATTTTGGCTGATCTATACCGATGTGAAAGTGACCGAAGGGCAATGGAAAGACTGCCACAACTATTTGGTTACCTGCGACACGATTGATGGTGAATGGTCCGAGCCCATTCATGTGAATAGCTCCGGCTTCGATCCATCGTTGTTCCATGACGAGGACGGCAAAAAGTATTTTGTAAACATGATGTGGGATCAACGGGTCGGCCATCACAACTTCTATGGTATTTTGCTACAGGAATACAGCGCGAGCGAGCAAAAGCTAATCGGCAAACCTGAAATTATTTTCAAAGGAACCGATATTAAGCTGACCGAAGCTCCTCACCTTTATAAAATGAATGGCTACTATTACTTGCTTACGGCTGAGGGCGGCACCAAATATGAGCATCAGGCGACCATCGCTCGCTCCAAACAGCTTGCCGGACCATATGAGGTGCATCCGGAAAATCCGTTAATCTCATCGTTCCATGCACCGCGTATTCCATTGCAAAAGGCTGGCCATGCTTCTATCGTTCAAACGCATACCGGCGAATGGTTCTTAGTGCATCTTGTTGGACGACCTCTCTCTAGAGAAGGCCAGCCGCTGCTTGATCCGCGTGGTTACTGCCCGCTTGGCAGAGAAACAGCTATTCAGCGGCTCGAATGGCGCAATGATTGGCCTTATGTCGTTGGCGGCAACCAGCCTTCCCTTGTCATTGAAGGACCTAACATTCCCGAAGTGAAATGGGAACGCGATTATCCAGTTAAGGATGATTTCGATAGCAGCACGCTAAATCTGCATTTCCAAAGCCTGCGCATCCCTTTAGGAGATCAAATTGTTTCTTTGACCGATAACCCTGGACATCTTCGTCTATACGGCAAAGAATCATTGACTTCTAAATTTACGCAGTCATTTATCGCAAGGAGATGGCAGCATTTCAACTTTACAGCTGAAACAAAAATCGCATTTCAACCGACGTCCTTCCAACAATCAGCTGGGCTTGTGAACTACTACAATACGCAAAACTGGACATCCTGCCAAATTTCATGGAATGAGGAAAAGGGAAGAATTTTGCAGCTTGTTGCATGCGATAATTTTTCGTTCTCTGAGCCGCTTCAAGGAAACGAAATAGCAATTCCAGAAGACGTTGCCTATGTGCATGTCCGTGTTGACGTAGAGAATACACTGTACTACTACTCTTATTCGTTTGATGGCAAGAGCTGGACTCGTCTGCCTGTAAACTTCGAATGCTACAAGCTATCGGATGACTACATTCAAGGCGGCGGCTTCTTCACAGGCGCATTCGTCGGCATGCAGTGTCAGGATACATCGGGACGCAGCCTGCACGCAGACTTTGATTATTTTATATACGACAATCATTAATGAAGCAAGAAAGCTTTTGGGAGCTGAGCATCGTTCCTAAGAGCTTTCTTTTTTTATACTTTGCATAAACGAAAGAACCTCCATAATCACTGCTGTGATTGGAGGTTCTTGTACGGTTCAGATACTGCCAAGTGGACGACGTCCCATCATCAGCTTTAGCCTTTGACCGAGCCTGCTGCTATGCCTTCAACGATACGATCGCTTAAGAATAAGAATGCAATCAATATTGGCAATATACTAATCATTAATGTAGCGCCGATTGCGCCCCAGTCCGTCGTATATTGGCCGATGAAGTTTTGCACGCCGACCGTCAGCGTTTTATAGGCATCTGAGCTTATAAATGTATTAACGAAAATAAATTCATTCCAATTATAAATCATGTTAATAATGCCTGTCGTTGCGATAACAGAGCCTGTCATCGGCAGTACGATTCGGAAAAATATTTTGTTCACGGAGCAGCCGTCGATAACCGCCGCTTCCTCTACCTCACGCGGCAAAGCATAATAGAAGCCAAGCAGGATCATAATCGTGATCGGCATATTGAACGCTACATAAGACAAAATAAGCGACAACGGATGATCAATAAGATGTATTTTGTTGAAAATGCTGAACAACGGAATGAGCGTCGAATGCACCGGAATCATCATCGCAACCATGAATAGACCGAGTACAAAAGAGCTGCCTTTCCACTTCAACCTTGTTATCGCGTAGGTAACTAGGCTGCCTAACACAATCGTAAGCACCGTCGCAACAACTGTAATCCATACGCTGTTGAAAAAATAAACATCAATATTTCCAGCGCTCCATACCTTCTCGTAATTTTCCCACCTAGGATTCATAGGCAGTGACAGCGGAGGAAGATTGAATACTTCCTGATTGTTTTTAAGCGAGAAAAACAGCAGCCATACGAGCGGGAAAATTTGCAATATGGCAACGACCGATAACACGATATATAGTACGGAATAACCCAGTTTGCTTGCTATCCAAGCGCCGGAGCTTTTGTTTCCGTTCCTCAGCTGTCCTGCAGTTCCGGGCATCATGAAGCTTCCCTCCTTACGAATATTGAATCGTATCTTTTGTAGCAGTCAATTTTCGGATTATCCAAGTTACGATGAGACAAATGATAAGCAGGAAGAAACCAATTGCACTGCCATAACCAAAGTCATATGCCCGGAAAGCCTGGTGATACATGTACGATGCCATCACTTCACTGGAACCGTTTGGTCCACCATCTGTCATGACATAAATCAGATCAAAGTATTTAAGCGATCCAACAATTGCCAGCACGATCGTTACTTTAATGACCTCCATCGCCAGCGGAAGCTTGATCTTGTAAGCGATTTGAAAGGCATTCGCGCCGTCAATCTTCGCCGCTTCCTCAAGTGAAGCTGGGATGTTCTTAAGCGCAGCGTAATAAATTAAAATATAAAAGCCCGCATACTGCCATAGGATTGGAATGAATAGAGCAAACAATACCAGTGAAGACTCAGCCAGCCATGCGGGAGGATTTGCAAACCCAATGGATTCGAGAAAGCTGTTCAGAATCCCATTCGTTGGATGATAAATTTTCAGCCAAAGCTGTGCAATCGCTACGGACGACAGCAGCATCGGAATCAAATATATTTTGCGAAAAAAATTGACGCCTTTTAGTTTGGCGGACAACACCATAGCAATAACTAAATAGAGAATGAGACTAAGTGTTGAAAAAACAGCTAACATAAGCGAATGACCAGCGCTGTTCCAAAACATTTTATCCTTAATTAGAGCTTGATAATTATCCAAACCAATAAATTTCATCGCTCCAATACCATTCCACTGGTTTAATCCATAATAGCCAGTCAGAACGATTGGAATATATACAATAGCTAATATCAGAAGCAGGGAAGGCAGCACATACAGCGCAATTATTCTTTTGTTCGACATGACCTTATCCAAATTAGCCGACTCCTTTCTCATTCTCAAGCAGTAAGCGTTTACCCGGCATCCTCTGCCGGGCAAACGGCTTCCCTGCTCCCTATTCTAGAAGCTGTCAGTTTCCTTTGGAAATGGCCGCATCATGCTCTTCAGAGAATTTCTCTGGCGTCACTGCTTTGCCGAATAACGCTTGAATTTGGTTGAGGTGCATTTCTGCGGCATTTGCTTGCATTTGTACATCTGCAAACAAGGTGATGCTGCTAGCTTTGTTCATTTCATTGAATAGATCTACATATAGCTGAGGCAGCTCAAGCTTGGAAGTATCCACCTTCGTTGCTGGAATAACACCTGCTCCAGTAACGGATTGCTCGCCCCATTTTTCCACAAAATATTCTACGAAAGCTTTCGCTTCTGCTTTGACGTTTGAGCTTTCTGAAACGAACAATCCAACGCCTGGTCCGCCTACCCAGCTGTTGATATCGCCTTTGCCGCCTTCAACCGTTGGGAACTTGAAGAAACCAACGCTGTCGCGGAACTCTTTAGGAATATCTTCATTCGTTGTGAAGTTAGGAAGCTCCCACGTACCCATCATGTACATAGCCGCTTTGCTGTTCAGAAACTCTGATTTTGCTTCTTCGTTGGACAAGCCGTTAAAGCCTTTTACGAATGCGTTGCTGTCTACTAGCGATTGAACCTCACTAGCCGCTTTTACCAGGTTTTCATCCTTGAAAGATCCTGAGCCGCTAATCGCTTTGGACAATGCTTCTTGTCCTGCAAAACGATCTGCAAGGTACATGTACCACAATGATCCAGTCCAACGATCCTTGTTGCCAAGGGCGATTGGCGCGACACCGTTTTCAGAGAGCGTTTTCACAACTTGCTTAAATTGCTCGTAGGTTTGCGGCACTTCCAGCTTGTATTTCTCAAAAAGCGCTTTATTGTAATATACCGGGGAAATATTGAATTCAAGCGGCAAACCATACGTTTTACCGTCTACAGCATAAGCCTCTGTTGTGCCGCTGACGAATTTGCCATTAAGATTTCCGCTAAGCAGATCATCCAGCGGTGTGAACAGCTTGCCCTCTACATACGGCTGAAGGAAGCCCGCTGCCCAAGTCACACCTACATCCGGCAGTTGATTTGATGCTGAAAGCACTTTCAATTTATTTTTATATTGTTCGTTATCCAGCACTTCTTGTTTGATCGTAACGTTAGGGTTCTCTTTTTGATATTCAGAAATAATTTGATTCACAATTTTGTTTTGTCCAGYCGATACGCCCTCAGGCCATAAGTGCATAAAATTAACCGTTACTTTCTCGGAACCGCTTCCATTTGCACCATTCTTTGAACCCTCTTTACCGCCATTGTTCGAATTTTGACCGCAGCCTGCTGCAACAACTGCAAGACATAGAGTCAATAGGAGAATCGTCCATTTCTTTTTGAACACGTTTACAACCCCTTTTCTGCTGGTGATAGATTTGAATCTTACAAATCCATTTTATCAACACGATGTCAGCATCGTAAGGGTACATGAATTGGGGAAAATACTACTTTTATTGGATTGTCTCCTCGGAATGAGCGATCGTTCTTCGGTATTGACCCGGGCTAGTTCCTTCAAGCGAACGAAACACTTTCACAAAATATTTCGCCGTTTGATAACCGACTTGTTCAGCAATATCAGCAATCGCAAGTCTTGTTGTAGACAGTAATTCCTTAGCTCTTTGCACCCTTTTTCTCGTCAAATAATCGCTAAACGTAAGCCCCGTCTGCTCCTTAAAGAGCACGCTGAGATAGCTTGCATTCATATGCAAATGGTCTGCTGTATCGCGCATAGTGAGTGGCTTCTGCAAATTGTCTTTTAAATACTGAATCGCTTCTTGCACCTGCGGGCTGTAGCTGTCTTCTTCCTGCGCAATATCCAGCAGCTTCGGGTCCATTAGCTTCTCCATGCGCTCAATCCGGTGTTTGCTTTCTTCTCTTTTCATAGCAAGCTCTACCGCTTTAATAAGTTTAGTCTTATCCAAAGGCTTGAGCAGATATTCGACCACACCAAACTGCAGCGCCTTCTGCGCGTAATCAAATTCAGGGTGACCCGAAATAATGATGACGACAGGAGGTTGCGGCAGCTGCTCGTTTATTCGCTCCACTAAATCGAGCCCTCCGATTTCAGGCATGCGTATATCGGTGATTAGCAAATTCGCCTCGTTAAGCGTAAGCCACTCCAACGCTTCTATTCCATTGGACGCGATCTCTATCCGATATTGTCCAGCCGACCATGCTTCAAGCACTTTGCGTACGCCTTCCCTCGTTCTCGGTTCATCATCCACGATCAGTATGGTTTTCAATTGGAATTCCCCTTCCATGTTCATTCGGTATCTCAAAGGCGACGGTTGTTCCACTGCCGATCTCACTCTTTATTTCCAAGCCTTTGGTTTCCAAATGATAATAAAGCAGCAATCTTCGCTCCACATTGCTTATGCCAACTCCAGTTCCTTTGGAGGAAGCTTGATGCTGACCTTTGTCCATTGCTGCGTATAACGCCCGAATTTTCTCCTCATCCATGCCTGGTCCATTATCCGTTACAGCGATGCGAGTATAACCCGTCCGCTCAGACGGCTCGACCCGAACAACAACGGTGCCTGCCCCAATTCGCTGCTCAACGCCGTGCAGAATCGCATTTTCCACGAGCGGTTGAATAAGAAGCTTAGGAATCGGCACGCTGCGGCAATTTTCATCTGATTCAACCTTCCATGTCAGCCTATCGATCATGCGCATATCCATTATTTTCAAATACCGCTGCGCATGCTCAAGCTCATCACCGATCGTTACCCATTCATCCTCATCCGCGTGTGAAATGACATATCGGAACAAACCAGACATCGCAATAACAACATCCGCCAGCTCCTCTTCGCCTTTCTCATCCAGGGCCCAATAAAAGGCTTCCAGCGTATTAAACAAGAAGTGCGGATTAATTTGCGCTTGCAGCGCCTTCAGCTCCGTCCGGCTTTGAACAATTTCCTTCTGATAAACAACATCAATGAGCTCATTCAAAGAGCCAACCATCTGATTGTACGTATTATTAAGCTCGTTAATTTCCATCGTTTTGGACGTAACCGGTATCGGCTTCAAGGTCCCGAACTTCGCATTGCGCATCACTTTAATCAAATTCAATATCGGGCGAGTAATCATCGTTGATAAAATAAAAGTTAAAATAAGAAATAACATGCCGCCTACTAAAATCGAAACAATAATAACGGTACGCAAAATTGAAATGCCTTCGGCAGCATACTTTATCGGCGTTAAAATAATAATTTTCCAGCCGGTCATTTCCGATTTTTTCTCAATGGCCATGAAACGTTCTCCGTCCAGCGCTACCGTCTCATCCCCTTGATTAAGCATCTTCTCAACGTCTACTTCCTTCGAAAAATCGGAGGTAATCGTCTGATTCTCGGCATCGAATAAACCCATCATTTCGCTGGAATTATTGTCAGCGTTTCCATTCGATTCCGTGAGCTCAAAATATTTTTTATCAATTTGCACCATCAAATACCCTGCATGCGAGAAGGAATGGTCAATAAGCCGAACATGGCGAATCGCAATGATGGAATCGGGGTACCTCGGGTCCATCCCGAACCAGACCAACCTGCCTCTTCCCTTGTCCACAAGGCTGAGCCAGCCCGTAGATACCCGGTTGTCCAAGCTTATATCCGTAAGCGGGAACAGCATCCGATAGTCGGTTGTATACAGCTCCAATGAGCGAATCCCCGTTGCATAAGCTTCTTGCTTTCGTATCTCCTGCTGAAGGGATTGACGTTCTTCAAAGCTGATCTTTCGTCCTTGCACCTCTTGTGCCATCAACCGCTGGATCGTTGCGCTTGTTGCTACCTGCATCGTAAACGTATCGATCTGCCGCAGCAGCACATCCAGCTTGCCTGTCGCTTGAACAGCCGTTTGTTGAATATGTTTTTCCGCATTGTTGCGCAGCAGAACCGAAACTTGATCATACGTAAAAAAGCCGACCGCCCCCAGCACGATAACCATAACGAGCATGAAGCCAAGGAAAATTTGATTACGCAATGTATTCATTTGTCCGAAACGATTCATGCCTACACTCCTTGTCCCATTCATTTCGTTTTTACTATACACAATTAAGATAATAAAAAGAAAGCCCTATCATTTCCACTGCTAATATATTAATTAATTAGATTAATAATCCATTGTTCACTGTAATCAGATATAATGATCATAAGCTTATGGCATATCAGAGTATCTACTTGCTAATCATCTTAGAGAGGGGAATTCCGATGACCGTTGATTTCCTAGTACGCAATAACGTAAATCTTTTAGGCAAAGGTGAACAAACGATTGTATTTGCTCATGGATTCGGCTGCGATCAAGATATGTGGCGCTACATCGTCCCGAGCTTTAAAGATGATTACCGCATCATCTTGTTTGATTATGTAGGTTCTGGAGAATCACAAATCGATTATTATGAACCCGAAAAATATAGTAGTTTACATGGTTATGCGCAAGATGTCATTGAAATTATGGATACGCTGCATGTAAAGGATGCTATATTTGTTGGCCACTCCGTTAGCAGTATGATTGGGATGCTTGCATCCATTCACAATACGGAATATTTTAAACACATCATTATGCTTGGTCCTTCTCCGCGTTATGTAAACGACCTTCCTGATTATTATGGAGGTTTCCATAGGCATGAAATCGATGAATTGCTTCATATGATGCAAATGAATTTTATTGGCTGGGCGAGCTACCTTGCGCCAATCGTCATGCAAAACCCAGATCGCAAAGAATTAACTAGCGAATTGGAAAAATGCTTTTGCTCTAGAGATCCCCATATTGCAAGGCAATTTGCTGAGGTAACTTTTTTATCCGATTGTCGCGCTGATCTCATTCATGCAACCGTCCCTACCCTCATTCTTCAATGTTCTGACGACAGCATTGCTCCTATTGAGGTTGGCGACTATTTGCATGCTCATCTTAAAAACAGTACTCTTCAGCATATGCTAGCAAAAGGCCATTACCCGCACTTAAGTCATCCCGAAGAGACGACGCAATTGATCAAACAATATCTATCCAACAACTAGAACTTGAAGAGAGGCAGTCGTTACATGGATACCCAGTTAAATTATGCCCCCTGTGGATTTTTCACTATTTCAAGTACAGGGGTAATTCTAGAGGTCAATCAAACGCTGTTAAACATGCTTGGTTTTGACCGACAGGAACTGCTGAACCAACATCTTGAAACCACTATGTCTCTTACGAACAAACTGTTTTTTCATACCTATTTTTATCCGTATATCCAGCTGTATGGGCATGTGAATGAAATGTACTTCTCGTTTAAAACGAGAGACCAGCTTGATGTGCCTGTACTGCTAAACGGTATTCGTCACGAACGAGATGGCGAAATTGTCATTGATTGTGTCGTTGTGGAAATGCGCAAACGCATTGAACATGAGAACGATATCCTGCAAACCAAAACAAAGCTGGAGGAGCTTTATCGGGCAACCAATGAAGCGAACAAAAAGCTTGAACTTCTACATGAAGAATATGAAAGCAAACAATCGCAATTGCTAATTTTGAACCACCAGTTGGAAAAGCTAGCCTCAACCGATCCTTTAACAGGGCTCAAAAACCGAAGGTTTTTTCAAGAGAGCTTGCTCGCGTATATCGCATTATTTCAACAAACTGAGCTGCCATTTTCCCTTTTAATTATCGATATTGATCGTTTTAAAAGCATTAACGATACCTATGGGCATCCGGTCGGTGATTTGGTTCTTACAGAGCTGGCACAATTACTCGTATCCGCGTCAAGAGAAGACGACATTGTGGCTCGATTTGGAGGAGAGGAATTCGTCATTATTATTCCTAATACCAACCAGGAGAATGCCATATTAGCGGCCGAAAGGTATCGCAGCAAGACTGAAACAGCTCATTGGGGAGAATATCATGTGACGGTTAGTATTGGCGCAGCAACGATTACGCAGGAGGATACCGATCAATCCTTGCTTCAAAAAGCTGATCAAGCGCTCTACAACTCCAAAAAAAGCGGGAGAAACCGGGTCACACACTACTCCAATTTGGAGGAGGGCTAATCGCTTGTTCCCCATTTTGAAAACAAGAAATAGACCGAGAACCACATTTTCGAATGGTTTCGGTCTATTTTGATATCTAATTATCATATATTTCGATTCAGATAATAATAAATAAGTTCATCTCTTAATTCTGCTTCCTTCTCAAAATGCAGCCTATTCAGCAGTTGAATGGATTTTTCATTTTGCTGTTCCACGGTGGCTTCGATTATCGATAAACCCATCTGCTCAAATCCAAATGCTATTACAGGGAGCAGCGCTTCTTGCATTAGCCCCATTCCCCAGTATTCCTTAGCTAAATCAAATCCTATCTCTGCTTTAGGCTGCTCTCCTTGAATCCAGCAATGGAAACCGCAAGTTCCAACGAGTCTATGATCCTTTTTACTGAAAATCCCCCATCGGCAGCCCTTATCATCGATGTGATATTGAATAATCTCTTTGGCCTCGTTTAAATCTTTACATGGGTTTATATCCATAAATCTGGTCACATTTTCATCCGAAAAATGTTTAAAAACTGCATAAGAATCATCTAAAGTCAAAATAGAAAGCCTCAAACGTTCTGTCTCTAGTTCAGGAAATACAAAATCATAAGCAGTCAATTCACAACACCTCCACTCAGCTAACCCTTTTACAAAAAGTGATCATACTCAATTCGCATTCTATATAAATTCAAAATTCGAACTTGTTCCTCACTTAATTGTTCATGATTCCAATACATATGCATCAAGTTGTATTCAAACAGCTGTTTCAATTTCAAAAAAAGAGGCAATGTGTCAACCATCTCCGGAGATAGCTCGTGCTCTTCTCTATACCCATCAAGGAGAGCTGCCGTAATGGACTGTCGATAGTCCTTTATGTTCCCTCCGCCTGAGAATGAGAATTCCATAGCAGAATAGATGGGCACAGCTAAATCAAAAATATTAAAATGTTTTTCACAATCTTGGAAATCAATCATCGTAATTTCAGAGCCGTCCACTAAGATGTTTTCTAGCCATAAATCACCGTGGATCAGTCCGTAGTTTGAATTATTTTTAGGTAAACCCTTAATCTTTGTTAAAAGATGATCCGCCATTTCTCGTATCGCTGTTTCTTCCTTCGGGATATATGTGAGAAAATCATATTCCTTATTTTCATACCAATCCTTAAGATGTGCCGTAGACTCACGATAGGATTGGGTTACACGATGCATCTTACCTATTTGTTTTCCAACCTTTTTAAGTACGGATGTGTTCCACTCCGCCCGTGGCAAATGAATGCCCGCCGCAGCTTTATATACAACGGCCAGCTTTTCTTCATCCAGCATGATCTTTTCAATATATTGATGATTAGAGGAGCGGACAGCTTCAGAAGCGCCAACGCCTTGATGGCATAAAAAATTCGTCCAGCTCACTTCTTCTGACTGCTCTTGATAGGTTTTATAGTTCGTTATTCGAACAAAAAAGGTGCCCTGCTCTGCAAGACAACGATAGATTTCATTGGTTACCGTCTCCACCTTATAACAACCAATAGAATAAGCTTCCTTAAGAAATTTCAATATTTGTTCTTCCATATTTGTATCCGCCTCGTTATAGATAGTTATCTAAACCACTTCTTTAGTTTACCATTTATAAACTTCGGGCTCCGATAAAATACAATTATACTTGTTCTTGGCATGGCCGAAATACTCTTATTGCAGCTATTTTCTATAATCTATAGTGCGTGAGCGGCTAGAAGCAGGCGATACGCAGGTGACCGCGCTTGTACGCCAAGCAGGTCAATATTTTGGCTACGCTTTAACTAACCTGCTTCATCTGTATAATCCAGATGTCATCGTGGTTGGCGGCAATACTCCGACATATAAGGGCTATATGGAAGCTGCCAAGGCTGCTCTTGAAGAACATGCGCTGCCTGAATTGTTGAAGTGCTGCAACCTAACAGAACCTAAGATTCATAACCGGGTCATCGCATTTGGCGCTAGAGAGTGGATAAGGAAGCTTACACAATAACCATATTTGCATAGCTTTATTTATTCATAAAGAACAGAAAAGCCGGACACCATTCGATTGAATGGTATCAGGATTTCTTGTAACTGCTCCTTATGTTGCTTCCCGCAAAAAAGAGCACCAGCAAGGTGCTCTTCTTATTCAATACACTTTTATAATGTCGAGGCGGCCTGGCCAACTAACGACGTCAGTTGATCATAATCAACTGTATTCCCTTGTTTAAGCTTAATGGTTTTCCGTTCAGGAGGACCGTCAAACAATGGCTCTGGAAACGATAGCTCACTTGCATTGAAGATCGTAAAGCTCACCGCATCCTTCGAAGTGGAAATAACGGCAGCGTATTTTCCATTTTTCAAAAAATGAGGTTTCTTATACTGTATGCGCTCCTGAACGTCTGGGATAGCTCCATGAACAAGCTTGCGCAGCTCAGAACTCAGCTCCACTTGCCAAGGCTCTTTTATCGCTGCGATAAAATCCGTTACTTCTTGATTCATATGATATTTCTCCTTTGTAATTGAAATTCTACCTGACTCTATCATTACGTCGAACGAGGATTAACAAAATCGACAGCATCATTAAAAAAAACTCAACTATTATTTAGCATGCCAATTTGGTCTCTCAAATCCGCTTCCAGTGCCATCATTCTTGAGCCTTGCAGCAAATTCGTATCATCAAGAAGCAAGCGGAGCTCAATTTCACCCTCACCGCCGTAGGCTGGGTTTGGCATACGCAGCGCAAATGCAATGGCTTCTTCCTCCGATTTCACATCAATCAGCGTAAATCCCGCAATTATTCCTTTTGCCTCCGCAAAAGGACCGACTACAACATTTGGCTTTTCTCCGTATTCGGAATACGTGATCCGCAGTCCGCTCGAGCTGGGCTGCAGACCTTCAGCAGCTAAGAGCACACCAGCCTCAGCAAGAGATTCATTGAACGAAGCCATCTCATCCATAAGCTGTCGATCGGGCTTTACACCAGCTTCAGATTGCTTGGTTGCTTTAACAATCAACATATATCGCATGTATATTTCCTCCCTATCKGTTGAGAACGGGGTGATTTCAAACCATCCTCTACTTCAGCAACGAATGGGGAGCTTCATAATCGACATGATCGTTATGTTTCATGACATTCATTTTCTTTATCCGCTTCTAAAGACAAGCACTCGGTAGCACGATTCAGCAGAAGCTCGCGCTCGCGAGCGTTACGTGTCAACGAAGCAGCACGCTCAAACTCTGTGCGCGCCTCATCCATACGGCCCAATTTAACCAGAAGATCACCACGGACGCTCGGCAGCAAATGATAGTCTTTTAACGATGCTGCGGACGTGAGCTCATCAACAATTTGAAGGCCGAACGCAGGACCGAAAGCCATTGCAATCGCTACCGCCCGATTTAATTCTACGATAGGAGACGGCATGACGCGCGACAAAGCTTCATATAAAGCGGCAATACGCGCCCAATCGGTCTCCGATGCCATCCGAGCTTTAGCATGGCACGCCGTAATCGCAGCTTGAAGCGCGTAAGGACCAAGCGGACGGCCGAGCTTTTGAGCTCGCTCAAGAGCGGTTAAGCCTCGGCGGATGAGCAGCTGATCCCATAAACCGCGGTTTTGATCCATCAGAAGAATCGGTTCACCCGCAGCATTTACCCGTGTTTTGAAGCGTGACGATTGGATTTCCATTAAAGCAACCAAACCATGCACTTCAGGCTCGGCGGGTGCAATTTCCGCAAGGATACGCCCTAGCCTTAGCGCTTCCTGACAGAGCAGCGGTCGAAACCAGCTGCCGCCGGAAGTCGCCGTATACCCCTCATTAAACATTAAATAGATTACTTCGAGTACAGTAGAGAGTCGTTCCTTGAGCTCATCGCCTACAGGAACCTCGAAACCAACTCGCAAGCTGCTTAATGTACGTTTCGCTCGAACAATCCGCTGTGCAATAGTCGACTCTGCTACAAGATAAGCATGTGCGATTTCATCCGTGGTAAGTCCTCCGAGCAAGCGCAGCGTCAAAGCTACTCTAGCCTCCTGAGATAGAGCAGGATGACATGTTGTGAAGATCAAGCGCAGGAGATCATCTCCGACCTCTCCGTCCATCGCAATATGAATATCTTCCTCGGTATATAAGACGGTTCCTCGTCCAAACTCTTCATATTTCTGGTCGCGCAGCTTGCTCCTCCTAATCATATCAATCGCACGGCGTTTCGCTGCAGTCATAAGCCATGCTCCTGGATTATCCGGAATTCCGCTTTCCGGCCACTTCTCTAGTGCAATAATAAGCGCATCCTGTGCAAGGTCTTCCGCAAGGCCGACGTCGCGAACCATCCGTGCCAACCCGGCTATAAGTTTGGCTGATTCAATACGCCAGATGGCATCAATTGTACGATGGACTGCAGACTGGCTCACGATTTTTTAGGCCTCTCCATCTGTTCACGAAGCGCGGCTTCCATAGCCAGCGTTTCCGGGTTTTGTGTCAAATCCATCGCATCAAGCACCTGCCGCAGCTCAATTTCACCCTCGCCATTACCATGGGGATCTGGCATCCTCATCGCCCATTCAATGGCTTCTTCCCTAGAATTAACTTCAATAAGCGTATACCCCGCTATGATTTCTTTGGCCTCAGTGAATGGACCGTCTATTACTTTCGGTTTTTCACCGGGATTTGGATAAGAAATGCGTATGCCGTTCGAGCTTGCTTGGAGCCCGTCCGCTGCGAGCAGCACGCCAGCCTTAGCCAATTCTTCATTGTAACGAAGCATCGCTTCGAGAAGCTCCTGACTTGGCATAACTCCTGCCTCGGAATCTTTAGTTCCTTTGACGATCATCATAAATCGCATATGTATTCCCTCCTGGTTTTATAATAGAGTCTCTATTATTGTTTTTACTCAGCTAATTATTTCGTCCTTATTTAAACGACGAATACCATTGTTCAAATTCGACTTAGCGAGTTAAAATGATGTCTATTAATTGCTCATGTTGTCCCGCTCCAGTTCATATCCGTTATTTATTCTTCATCTTTAAATAAAACTCCTTTATGGAGCAAGCACAGTGTATACATCATGAAGCAAAATAAAAACCTCTATGTCCGCCGCCTTCTGCAAAAGAGAAGAAGCGAGGCAAATAGAGGTTCTCGTATTCGTAAGTAATTTTATGCTTTTAACAATTAATCACATCAACAGTTTAAGTGGAAGCTTTGCTTTCCATCTCCCTTATATTAATGCCTTTATTTCACGCAGCATCTCACCTGCAAATGCCGCTAAAAGCTCACGATCAAACGTTTGTTTCCCTTTAACTCCGGCGTACTCGTCTAGGCACTTTCCAATCAAGTCCCGATACTCTTTTGGAAGAGCTTTGATGCCCCATTCTCCTCCTTCTTTTTTGGACGATATATTTCCTTCTCTCAGGTAGAACAGCACTCTACACAGGTTCAAGGTAATATACATCGGTTGATCCATAATGTCTTCCGAAGCCCCTTTAATATCATGATAAATGGACGCTAGAAAATACGTTTTATCGATAGGCTCATATAGCTCCTTAAGCGGCTTGCCATATAAGGTAATTCCGCGATAATAAGCGACAACCAGCTGCGATGCAAAATCATGATCCTCGTACCCGCCGCAAACATAGTTTTCGTCTGAGCGATATCTCTCCTTGTGGAAGTCAGAATAATGCATTTCACAGGGCGTAGGATAGACGAAGGAACTCAGGTGCGATTCCAAAACCATACTAAACTCCATACCTTTAGCATTTGGCATTTCATCATCCAGCGCCAACACTAACCTAGCCATCCTCTTTTTGCTTTCCTCGGTCAGACTCTCTTTGATCGCAACGATAAAATCGATATCGCTTCTATGGGGATGAAAGCATCCCATAGCCAATGAACCGTGTAAATAAATGCCCGACAAATTGTCGCCGAGCTCCCCTTTAAACAAAGAAACGATTTTATCCAAGTACAGCTGCATGCTTTTGCCTCCCCCAACTCATCTGTCCGCATTATTAAATCTAAACACCATTTTATGACCGTCAAATGTCATGCCAACTGCTTCTTCAAAATGGTTCTTTGTGTAGCTTGATACTGTTTTTCTCCAAAATTTTTGCCCTGTTATATTTTGCTCCATCGGGTTTGTAAAGAGCTCCCACTGGCCTTTGAACATCTCAAATACTTGTGTCGCGGCCTTTTGTGCAACACCTTTCCCTCTGAATGGCTGCAATAGAAAGAAATCGTTCACAAAATAATCGACCCCTTTTGCACAATGAGGAGGTGCAGCAATAAGCATAAAGCCCGCAGGAATGTCATCGACCCTTATTAGGAAAGGGTACAAACAGTCAGGCTTTTCCCACCAAATATTCTGAACATCATATTGTTCCGTTAATGTTCTACAATCGTTACTATCCTCGAAAATTCCATGACTGTTCGGCATATGCCCGTAATGTCCAGATAGATCGTGCAAATAAAGAGGATATACATTTTTTATGATATAAGATTCGTCTTGAGCAGCCAGTTTCACTTCTATTTTCATCATCTATCCCACTCTCAATCTTTAATTTCAAAAGAAGCTATATTTCAAACTTATACCAGTATGCGGCTGCAAGCAAGGTACAGTTTGATTGTAACTAATCTACACGTTTTTTCGGTGCAGCCTCCTCTAAAAACAAAAAACGGTTCAGCAAAGACTAAAATCGTCCTCACTGAACCGGAACAAATTAAATTTAGAGCTGTACGGTTGCTTTCGTTTCACTTGCTTTAATAATAGCATCTAAAATCTCTTGATTGCGGTAGCCATCCATAAATCCGGCAATGCCATCCGGAACGCTTCCCTCAAGCAATGCCGTAAAATCAGCATACTGCGTCACTTTACAACTTGCAGGAACTTCGACAACCACTCTCGCAAGTTGACCAGGAGCCTCCTCACGAATCCAAATCAACTCATTCGGATTTAGCGTTGACGCATGAAGYGTGCCTAAATCTCCATATATGGATACTTCGTGCTGATTGCCCGATCCAATCGCATTGCGAGTCGTTTGGAAGACGCCCATAATACCACCCTCCATACGAGCCTGGAAGCTTGCAAAGTCATCCACCTCGATGGTAACCATGTTGCCGCTCGCTGGATCTTGCCGCTGCGGAATAATGGTATGCAGCTGTGCCGACAGCTCTTCGAATTCCCCAATGAGAAACCGTGCCATATCGATCATATGCGAGCCCAAATCGCCAAGCGTCCCCGTGCCGGTAATGTCTTTGTTAAAACGCCAGATATAAGGGACATTATTGGGCGCTGCGCCCCATCCCTGCAAATATTGGACACTAAAGCTGCGAACCGTTCCGATTTCACCCTCGCGCACAAGCTGCCGTACGTAACGGAATGCAGGTGTATAGCGGTAGGTGAACGCCATCATTGCTGGAATCGGCTGCTGTTCATACAACTCAAGCAGTGACTCGGCTTCCTCAAACATGCGGGTAAAAGGCTTCTCCGCCATAAATGGCTTTCGTGCTTGCAGGCAAGCCCGGATAATGTCCGCATGGACGTTGTTCGGCGTAACGGACACTACGGCATCCACATCCGTATCCTCAATTAGATGGTTATAGTCCAAGTAACGCTTGCCCTCAGCAACATCAAGCTGGTCACCCACCTTGGCTAACGCTTCTTCATACACATCGCTTACCGCAATAATGTCAAAGCGGCCTTCCGCTTTCATCCACCGAATATGCTCCTGAGCCATTCCGCCCAAACCAATCAAGCCGATACGGAATTTTCTCATATTTCGGTTACCTCTCTCGAGTAAGGCTTGGATTTAATAGGCTCCAGCGGAGCTGCATTGCCATAGACAGGCTCAGCCGTTTGACTTGGCACTGCCCATCGCACGCCGTTCTCGATTACCTTCTGGATTTCTTTATTGTAATAGGTCGGATAGGTCTCATGCCCCGGACGGAAGTAAAAGACTTTCCCTTGTCCGCGGTGGTAAGTAACGCCGCTGCGGAACACTTCGCCGCCTTCAAACCAAGAAACAAACACCAGCTGGTCTGGAGTCGGAATATTAAAATGCTCACCGTACATCTCTTCCTGCTGCAGCTCGATGTATTCGCCAAGCCCAGAAGCAATTGGATGAGCCGGGTCAATGACCCAAATCCGTTCCTTTTCATCCGCCTCGCGCCATTTCAGTTGTCCTGTCGGTGTGCCAAGCAGCTTGCTGAAAATTTTCGAAGCGTGCCCTGAATGCAGAACGATAAGCCCCATTCCTTTCAGCACCCGCTGGTACACCTTGTCGACGATACTGTCCTCGACCTCATGATGCGCCAAATGCCCCCACCAAATTAATACATCCGTCTGATTTAATACCTGCTCCGTTAGTCCATGCTCCGGCTCATCGAGCGTAGCTGTTCCGACTTCAAAGCCTGCTTTCGTCAGGAAGTCTGCAATTGCGCCATGAATGCCGTTCGGATAAATGCCACCTACAACCGGATTGTTTTTCTCATGACGATTTTCATTCCATACCGTTACTCTCACCATTACGTACGAGCTCCTTTACAACAGTTACTTAACACTTGTGTAGCGTTTGTAGGCATCACTGCGAATCTCAACCAAACGTTCTAGTCCCATGCCGTTCAGCTGTTTAATATACGCGTCCCACTCTTGATCGATGTTTCCTTTTATAATCCATTTTGCACGGTTCGTTTTGACGTAGCTGTCAATATCCGTAGTAAGCGTTGGAAGCTCTTTGAATTCTTCTACGTTGTACATAACATTCGGGAATGGCGTCGTTACATATTCACTTACGAGCTTGTCGATTGCCAGCTTCAGCCCGTCGCCTGTCGTTTCATCCAAAACGATATTTTTCTCAAAGCTTGGGCTTACATATTTTGGACCAAAATCACGGACCGATTGATCCCAGTACCAAGCATCCGCGCTTGTGCCTTCTGGAGGATTCATCAGCGCATAGCTGCCATCGCCTTTTTTATCAATAACGGTACCGATTGCGCCCCAGAAATTTTGAATGCTTGCTTCATTTGTGTAGAACTGATCCGCCCAGCGCGCAGCGACTTCCGGATTTTCACTGAATGTCGTAATCAGCATTTCATTGCGTCTTAAGCTTAATCCAACAGGATCGCCGGTTTGATAACGTTTGCCATCTGGACCAGCAATGGACGGAATAGCTGCATATTCATCCTTCCACTTTCCGAAGACAGCATCCGGTATCCATTGATTCGAGAAGCCGATCATAGCTGCATCTGGATTTTGCTGTTTAGCAGAAGACATGGTATTGTCCTGGGTGAACAGCTCCTGATCGATCAACCCTTCTGAATACAATTTATGCGTCCATTTCAGCGCTTCTTTATATTCGTTCGAAGTCGGATAGAAAACGGGCTCGCCGTCCTTGAGCATCATGCTGTTACCGTTCAAATCTGTTATGCCAAATGGGTTTAGAAAATCCATGCTAATATCTACCGAGCCGCTAAAAGGAATTTCATCCGCTTTCCCGTTTTGGTTCGGGTCTTTTTCTTTGAATGCTTTGAACACATTGTACAGATCTTCAATGTTATTAGGAACTTCAAGGCCGAGACGATCGAGCCACGCTTTATTGATTACAGGCTGCATCGTCGAGAGAGGACGTGATGGCAGCCTAGCAGGCAAAGAATAAATTTTGCCGTCTGGGAATGTGCTGATTTGCTTCAGCTCTGGCGTTTCGTCCATTGCCGCTTTCAAGTTCGGCATATATTTGTCGATATAGTCATCGAGCGGGCGGAAATAGCTTAAGTTGTTGACGATATCGGAATCCGAGAAGGCGTTGTCTCCAAAAATAATATCAGGAAGCTTGCCGCTCGCCAGCATGATCGATTTTTGCTCGGCCCAATCATTGGAGGACATGACCTGCCAGTTTATTTTAACGTTCGTTGCTTTTTCAAGGTCCTGCAGCCATTTATTATTTTTGAATGTATCCCCCATATTGCCCCAGCGCACAGTCAACACATCCAGTGTGATTGGCGCCGTTACGATCGGCAGCCCTTCTGAGCTAAATTCGGAGCCTGCTTGGGCAGGTTCCTTCTCCGTTTTGCCAGAAGCGCAGCCTATAAGACTGATTAACATGCTTAAGCTTAGAACTAGTGCAATGAACAATTTTTTCTTCATTTGAAGTTCCCCCTAGTACTTATTGTGAATGGCAAATGGCTAAATTACTTCACAGCTCCAATCATCACCCCCTGATTGAAATACTTTTGAACGAATGGATACATACACATGATTGGAAGCGTCGAGACGATAATAACGGAATAGCGCATTAGGTTCGCTAGTCGCAGGGCAATAAGCGCCGCTTCGCCTGTTCCCATGCTTGACTGCATTTGGTTCGTAATTAATATGTTCCTAAGCACAAGCTGCAAGGGATACAAATCCTGATCCTTTAAGTAAATGAGTGCATTAAAATAGGAATTCCAGTAGCCAACCGCCGTCCATAAAGCCAAAACAGACAAAATGGCTTTTGACAGCGGCAGCACGATTTGCACATAATACTTCAGGTTGCCGCAGCCATCAAGCTGCGCGGCTTCCCACAAATCGCCAGGTATGCTCGACTGGAAAAACGTACGCGCCACAATGATATTAAACACGGCAACAGAGAATGGCAGTACCATAACTAGAAAAGTGTCATACAAATGAAAGTCGCGGATCGTCAAAAATGTAGGAATGAGACCGCCATTAAAAAACATCGTGAATATAAAAAATATATTGATGCTCTTGCGGCCTACAAGATCTTTTCTGGAAAGTGCATAAGCTGCCGAAACATTGATCGCCAAGCTAATGATCGTCCCTATTACGGTATACAGGAGCGTATTTCGGTAGCCGATCCATATGTTTGAATGATTCAATAATTCCTTATAGCCATCGAGCGTAAAGCCTTTTGGCAAAACCCACATTTGACCGTTAGCGACGGCGGCAGGATCACTGAATGATGCGATGACGATAAAATAAATCGGATAAACGATTAGGATCAGCATCACAATCGCAAACAAATATAACAACCATTCCATGGCGTCGAAGGAACGCCTTTTTTGTTTATGCAAAGCCGGTTGTGCTGCGGTTTCCATTGTGCTCATCCGTATCCTTCCTTTCTGTTACCACAGGCTGTTTTCGCTGTATTTTTTGGCTGCCTGATTAACTAGAATCAGTAATATAAAGCTAATGATCGTATTAAACAGATTGATCGCCGAGGAGAAGCTGTACTGGCTGCTCAGCATCCCGATTTTATATACATAGGTAGCAATAACCTCGCTGGAGGAAATGTTCAAATTATTTTGCATCAAATAAACCTTTTCAAATCCGACACCTAGCAGTCCGCCAATTCGAAGGATCAGCAATGTGATGGCCGTTGGGAGCAGCATCGGAATATCAATGAAACGTATTCTTTGCCAGCGGCTTGCCCCATCCACCTTCGCTGCTTCATAAAGGCTTGGATCAACAGCGGATAACGCCGCAATGAAGATAATGCTGTCCCAGCCAGCGTGCTGCCAAACATCCGTCCATACATAAACGCTGGTAAACCATTCCGCTGAGCCCATCAAGTTAGGAGCCTCAGCACCAAACAAGCGAAAGATATTGCCCATTAGCCCGGTGCTCGGTGAGGATAAAATGAGGATCAGACCCACCATTACAACGGTAGAAATAAAATGCGGCATATAGGTTACCGTCTGAAATACTTGCTTAAACCGGTTCACTCGCATTTGATTGATCATCAGCGCGAGCATAATCGGTATTGGAAAAGTAGCTATGCTATAGAAGCTAATAATCAACGTGTTTTTAATTGTGCTTGAAAATTGATAGGAATTGAAAAACTTCTCAAAGTACTTGAACCCTGCCCAAGGACTGTCCATAATTCCGAGAGCGGGACTGTAATCTTTAAAAGCAATCAGCACCCCATACATCGGCTTATAAGAAAAAAGCAGAAGCAGCACAACTGCTGGCAGCAGCAAAACATACAAGCCCCAATTCTTTCTTATCCGGCCAATCGTTTGCTGCATATTCATGTTTAATTGGCTGGTCTTCAATGAAATTCCCCCATCCTTCATTCGTCTGCGTCCATGTTGTTTCGTCACACTCTCTCTTGCCTCTTTATTATAGAGGCTGCTTTGAGAACAATTCGGACTATTCTAAATGGCTATTCGGACTTTTCATCCCATTCATCTAATGGTTTGGCAGCAGAATGCTAAAAATAAAAAAAAGACTGACACTATCCAGACTTTCTTGCGTTTTTTTCGGACTTTCATGTGAAAACGGGCTAGACCCGCCTCTCATTCTACTGCGTTTGCATTATAATTGGTTTTACTAGCAGACAGAAAGCCCGAAAAGAGAGGAAGCTAATGAGACCTATGACAAAACGCAAACCCGGCAAATCCTATCCGATTAGGCACTACGTAAAAGTGATGCTCTTGATTTTAGTCTCTGTATTAGTACTGGATTGCATTATTAGTATCGTCGCTATTTCCATGGTCAAGCAGCAAACGACACGGTATTTGCAAAACACCGCGAATATGTACATTAATCAAATCAATCTTGATTTCTCCAATATTAATCAATACATGGGCTGGACGCTCGCAAACGATGAAAACGTAAAAAAGATGAAGCAATTTCGCTCCACCGATAACGAATTTATTAAAGCAAATACAGAACTGTACAGGCGTTTCTCCGAGCTCCAAAAAAATTACGAGAAAAAGTATAATTTCTTCATCTATTTAGAAGATCAAAAATACTTTTTAAATTCCTCACCAACCAATGTGTTGTACCCCGATTATTTATCGTTAAAAAAACAAATCGCATCCTATGTACAAGATAAAAATTCGCTTGAAACCTATTATTCCAACTGGTCGCTTATCCAGCTGAATGCGAAATATTTTATCATTAATATCGTGCCATTTCATGAAAGCTACCTGATTTGTCTCATTTCGGCTGATGAACTGATTGGTCCGCTTCAGCAAATGGATCTTGGCGGCAACGGGTTTGTATCCTTAATAGATCATACCGGCAATGTCATCAATAATCTGTCGAGGGATAAGGGCACTGAGGTCCGTAACAACGAGCAAAAGAAAACGCTGCTAGGCATGATCCAGACCACAACAACCGTCAGCAAACCATTTGCAAACGCAACCTTTGGCGTGAAAATGTTCATCAAGTTTGGCGCGTTTGAGAAAATTATGATTGCCCAGCTGCTCATTATGCTCCTTGCTGCTATTGTTGCTTGTGCCCTATGCGGCATCATGGTATATTTCAATATCCTGATTTTAAGACCGCTCAAAAACTTTTCATTCAGCCTGACGCAGTTTAATGAAGACAGCAAACCGCTCGATCTCAAGATGAACAAAATCGTTGAGCTGGAATATGCCAATAAACTGTTCAAAAACCTGCTGGAGCAAATTCGAATTTTCAAAATCGATATTTATGAGCATGAAATTGAAAAACAAAAGATTCAGCTCGATTATATGAAATTACAGATCAAGCCTCACTTTTTTTTGAACTGCTTAACCAACATTCACAGCATGGCTCAAATGCAAATGTTCGAGGAAATTCAAAGCATGGCCATTTCAACGTCCAACTATTTTCGTTATATTTTTCAAAATGGGGAAGATTTCGTGAAGCTGGACGATGAGATTGATCATGTTCGCATTTATTTGGAAATTCAAAAACATCGTTACAGAGATGCCTTCTCCTATCATATTCATCAAGGCCAAGACACGGGCAAGATGAGAATTCCGCCGCTTGTGCTTCAGACCTTCATCGAAAATTCAGTGAAATATGCTGTTTCGCGTGTACAGGAGGTTCAAATTAGGCTGGATGTTGATGTGGAAAGGGAATCCGAGGAAGAGGTTGCTGTTATTCGTATATCCGATACCGGCCCTGGTTTTGACACGGATATATTGGAAAGGCTTGAAAGTGGACAGCCGCTTGATCAAGCAGACGGGAATCACATCGGCATCATGAACACAGTACAACGTTTGGAGTACTTATATCACCGCAAGGCTAAAATTCATTTTTCCAATATTGATGCTGGAGGGGCTTGCGTGACGATATACCTTCCTCATCCTACGCAGGATACACCGTGAAAGGAGTAACAACAAATGAATGTACTGCTTGTAGATGACGACTATTTTGTTGTGACCGCACTAGAGAAAAAGGTCGATTGGCAGGCATTATCGATTGATCATGTCTATACTGCTTTTAATATCGCCCACGCGCAGGAGCTGCTCAAGCAGCATCCGATTCACATTTTACTTTGCGACATCGAAATGCCGCAGGGCAGCGGGCTTGAGCTGCTTGCTTGGATTCGTGAAGAGAAATACAATATTCAGACCATATTTCTGACCAATTATGCTGATTTCAACTACGCGCAAAAAGCGATTGAGCTGCAGAGCTTTGATTATTTTCTAAAACCAATTGAATTTGACAAGCTGACGCTAATTATTCAGAAAGCCATCTTCAAAGCTAACGAACAGCAGGGCGTCGCCAAGGCGGTTCAAGAAGGCTACTACTGGCAAAAAAATCAAAAAAACGTACAGGAGCATTTTTGGCGTAAGCTTGTGACGGGGAAAACAACCTATTCTACCCCCTCCAACATTTCCTATTTGATTGCAGAGCAGAATCTCCCTTACGCTTTATCAGACTTGGTACTGCCTGTCCTTATTCATGTATTTCCTCACGAGGAAAGCCTAGAAAAAAAAGACAAGGATCTATTTGATTTTGCGCTTATGAATGTGCTGCATGAGCTGTTCCAGAATAAACGTTTTACAGTCGAATCGATATTGGAGTTCAAGGAGTCCAATTGGATGGCGATACTGAAATGGAAGGACATTCCCGACAGCGGAATCATTGAAAACATTTGCGCTACCTTCATTCAAAGAGCAAGTACATTTCTCAAATGTGATGCAAGCTGCAATATAGCAAGCACCGGAAAACTGGAGGCCATCCATCACGTCATGAAGGATTTGCTTAGCATGAATGAGAAGATCATTAAATATCGAAATCAAACCTTTTTGCTGGAGCATTTCAATCAGCAAGAAACTTCTTATATACCGCCTAACTTAATGCTTTTGGAGCAGCTGCTGGAGCAAAATAATCCAAGCTCCTTCCTTGCGGAAACGAGCTCATATTTGCACAATATCACCCAAAAGCAAATGCTGAATGCTTCTGTGCTGAGTTTGTTTCGGCTGGATATCGTTCAGCTTGTTTATGCGTATCTCAAGAGCAAAGAAATTCAAGCACATAAAATGTATACGGGAAGAACCAATGACCAAATGTTTATGCAATCGTTGAACTCCATAGAGGATATGGAGAACTATCTTCAATATCTGGTGAATACGGCGACAGAGTACCGAAATTTCACGGAGCAGCCCAAGTCCGTCGTAGAAGAAATCAAGCAGCATATTCACAGCCATTGCGGAGATGAGCTGACCAGAACGAGCCTGGCGGAAACCGTCTATCTTAATCCTGATTATTTGGCTCGATTGTTTAAGAAAGAAACGGGCATTTCATTAGGGAATTATATTATTCAAGTGCGCATCAAGGCCGCCAAGCATTTGCTCGAAACCACACAGTTATCGGTTAATACAATCGCCAGCAAAACCGGATACACGAACTACTCTTATTTTACCAAGCTGTTCAAGCAGGAGATCGGCTGTACGCCTAATGAGTTTAGGAAAATGCAAAATGGTCTCAAACAGTGACACTGACGATTATTTTATAAAATCCTTCCATATTTGAATCATAACTTGAGGTCCTATTTCTTGAGGATAAAGTAATAAACAAATAAATGAAGTTAGGATTATAGTCGTTAACCATATATAGAATTTTATTTTTTTACTCAATTCAGCTTTTATTGTTACGGTTAGTACTGTTATGATAATGCCACTATTAATCAAAAAAATCATTGGGACTGCGATTATTCTTCCTAGTCCTGTAAACGGGTATAGTTTGATCAGTATATTTACTAATAATATAGAGGGGATCAAGCCTGCAATACAAAGTAAGATTCTTAAGCTGAATTTTTTCAATCTTCATTTCTCCATTCTTGAATCGAAACTCATCTTCGTGCAAAGACACGATAAGGAATAGTTTAGGAAAATGCAAAATGAAAATAGATCTAGAAAATAGACTTAAGCTTGCTCAGCACCCTTAAAAAAGCAATTTATGATCGTTTCAACAAAAAAAAATCTAAAATCTAGATCTATTTTCGCTAAATGAGTCTTACTCGCAAAAATAGATCTAGATAATAGATTTAAGTCTGATCATCTTATTCCGTTTACGTAATGTAGGGGCTGTTAATTGAAAGAAAATCCATCTTTGAGTCTACTGACTAATGATTTTCTATTTTCCTTTATCCCCCATACGAGCCCTAAAATGATTGGTGGATAGTAGATTGGATTCATCCAGCTATATGTACCATCTAATAATAAATCACCTAATAAAATCTCATCTTTCTCGTCAACCTTTAGTGACCAATTTCCACTATAAGCATGTTTCCCCTTGTTGCTTTTTATATATTTGATTGCTCTATTGAAATCGAACGTCTCAACTAAAGACCTGWCCACGTCTTCGCACATCGATGAATACTTTTCCTCTTTTTGCTTCCACGAGAAGCTTGAATCCCATACCTCAATAAGCTGGAATCCAAAGAACTGTTCCTCAATTATTTTTTTAAGTTTATCCGATACATAGATCTCGTCGAGTATATGATCACCTTCATGTAACCTCACCCTAAAAATGTCATGGCCTTCCACTACTTCTTGACGGAAAGCAAATTGTTCATACCCTATTAATCTGCCTGATCCATCTATTCTTTTTTCTAGCGACTGGTCTGGGTCAACACAATCTAAAGCGGTAAGTACATTTAGGACATAAAGCTCAGAATCTGAAATGAGGGGTAAAAACTCCACATTAATATTCGGTATTTGTAAGATTAAATCTTTGGCTCTGGCGCTAACGATGAGTGAGCCTCCAGTTCTATACATAAAATCAGAAGGTTTATTCCTATCCTCAATGGAAACACGCAGTGCCGTCCAATTACTTGCAACTGATTTGCACTCTTTAAATAGCTTCCTCATATTTGCGTAGTCATCGTAATTCTCATAACTTGCCGAGTTAAATGCCGGATGATAATCAAGCCACCATACTTTCATAACGTACACTTCCTCATTATAATTTGCACGCACGAACCCTCATCAGCTCAAACCATCCAATGGGAGCTTTATATGAGCTTTATATCATTAAAGTGGCCGATATACTCACGTTAAGAAAACCTGAATTTTCTCAAGCAGCCTACTCCATTCGATAGGCTTAGTATCAAAATCATCGCATCCCGCTTCAAAGGCCTTCTCACGATCACTTGCCATCGCATGGGCGGTCAAGGCGATAATTGGAATATGATTGGTCCCCTCAACTGCCTTCAGTTCCCTTGTAGCATCCCAGCCGTCAATGACGGGCAAGCTCATATCCATCAAGATGAGATTAGGCGACTCCGACTTTGCCATCTCTATCCCTTGCAGGCCATCGGATGCCATGACCACTTGATAACCTTTGCGAATCAAGCGGCGCGACAACATATCCCGGTTCATCTCGTTGTCTTCAACCAACAAAATTTTATACATGTTCTCCCCCCTCTGCAAGCGAGAGTGCAATCAAATGGCGTACTTCATGCAAGAGAGCCTTGCGATCCAGATGCCCCTTTTGCACGATGTTCTCTACACAGCCATTAAGCCTCCGTCGATCTTCTTCCGTTATACTTTTCGCTGTCACAACGACAACCGGGATCGCTCGCCATTCTTCGTGCTCACGCATCGCCGCAACAAACTCAAAGCCATCCATTTCCGGCATCATAAGATCTAATAATATTAAATGAGGCGCTTCCTCTTGCATGCGCTGCAGTGCGTGATGCCCATTGCCGGCCCTTGTCACGCGGTAGCCTTCCCGCTTCAGCAGCTTTGTCATCATGTCACTTGTTACCGCATCGTCTTCGATGACCAGCACAGAATGCGACTGGCGCTCAGGTATATACTTATCTAATGTAGAGATCAATCGCTCCCGATAAATCGGCTTGGTTAGAAATTCCGACGCGCCAAGCGCATAAGCCAAATGCTGCTCGTCCATCATGGAAATCATCACAACAGGAATGTGCGCAAGCTCAGAATCATTCTTGAGTGCTGCCAGTACGTTCCAACCGTCCATTCCCGGCATGAGCACATCAAGCGCAATGACTGCCGGCTTCAGCGTCTTCGCTAAGCGGACACCCTCTTGCCCGGATGGGGCGAGCTGTACGTTCCACTCCTCATTCCCCAAATAATACTGCATTAGCCGAAGCATCGCTGGATCATCGTCGATGACGAGAATCGTTCTAGCCCCTTCCATGGGAAAGCTTTCATCACTATGTATTAAGGCACTTAGTTGTTCAGAATCTGCATTCTCCAGCAGGGGAAGCCAGATAGTGAACGTAGTGCCTTCGCCTACTATGCTGCTTGCGCTGATGTTGCCTCCCATCATATAGCATAGACTTTGGCTAATCGCGAGCCCCAAGCCGGTACCGCCATATTTTTTCGTTGTCGACGAATCCGCTTGTTTAAACGCTTGGAAAATTTGGTCCATCTGCTCCGCAGTCATCCCGATGCCAGTATCTTGTACCCGGAATACAATGCCAGGCAGTCCCGCCTCACTCTCAAATTCCACTTGCAGCGTTACTGTTCCATCCTTCGTGAACTTGCTTGCGTTGCTGAGCAAATTAAATAGAATTTGACGGAGCTTTGTTATGTCGGTTTTGATCGAGCCCTCCGTGCATTCTACCTTGATCTGGTTCTTATTCACTTCCATTAGCGGATGCACAGTCGTTACAATGTCATGAATAATGCTCGGAATATCACATTGCTCCAAGTATAATTCCATTTTACCTGCTTCGATTTTGGACAAGTCGAGTATATCGTTTATGAGTGTGAGCAAATGCCTGCCGGCATTATTAATCTTGTGAAGATCTTCGGCCAGAGCAGGTTCGCCCATCTCCTCCATGTCTTCCTTCAGCATTTCGCTATAACCGATAATCGCGTTCAGAGGAGTCCGCAATTCATGGCTCATGCTCGCAAGAAATTGGCTTTTGATCTGACTGGCTTCCACTGCTTCATCGCGAGCTTTCGACAACTCAAGCGTCCGTTCTTTCACAAGCTCCTCCAGCTGATCATTTAATTGCCTCAGCTCTTGGTTAACATAATAGATCTCACGAGTTTTTTCCTCGGCAATCTTCTCGGCTGCTTGGCGAGCCTTCTTCTCCCGCTCAAGCTGCCTGCGGACTACATCTATATCATTCATGGCATGGCTCACCCCACTTGGGTTAATTCAAAACGGGCAGACGTTCCATCTGCCAAATCGATTCTTTTCACATCTATTGCTTCTCCATAATGCGCCACGCAGCCTAAAATAAGTCCTTCAGCCAAATCAGCGAACGGCCGTGAGGAGTTGTATGTCATAATCAAAGTACCCGGTATAGAAGTGTCATATTGAAACGTTGGAAGCTCCGCTCCAGGATAAAGCTTGCGCACTTCAACATGGATATAGCTGTCGACCTTTTGCAAAAACTCAAATACGGTGCTATTCTCCACCATAAAGTCAGGATGCATATCTAGCAGCTGGCCAAATAAATATTCGCCAAATGTTCGAATGAGGTCAGGCACAGGGATCTGGGTTCGAGCGTTAAGCTCCACGATCAATTTAATCATCTCATGGTGGTCATATGTGCCAACCGTTGTATAGCTTCCTCCTGAAGGCAGCTCTGCAGCTTCAATAATTTCATCTACCAACTTCAGGGAAAACTTGTTTTCTACCATTTCCAAAAAAGATGTGAACACCATTCCTTTCACAACTGAACACCCTCTCGTTCTCTCTCATCTTCACTGCTGCTTTCTATTACACGCAAAAAGGCCTCTACGACCTTAGGATCAAAATGAACTCCGCTCTGAAGCTTAATTTCAGCAATGGCTTCCTCTTGTGTCCATGCCCGTTTGTACGGTCGCTCATGCGTCAGGGCATCATAGAAGTCAGCGATCGCTACGATTCTACCGGCAAGTGGAATATCTTCTCCGCTAAGTCCATTCGGATAACCTGTCCCATTCCATTTCTCATGATGAGACAGCGCGATGCTTTTGGCTAATTGCAGAACCGGGAACTGGCTTCCCTCCAAAATGCTGGCGCCAATTTCCGTATGCAGCTTCATCTTTTCGAATTCCTCCGGCAAGAACCTTCCCGGCTTCAGCAGGATGCTGTCTGAGATTCCGATTTTTCCGATATCATGCAAAGGTGCTGCTCGTCTAATAAGAGCTGCTTCTTCTGCCGACAACCCTAAATCAGTTGCAAGTCTTCCAGCCATATCACCCACTCGCTGCGTATGCTGCCCCGTCTCATCATCACGATATTCCGCGGTACGCCCCAGTACGTTCAATATTTCATTTTTTGCCCGTTCGATTTCTTTGGTGCGTTCGCGAACCCGCTGCTCCAAATTGTAGTTTTGCTCTTGAAGCTTCAGATGGTAATATCTTGTTTTCAAAAAGTTTTGAATACGAAGGACAACTTCCATCCTATCAAAAGGTTTTGTAATAAAATCGTTGGCACCTTCATGCAGCACCCGCGTTCTGGCCTCGGGTGTCACATCCGCTGTTAAGACAAGTACTGGTAAATATTCGCCTTCTTGCTTCCATTTTCTTAAATGCTGCAGCGCCGATAATCCATCCATAACAGGCATATGTAAATCTAACAAAATAATATCGGGTTGATTGGCCCGGTATAACGTCTCTAGCTGCGTTGCATCTGTGGTCGTGAACAAATTCGTATAACCTGCTCGTGACAATATACGCTCTAGGAGACTGATATTATATTCCTGATCGTCTACAATCAGAAACTTTGCGGATTTCATCCATAGCTCATCCATAATTTATCCTCATTTGTTCTTTAATTATTAGATAATCTTTCCATACTTGCTATCATTATAGAACATCATTCGACATTAATCGAGAGAGTTCTTGCTAAGCTTTTGATTTCAAAAATAGGATAAGGAAGGGAATTTCTCATATTTTGTCGAAATGTAATCATTGCCATAATGAACCGAGTAGGAGTTGGTTAGCAAATGAATCATGCTCATGGAACATACGATATTGTATTGGTCATCTTTTCATATCTTGTAGCGGTCGTTGCCTCTTATACGGTGCTTGATTTGGTCGGACGAATAAGTACTACGCATAATAGAAAACGATGGTTATGGCTCCTATTTGGCGCTTGCGCTATGGGTATGGGCATATGGTCGATGCATTTTGTTGGAATGCTCGCCTTTTCGCTGCCCGTTCCCATTGCATATCATATGCCAACCGTTGTTCTGTCGGTTATTGTAGCTATAGTAGCGTCTTTTTTGGCCCTTCATATCGTCGGTAGAAACCAGCTTTCACTGCCTCAATTGCTGAGCGGGGGAATATTGCTGGCAAGCGGTATAGTAACGATGCATTACATCGGCATGGAAGCAATGATGATTGAGATCACCTACGATCCTATTTATTTCTCGTTATCTATTATTATTGCTGTTGTGGCCTCAGTTGCGGCCTTGTGGCTTTCATTTTATTTTCGTAAAGGCAGTGAGAACAAGCGCGGACATATGTGGAAGAAGCTGGGTAGTGGATTGTTAATGGGCGCTGCAGTCGTTGGCATGCATTATATCGGCATGATGGCTGCGCATTTTGATATAGACAATATCCATTTACACAGTGCGGAATCTGGGATGATTCTGAATCAACAATGGCTCGCTTATATCATTTCCGGAGGAACGCTATTTACATTAGGCATGTCCCTTATCGGTATCTATATTTCCAATAAATTCTCTGTTAAAGACTCTGAAATACAAGATAAGTCGGATGAGATTCTAAAAATAAACCATGAATTGCGGCAGCTCAACGAACACTTGGAGCAGATGGTTAAGGAGCGGACAGCGCAGCTCGAGCAGGCCCATGATGAAGCGATTAAAGCCAATCGAATCAAGAGCCAATTTCTTGCCAATATGAGCCATGAGCTTCGGACACCGCTGAACGCCATCATTGGCTATAGTGAGATGCTGATCGAGGAGGCAGAGGAGCTCGGTGAGCAGACGTTTGTAGAGGATTTAGRCAAAATCGGAAAAAGCGGAAGGCATCTGCTCTCCCTTATTAACGATATTTTGGACATTTCAAAAATTGAAGAAGGCAAGATGGAAATCCATGAAGAGATGTTTCAGGTTCATGATTTAATCCAAGATGTCATGACAACCATAAAACCGCTTATTGAAAGTAATGGCAACCAGCTGCAAACTCACTATGTACGGGGTGAAATGATGGCTGATGTTACAAAGCTGCGCCAAATCCTATTAAATTTGCTTAGCAATGCTAGCAAATTCACCCATAATGGAGCTATTCAGTTTAACGTCTATGAAGAAGATATGGAAGGAAAACCAGGCTTTAGCTTTCTTATCAAAGATTCCGGCATCGGCATGAGCCCTGAGCAGCTGGACAAATTATTTCAGCCGTTCACTCAAGCTGATGCTTCCACCACTCGCAAATATGGCGGTACTGGGCTTGGACTTGCCATAAGCAGCCGATTCTGTTCCGTAATGGGCGGACATATTTCGGTTGAGAGCGAGCCCGGGGTGGGAAGCATCTTCATTTGCTGGATTCCAATCTCGCGAGCCTAGAATTCGTGAAAGCTCAAATAACGGCTTTAAGTAAAATTCAAATGAAAAAAAGCGCCGGGTTCTCTTTACGAGACTTTTCCGGCGCTTCTTTTTGAATACTTTTCTCGAAATATTACATGAAACTATAAAGACACATTGGCTATTCTTTATTTCTCATTACTTTCGAATACTTTAAGAACAGCGTCTATTGCATAGCTGTTAGCAAGCGGAGACATGCCTAGACTAAACCATTCTTTGCCGCCCATCACGTATACCTGATTGTTCTTAACTGCCTTCATGTTTTTCCATAATGCGCTGTTCAACATATCTTTGTACGATTGTTGAATGACTTCATTGTTCTCGTCGTCCAGCTGTACGATAAGATGGTCAGGATTGTATTCCGGCAATTTCTCAAGCGATATAGAGAGAGACTGCTCCGTCTGAGGAAAGTTCGCAATCGGATTAAGCCCCAGCGTCTTGTGAATAAAGCTTCCGCGATCAATATTTTCACCATACAAGACAACTGATTTTGGCATAATCATCATATACATAACGGTTTCGTCACCAACAAGAGTATCAAGCTTTGCTTTGGCTGCCGCTTCCTGATCAACTAAGTCTTGAATGACTTTATTCGCGACATCCTCCTTGTTAAGTACTTTTCCAATATCCTTCAGTTCATCACGCCAGTCATCACGCTGCGGCAGCAACACCGTTGGTGCAATCTTGGTTAGCTGATCATAGTCTTTATCCGACCACCATGCTGGTGCGATAATAAGATCAGGCTCGGCTGCTAATATCATCTCAAAATCTGGTGTTTCGGCAATGCCCATTTTTTGCACATCTTTGAAGGCTTCTTGCAGGTATGAAGGGAAATCGGCATGATAATTTTGCACCGCGATCGGAGTAACCCCTAATGCTTGTAGAAATTCCGGATAAACAACAGAAAGACCAATGACCTTGCTTGGATTTGACGGAATAGTAATTTCGCCCTTCTCACTTGCTACGACACGAACATTATCCGATGGTGCTTCTGTTTCTGAGTTTTTCACCGTTCCTTTTGTTGACTCATTGTTCCCTGAACAAGCGACCATCACTACCATCAACACCATGGCCAAAACCATGAACGAACCTATTTTCAAATATTTCATTTTTCTATACTCCCCCTGAGTGCTCGATGTTCATCGTTTCTCATTTGACAATGAGAATCACTATCACTTCTAGCAGTATAAAGGAAATACGTCTATACGCCTATCGACGATCTCGCCAACATTTTATGCACGATTACGCCAAAGCTTTAACACTTCGTCCAAGATTAGCTCTTGCGTGAACGCCGTGTACTCTGTCCAAGGGTAGGGTGGAAGATAATCGATGCGATTGTTTCTAATCGGCCGCATCCTCCCCCAAAACGCTGATTGCTTGAGGTCCTGCCAGGCTGCCTGCGACTGAGCATCTTCATCCACGATAAGCAGCAATCTGTCCGCATCTGTCTGCGCAAGCTCCTCTTGTGTCAATTGTTGATTATTAAGATCCCTATTTACCTCCGTTGCAGGCATAATATGAAGATCATCATAAAACACCTCTCCAAGACTCCGATTTGCCAGTACGCTAATATTTTTTTCGGATATTCTCACAATAAGCAGACGTTCAATATACAATACGCTTTTGGTTCGCTCCCGAACTGCTGCCGCCTTTCTTTCATACCGATCCAGCCATACCTCTGCTTCTGCAGTTTTACCTAGCTTTTCTGCGATTAATCGTAAATGCATGCGCCAATCGTGTTCCCACGGCAAGAAATAAGTTGATGTTATTCCATTAAGCGTCTTCTGCATATCCAAGCTCATGAAACCTTCTAGCCCAACGATAAAGTCAGGGCTCATGCTTCTGATCTGTTCTATTTTCACATCATCGTCTTTAGCAAGGGACAACACCGAACTCGTATCATATTTCCTTCGGTAATATTCGACCCATGGATGATCCTCGGGAGCCGCATGAGGAGTAATATTAAGCGCGAGAAGATTACCGATCATATTTGCGTGGAACGCCACGATCTTTTGCCTCGCATATCTCATAAACGCCGCCGGAGGAGTGCCTGTTATTTGCTTAAATTTGCGGCGGAAATAAACCTCATCCTGATAGCCTACATAACTGGATATATCCTTGAGCTGATAATCATGGTGAGGTCTCATCAACTCTTGAGCTTGTCCAATTCGATATCTAGACAAATATTCGATAGCGCTGCAGCCATATCTTTGCTTAAACAGTCTAATAAAATGCCGAGAGCTGACTCCAGCTTCCTTCGCTAACTGCTCAATGGTAAGGTCCTCCCGATAATGCTGCTCGATGTACGTTTTAGCACGTTCCAAATCCGCTTCAGAGTTATTGTCCAGTAAGCGCTGACCATCTCGCAACAGACTATAAACCAGTTCATAAAATTCGATTTGCCCGCGCAGCCGCTGCATATCATTATCGCTTCGCATAGACTTCGCCATCGCTTCACAGAGTGCACTTATGACGATCATCGAGGATACAACAACTTCTCCAGTGATCGGAAACCTCATATTTCGGCCAAGTGGATAGTTATGTTCTTGTTTTGCGGGCAATTGAGGCTGCTCAAATACATCGAAGCGCACAATGTATAGCCCTCGCTCTCCTAAATCCTTCATAGATGCCTCAACCAGCTGGCCAGGCGTGCATACATAGGCACTCCCTGCCCGAAGCTCGTAATACCGACCATCTACAGTAATCCATCCCTTGCCTGATGCTGTGATGACCAGCATATGCGACTCAATGAATTGCATTCGGAGAGACCAATTGCCAGTGAGACTATTGTTTTTTTCGACTGCTCTAAGCTTGAACCACATGCCCTCTAGCTGCTTATAATCACTCYTTTGCTGGTCATCGTACACCGCTCATCACCTGCATCTCGTATTTATCTGCTCTCTATAGTATTGCGAAATAAATAAAGAACGCAACCCTTCTGGAAACACCAGATGCTGCGTTCATTTAATTTTACAGATATTAAAGGAAGAGCAATAGTTCAACCTTTCTAACTTTCCTTCGCTGCTTCTACTTATCCTGTGTCAAAAATTGAACAGCTTCCTTTATTTGAACTTCAATATCATGAGGCGTGTAGCCTAACCAAGTGTCCATACTAATATCGTAAATATGATTATCTTTAACGGCCGTGAGATTTTTCCACAACGAGCTTTGCTTAATTTCGTCCAAACGCTTAGTTGTATCCTCTCCCTCAAGCAAAGTCAGAAACACATAGTCAGCGTCGTAATCCGGAAGCACCTCCAATGAGATCGGAACTGCCCACAAATTCGGGTCTTTCTCTATTTCCTTCTGAACGAGAGCAGGCGGTGTGAGTCCAAGCGCTTTATAAAGCGTAAAGCCCATATTGCGAACGCCATAGACATAAAATTGTTTCGGGTCCACTCTATAAATAGCAAAAGTTTTGCCCTCGCCAATTTTACCGATAATTTCATCTTTTGCTGTTTTCATTTTCTCATTGAAATCCGTTTTCCATGCTGCTGCTTCCTGCTTACGATTCAGAATATCTCCTATAACCTCAACGTGTCCGAATACATCATAATCCATCCATGGAACAACAACCGTTGGAGCTATTTTTGTAAGCTTGTCATAAACGTCTTTCTCAATGTCACCAGCAATAATCAAGTCAGGCTGCAATGACACGACTTTCTCGTAGTTTATTTGATCTGCGCTTCCAACGTCTTCAATACCTTTAAAGTCCGCATCCGTTGTTTCAAGCAAATGGCTTGAAGCTCCGATTGGTTTAAGTCCTACCTTAAGCATATGACTGGCATATTGGAGTGTAACGACTTTTTCCGGGTTGACCGGGATCTTCGTTTCTCCAAAGAAATGTTTATAAACCCGCGTTTCGGTCGTACTTTCATTAGATGCCTTCTCATTCTGTGAAGCCGCGTCGTTCTGCTCAAGGTTTGACGTTGCTTGTGGATTCGTTTCTGCCTTCCCGCATGCCGCTAATGCTAATACAAATAAAAGCATACTCATGCATATGAATACGTATTTCTTCAAGATGATATCCCCCAGTAATGTGTAGTATATTTTCGGACGCAGCTAAGCTTACTTTTCCCCAGTAATGCTAGGCGAAAAGTTCTCACCCGCCTCTTTTATTGATAAAGATTATCATTATTAATTAGAAGCGTCAATGAAATATATTGGGTATATTTTCTCGCAGTTTTATAACCCTATTAACATTTGAGACTCTCTTCCTTTTATGTATACACATGGTCATCTGTACGATATATTGTGGAGAATATTAAATGTCCCGATTGACTGTTATCAAGTGTTATATAGATTAGAAAGCACCACTCGCGAAGGGAGGAGATTTCATCGAAGACCAGACCATTGAGCAATTCATCGTACGGGTGCAAAAAGGCGAATCGAGTTACTATGTCGAGGTCGTACAAAAGTATCAGCAGACCATCTACCGCTACTGCTTGCGGTTACTTGGAAATCAGCAGGATGCTGAAGATGCAGCCCAAGATATTTTTATAAAAGCTTTCGAGTCTATTATGCAATATAAGAACACGGTCAGCTTCTCTTCATGGTTGTACAAAATTGCCTACCATCATTGTTTAAACCTATTGCGTAGGCGAAAATACCAGCTTCGTCTGCTGCTTCGATTGTTTACTCCGGAAGTGAAAGCAGAGAGTCCAGAACAAACGATAGTCAACCGATTATTCAGCCCGCAATTAATGTATGCACTGACTGCGTTATCTCCAGAGGATCGATCTATGCTCATTCTTCGCATTTTTGAAGAACGAACTTTCGAGGAGCTTGGTGAGATTATGGGATGCAAACCGGAGGCTGCCAAAAAAAGAGTAAGCAGAATGAAAGAAAAGGTTAGAAAAAAAATGGCGGAATGGCAGGAGGAGCTAAAATGGGACGAGAACAATCAGACGATCAATATAAAGACTTAAGGCAGCATTCCATACCTGATCCTCAGATCAATACTATTAATTTATCAGATGCTGTAATGAACCATATTTCTGCTTCGCAATCAGGCATAAAGGTCCGAAGCTACAACCCAGCAAAGCGATTTCCGATCTACGCCACGATTCTATTCATTGTGCTTCTAACATCTGCCTCCGTATATGCTGCAAGTGAGCTGATTCAAATTCGTGATCGTGCGGGAGATGTCAAAATTAAATCCATTGTGCTAGAGTCAGAATCGAAAATCGTACCTTATACGCATCAAAATGATTCTCCGCTTCCAACTTATAGAGATCGCGTACTAGAATTAGTTAAACCAGGTCAAATGCTGGCCTACTTCGTTAGAAATGATCGTTCGTCTCTAGCTATACAGTACCTCCACAACACAAATACGAACACTTCTTACAACGATTTTAAGGAGCTTCTCGATCGCACTTCCGCTCCTGTCATTAAGGAGCCAGTTAGCTTGCCAGATGGCTTCACGTTCAAGTACGGCAGCGTTATGCCGCTCACTCCGAATGAACATGACGCTTCCCTGGCTGAAGAATACGCTAGATTGCTTGCGTTGTTCAAACAAAGGGCTGCTGCGGAGCCGGATCAGGATTTATTCGTCGAAGAGGTAAACTGGACAAAAGCAAATATATCGGAGCTCGAATACACGAAAAACGACATGAGCATTCGAATCCAAGCCATGAAAGACATGATTGGCATGGAGGTTGCTCTTTCCGCGGAATATACACAAGAAACAGTCGCTATAAACGGCATAGAAACTATTTTTGCAAGCGGCAGTATACACGGCTTTCAAAGCTATCAAGCGATATGGTATGACGAAGCGCAAAAAACACATTATCAGGTGACAGCATCAGGCAATGTAGACCTGACAGAAGAGCAATTTAAGCTCGTCGTAAAAGGCTTGATCTAGGGCTAGAGACAGGGTCAAATAAAACAAGTTTAATAGCCGTTCACCCTCCAGTATTCACTGGATGGCGAGCGGCTTTTTTTTCTATTCATTCCACTGAATCGTATGTTTAGATCTTGTATAGAAGCATAGTGTAAAATAACCATTGTTGTATGTATATTGCCATTTAAACTGGTCTTTTTGAGCTAAGTTCTATTAAATACTTCATTTTTTGGCGCTATGCACAAATTGGTAGTATATGCGAGCTGCGTCCGGAGCATTTTGCATACTGTTGAAATGGCTGTTTAGTCCCATTCCACATGTTGGAACATGTCGGATAAAATAGAATCAAGTTGAGAATAAAGGGGAAAACGTGCTTGAATCAGAAAATTACACGCAGCAATAACCGTCAAAAAGGCAGCTTTGTATCTTTGAAAAAAACGACTCTCATCATCTACTTGGCAATCATCATTATTCTCATTGGAGTCTGCGGAGTTCTGTACGGCAAATATTTGAGTGTGGTTGATTTCAACCTGCAATCCGCTGTTGCTAATAAGCTAGAGCAATCAAATGAGCAAGCGCTCAATAATGAAACCGCTAACTCGAATTCAAGCAAAAATGAAAATGGCGGGCTTGAAACGATTGTAGACGAGCTAATCCCCGCAGGATCTGTAGACGATGAAGAAAAACAAGAACCAACTGAAGAAAAGCAGGATACCAATACGGGTTCCAAACCTGTTGAGACTAATAATCCAAATCCACCGGTCAAAGAGACCGTTAAAACACCTGACACTTCTAAGCCCGCTGTGACAGAAAAGCCTGACAAGGTGGAAAAACCTGTACAAGAACCGAAGGACAGCGACAAGACAACAGGCTCCTCCAATGAGACGATAAAGCTTCCAACTACCTATATCGTTCAAAAAGGCGACACCTTAAGCTCAATATCCGAGAAATTTTATCAATCGAAAGACCACTATGCACTGCTTGCAGAGCATAACCATATTTTGTTTATTAATGATATGAAAGCTGGAGATAAGCTAACTATTCCGGCATTATCCTCTGGCACTGGATCAACAGGCGGCAGCTCGCAAGGGTCAAAGGATTATTCCAAAATCACCCTGCCAGCAACCTATTTGGTACAGGCTGGCGATACCCTCTCCAGCATATCCAAAATGTTTTATAAATCCGCGGAATATGTAAGTTACATTGCGCAGGAAAACAAAATTGACAAAAACGCCGGATTGAAAGCAGGCAGCAATCTCATCATTCCTTCTCTTAAAAATTACAAGAAAGAGGAAGATGATAACTCATGGGGTGTATCTCCAGGTTTTGAGACAGTAGATCATACCGTAAAAAACGGTGAGACGCTTTACAGCATTTCCAAAACCTATTATGGCTCTAACAAATACGCAATGTTTATTGCCGACTTCAATCAAATCGTAGATATTGATAATGTAAAAGCCGGCACGGTATTGAAAATCCCTAAATGATTAGCTAAAAGAAAAACGACGCCCTCTTTCGCGAGAGGCGTCGTTTTTTTTGTCTATTTCTTCCTTCCATATTGCTTGGCATAAGATGTAATGCGTCGATACATGCTTTTGTCCTTTAAATGCTTCAGCGGATAAAACTGCGGTCTCGTATTTACCTCTAGAATCCAAGCATTTCCGGTTTTGTCCAAGGCGACGTCGAGGCCCAGCTCGCGAAATCTACTTCCATGTCTATCAAATATACGTCCAACTGATCTGCCAAGCCTCTTCAGTTCTGCTTCCTTTCTTTTTACTCTAGCATAACTGAACCCTGCTTGAGAAAGTGTATTCTGGAAATATCCGATCTGGCCGCCTTGGTGATAGTTTGTTGTAACTTTCCCCCGCTTGCCTATTTTCGTGAAGAGCGCACTGCTCTTCCATATGCCGTTGTTTGTCTTTTGTACCATGACCCGTATGTCGAAAGAGTTGCCATTCACAGTGGCAAGATGAATGCCTTTTTGCAGCAAATAAGAACGTTTCCTCGCATGCTTTTTCAATTTTACATATAGGATGTCGAGCGTGGAGCAGTGATTTTTTTCGGAGTTGTGTTGGATCTGATAACCATTTCCCTGCTTCTTTATCCGTATAATATTAAAGCCGCCTGAACCAGTGGTCGGCTTGAAATAGACAGTGGGATATTGAGAAAGGATCATACTAAGATTCCTTCGGTTAAAGCGCAGCGTCTTAGGAACGTACGCTCTTACATCTGCATTCTTAAGCAGCCATTTCGTTTTTGTCCACTTGCTCTTTATCGTGGTACTCTTGTAGTTCATAATGTACATTCCCTCCTTATCCCTAACATATGAGGAGGTATGATTGTCTGATCGTGCTCTTGTCTAGTCGGTGGTATTATCTATGCAGCTCACTTTAATGGAAGCATGATTCCATAATTTAATATGATCGTTCAGCTTCATCGCAGTGCGAAGAAAAGCGAAGAAAATCTATCCGTTCTAACTTGATCAAGCACTGTAAAAAATGCGATACATGTGTTTAAAGGATGAGGCTTGTATGGCATATCATGCGGCTGATACTCATAATCCTATAGTAAACAACTAAGAATCAGCGCACATCCATCAGGCTATTCAACAAAAAAGTTAGGAAACCCCATTAAGGAGGTTATTTCTGATGAAGGCACTTAACGTAATTAGTCTTATTCTGATCATCCTAGGCGGCTTAAATTGGTTATCCGTGGGCTTATTCAATTATGACGTCGTCAGTGAGGTTTTTGGGGGAACAGAAGAAGTTGGATCACGAATTGTATATATCGTCGTCGGTGTCGCTGCGCTTTACGCTCTATCCCTTTTTGGAAAGGTAACAAGCGAGGACTAACAAACAACGGCAGTAACTACAGGCCACGCCTGGCTAAGCCAGGCGTGGCCTGTAGTTGTTTACTATACTCTTGTGACGATGTATGAGAAACTTGCATCTCCTTGTTAAAAAATCATTCTGCAAGCAAAAGCATCGTCATTCTTATCTCACTCGAAACGTTCTCGGCCCGTACCTGCGGACAAGCACTGGCGCAGCAGCGAAGTAAATCAGCGTCAAAGCAGCTATACTCACCGTAAATGGCACTATCGGAATTCGCAAAAAGATACATGCCCCGCTAGCTGCTGATATCCCCATATTCACTATATAATATAGCGGGTTTTTCACATTCAGCTCTGTAGAATACGGTTGAAAAATATAATACATAAACAAATGATGTATGGTGAAAAACACGGAAAGCGAAATAACACAGATCCAAAGCATAAGCAGTTCGCTGTTTAGCCACTCCCCGCCCGCTGCAGCGATAATCGCTGTGAGTGACACCCCAAAAGCGGCGGCAATACTCAGGTTCAAGCCCATCATTTTTTTTAGCCGAATGAGGAAATGACTAAATGCTGAGCCGCGATAGAAGCTATAACGCATTAGGCTAAGATCACAGTTGTAGAACATAGCCTTGCAAATGTTTTCTCCAACGGACATGTAATACATAATCAGAACTAAGAACGGAAATATCATTCCCACAGTCCATTTTAGACTCTGCAGCTGCTCTCGGAATAGGAAGGTAAGCAGAACACCCACCACACCGAAAGCACCAACGATAACTAATCGTTTGTTAACCGGGCTGCTGATCAGGCTGCGATGCCGGAGAAAAAATATAGCGTTCAAATACGCATAACCTTTTTTGCCGTCTAACTTGCCTTGCTCATTTACGTCTATGATATAATCGCTATCCTTTGATTTGACGCTTTTCTTCTGTGACTCTGTCACCATACGACCCAGATCGAGCAGAGGGTCATCCCTTTTAGTTGCCGCATCAACCACTCCACTAAAACCGGTATAACGAGCCAGTTGAAAGACAGCAAACAAGCCTACAGCTATAATGATAATACTAACCGGAAGACTCAGAAGAAACGTACCCGTAAACGGAACCTTGCCGAGCAGCAATGGCAAATACGCGCCGGCATAACCAATTAATATGATCATCCATACGAGAGCAGTCTGTTTAATCAGTACAATGCCCGTTTTCTCAAAAAGCTTGAGATGTGCATACTCCGCAAGAACTCGCCACATTGTGACCATAATGGTTAGCAAAACCGCTTGCAATATGGAGACTCCCGCGAGTGATCCAAACAAAAGCATGGCTGGCAGCAGATATAGCAAAAAGGTTGTATAACGATAGGCAAGTGACGCCTGCATATATCTTTTTCCAGACAACCTCATCAGCTTCACCGCTACGTACTTCTCTCGCTTTGGTTCAAGCACAGTCGCGCTGCTGATCGCTGCCACTACAAAGCTGATGATTGCAAAAATATGTACAAATTGCTGGTGCTTTTCTTCCTCAGACAATCCCACAACGAATTCCGCTATAGGCAAGTAGATAAGTATCCCCAAATACGCGAATCGAAGCATGAATCCCCACAGCTGGGTAATGATGAGCGCTATAATAGAAACGGCCTTCTTGAGCCCCAAATTGGCGTAGAAGCTATTGTGCACCAGCTTGCCGAGCAGCGGCAGCTTCTGAATATAATAAATGAGCATGTTTGCCGTAATGGAGGTTCGAATGGCGAGCAGCGTGTTAAGCGTTCTCAGCATGGGCTTCATCCTTCAGCAGGTTAATGACGGATTGCTCAAATTCCGCGCTATGCAGCAGCTCTGACGGTACGGCAGACAACTTCCCTTTGTTCAAAACAACCAGCTCATCGCATAGATCTGAAGCTAATTGCAATATATGCGTAGAGAAAATCAGAATGTGATCACTCTTCATCTCCCTCAGCATGTTCTTCATCTCCAGAGCAACAATAACATCGAAGGAGGTAAGCGGCTCATCGAGCAGTATAATTGGCGGTTTCGTTATGAGAAATAGCAGCATTTGCAGCTTGTTCTTCATGCCGTGTGAGTAACCTTTGATCAGCAGATGGCGATCCTCCATTGTCATGCTCATCATGTCAAAATAATAATCAATGCTCTTATCCATTTGCAGCTTGCCTTTGTTAATATCCATAAAAAACTTCACGAACTCATAGCCCGTAAGAAACTCGGGAAGAATCGGCAGCGAGTACACATATCCGACATCCTGCTCGCTTAGCTTCCTCGTGTGGCCATCCACTTCCAACAACACTTGCCCGCCATCCATGTCCTTCTCTCCGCTCAGACAGTCGAATAGCGTCGTCTTACCTGCACCGTTTCGACCGAGCAGACCATATATTTTTCCTTTCTCAAAAGTAAATCCGGCTCCTTGGAGCACTTGTTTATCCTCAAATCGCTTGACGATATCATCAATAATCAGACGCAATTACAGCTCCTCCATTCATCCCACTTTTTTCATCTCCTATTGTGTACGATAATGAGAACGAAAGGTCTCGAATTGTAAGGCTGCTGAACGAAAATTATATGTAAATACATGGACTTACTTGCAGGGAGTAAGCACAAAAAGAGCAGCCAGCCCCCTTCGACGGGAGAGCCGACTGCTCCTCATTGCAAAATATATAAGCAGCTGATAATGATTGGTACCTGAACACCGCTAGGCAGCCCTTCCGCAAACCGATTGGCTCAGATGCATACATTATCGTCCATTCGCTACTTGCTGATTTTTTCCTTCATTTCGCCAAGCTTCTCCTGCGCAGTACCTTTCAGCTTATCCAACTTGCCTTCCGCCTGCAGCTTCTTGTTATCTGTTGCTTTGCCGTAGCTATCCTTCATTTCGCCTTTGCTTTGGTTCGCAATACCCTTCACTTTATCTTTCAGTCCGTTTGTATTCATCTTCATCATCTCCTAGATAATTGTATGCTTCTTATTACCTCCAAGGGGTGATTTTGAAACAGGGCTATATTGGAAGCCGGTAGTTTTACGGATGAATTACCCTTTATTTAGTCTATTAAATACTCGAAATAAAGCTCGTTTACAATGTCATTTTTGATATCGATATAGAGATTAGTGGTGTGCGTGTACCGATAGTCGAGTGTAAATAAGCGCAGAAGTGCACCTGTTTTTAACAAACGAGATGAAAATGATTCGAATAGGTGTATAAATGCATCTATTTGAGCAAAATTGAAAATTATTTAGTTAAATAAGTGCATTTATGCTCTTAGATTCAGCTATTGCTGACTGATGTGCACATTTAGCTAACCTGCTTTGCAGTGTTAAATTTATTTGACAGTGTCTTGGCAAGTTTTTTCATAAAGCGTAGTTGCTTATTTTCAACTGAAAACCTTTAATATATAGACCCCGTTTATCTAAACAATAATATTACACACGATAATCGTAGGAATGCATATTCAGCAAGCTGTGTAACTGATTTATGCTAGTACTATAAGTTTGTTTGCAATATCGTTTGATCGTGCAACATTATCCGCCTATTTTGTAAACCAATATTAAATAAATATTGGTTTTATTGCATTGCCGTCTAGAATCGTGATGGCTTCACACATTTAAGGAGGTGATTAAGAAAGAATGTAATGATGTGCAAAATTGAAAGCGCATTAATTCGAGGTTAAAACATCTGACTAGGAGGTTTTTTATGTTATCATTGAACGAATTGGTAAAAAGAAATCCATTCGTCATCATGTCTTTGGCATTTGTTTTATTGCTGTCGCAGCTTACGCTGTACCCCTCCGTATCTTCAGCCGCCGGAGGCCCTAATCTTGCTCTGGGCAAAGTTGTATCAGCCAGCGGCTATGCCGATGTGTATGTAGCGAGCAATGTTAATGACAATAATCAGGGCACCTATTGGGAGAGCGTAAATAATGCATTCCCACAATGGCTCCAAATCGATCTTGGTGCGAATACGAGCATCGATCAAGTTAAACTAAAGCTGCCTGCGGGCTGGGAAACACGTTCACAATCCTTAGCTGTACAAGGCAGCACAAACGGCACAACGTTCTCTAATATTGTTGGTTCTGCATCCTACACATTCAATCCAGCAGTGAGCAGCAACACCGTAACAATCAACTTTACAGCAACCAGCACCCGTTATGTTCGCTTAAACTTTACGGCTAACACGGGTTGGCAAGCCGGACAAATTTCTGAATTCGAAATTTACGGTTCCACAGTAACGCCAACACCTACTCCTACTCCTATACCAACAGCTACTCCAACCCCTACACCTGTGCCTACACAAACGCCAACACCAACTCCTACACCTACGATTACACCTACACCTACAATTACACCGACGCCTACAATTACACCAACGCCACCTGCTGGCGGCAACTTAGCTCTAGGTAAATCAATCACTTCCAGTTCTACCGTCCACACATTCGTAGCAACGAACGGCAACGACGGCAATACGGCTACATACTGGGAAGGCGGCAGCAATCCTAGCCAATTAACCGTCGATCTCGGTTCCAATCACAACATCACATCTGTTGTTGTGAAGCTAAACCCGTCTAGCGAATGGGGTACGCGAACCCAAACGATTCAAGTGTTAGGCAACACCCAGAACTCTTCCACATTCAGCAGCTTGGTTTCCGCGGCATCTTACACGTTTAACCCCGCTAACGGCAACTCGGTAACGATTCCGGTAACCGCTACGGTCAAACAGGTCCAATTGAACATAACGAACAACTCCGGCGCTCCTGCTGGCCAAGTAGCCGAATTTGAAATCTATGGCGCTCCAGCTCCAAATCCGGATCTTACGATTACAGGAATAACTTGGACGCCTACAGCTCCGGTAGAGACGAATGCGATTACCCTTAACGCAACCGTTAAAAATATCGGCACTGCAAACGCCCCTGCGACTACAGTCAATTTTTATCTCGGCAACGAGCTAGCAGGATCTGCTCCAGTAGCCGCATTGACGGCTGGCGCTTCAGCTACCGTATCGCTGAATGCCGGAGCAAAAAATGCTGGAACCTACGCCGTTAGCGCCAAGGTCGACGAGAGCAATGCGATTATTGAGCAGAACGAGACTAACAACAGCTATAGCAGCCCGGCTGCATTAACCGTAGCTGCCGTGTCCAGCTCTGATCTAATCGCAACCGCCTCTTGGAATCCAAGCAATCCAAGTGCAGGCAATACAGTAACCTTTACCGTAAATCTTAAAAACCAAGGAAACATTGCTTCCGCCGGTGGTGCTCATGCCATAACACTAGTTCTTAAAAATGCTGCTGGTGCAACCATTCAAACCTTAAATAGTTCCTATAATGGCTCATTAGCTGTAGACCAATCCGTCAATGTCAGCCTGGGGACTTGGACCGCTGTCAATGGCAGCTACACAGTAACTTCCACTGTTGCAGCTGACACAAACGAAGTACTCATTAAGCAAGCAAACAACTCAAATACAACAAGCCTTTATTCCGGCCGCGGCGCTAATATGCCGTTTACCATTATTGAAGCAGAGTCCTCTTCCAATACAACGAACGGAACAAAATTAGCTCCGAACTTCAAGCCAGGCGATTATGCGGGTGAAGCTTCTGGACGCTCCGCCGTGCATCTTGATGCAACAGGCGAATATGTAGAGTTTACGCTGACTTCTTCGGCCAACGCTTTTGTCCTTCGCAACGCAGTTGCAGAAAATACGACCGGAACGATTAGTATTTATGCTAACGGTGTGAGTAAAGGCAAATTCACGGTAACCTCCAAGTTCTCTTATGTCTATGCAACACCAAGTACGCTTGGCCGCCTGGGTTACGACAATGCGCCTGGGGCAGGATTAACTGCTTACTGGCTGTATGAAGATTCCCAGTTGCTGCTTGACCAAGTGTATCCAGCAGGAACGAAGATCAAAATTCAAAAGGATGCTGGTGACGTTTCAGCAATCTATGTTGACATGATTGAAACCGAAAATGTCGCTCCTCCAGCAGCTAACCCCGACACGACTAAATATATTTCGGTTTCCTCTTCCAAATCCATAGAGCAGGCGCTTAATGAATTTAGACAGGATTCCACGAAAAAGGGGATTTACATCCCTGCAGGCGAATGGGTGATCAACAGTAAAATATTCCTTTATGGACGTGCAACCGAAATCATTGGTGCTGGACCATGGCATACCAAATTGGTTGCGCCACAGAACCAATCCAATACGGATGTAGGTTTTAATATTGGTTCTACCGCTAACGGTTCAACGATTAAAGACCTGTCTGCATGGGGCAACTATGTATACAGAACTGATGGTCCTGGTAAATTCATCGATGGCAACGGCATGCAGAATGTAACGGTTCAGAACGTCTGGGTTGAGCACTTCATCTGCTTGTATTGGGGCGTGAATTCCTCCAACAACACGTTCAAAGACAATCGTATCAAAAACACATTCGCGGATGGAATTAATATGACCAACGGCTCATCCTATAACGTGATTGACAACAACTACTCAAGAGGCGCCGGTGACGATGCCTTCGCCTTATTCAGCGCAGTTGATGCAGGCGGTTCCTACAATGTAGGCAACAAATACACGAATCTTACGGCAACCTGTGTAAGACGTGCAGCAGCTTTTGCCGTATACGGCGGCTCGGATAACCTATATCAAAACCTCTATGGTGCAGACACGTTGACTTATCCAGGCATTACCATCAGCAGCTTAAGCTTTGGTTACAACACATTAGGATTTGGCGATAAGGATACTATAATTGATGGCGTAACATTAGACCGTACGGGTGGAGATTTTTGGACCAGCGTCGGCGCTGATGACAAAATCAATGAATATCAAAACTTTGGCGCTATCTGGTTCTTCGGAGGAGACAGAACCTTCAAAAACATTCTCGTAAAAAATGTGGACATTAATAATCCCGTGTACTTTGGTCTAATGTTCCAGACAAAATCGCCAGAGAATCTTGCTATGCAAAACGTTCGCGTAGAGAACGTTAACATCAACAACCCTTCCCGCTACGGCATCAAGCTCGTTGTCAGAGGAGAACAAGGCCAAGGGCCAGCTGTCGGCGGAGCAAGCTTTACGAATGTGAAAGTGAATAATCCAGGTGTCGCAGCCATTTATGGTGAAAGCGGCAGCCCGAACTTTACAGTGACAAGAGTATCCGGAAACAACTGGTAATCTAGCGCAATGCAGAAGAAAACAGCGTACTCGGGTAACTGAGTACGCTGTTTTCTTCTAGCTCCAAACAATTTATAGGTAATAGTATCAGTTTAAAATCCCAAGTTAAGGCGACGTATCATACGGTCTCTTTTCTATTCTTATTAATTCTTCTTGTGAAAGTACACGCCTTTATTCCTTAATTGCTTTGTTGCAGCTTTTCCAGATGAACATCCAAGTTTTCAAACGTTTGCGTTATACCTGGAATCATTCCCATATCGATTACCGTTTGCAAAGCTTCTGGCGATGCATATTTCGCGGTGTTAACTAGCTTCGTCTTGCCATCTTGCTCAATAAAATCGAGTGTAACCATCATTTGCGGCATATTTTCCGCAACATTGCCTTCCGCATCCGAGAAACAATCTCTATAGACGATCTGCTCCGGTGCTGTAATCTCCTGATAGAATGCTTTACCCCACGATTCCATACCGTAGAAATCGCCTTGGTTCTTATCTTCACACTTCATGCAATAATGCCAAGTTCCACCTGGACGGAAGTCGACGTTGCATACAGGTAAAGTCCAGCCTTTTGGTCCCCACCAATGTTTTAAATGCTCTGCCTCCGAAAAAGCTTTAAATACAAGCTCGCGCGGTGCTTGAAACACACGCTCCAATATAAGTGTGCTGCCTTCTACTTTCGAAACCAATTGATTAGTTAGGTTAGGGTTAGTCATAATAAACATCCTCCTCAAATTTGTTTATATCATTAATCCGTTTATGTCTTATTGCTAATCTTATTTATCTGTTTCCTTGTTTTGCAGCTCCAGTAAATAATCGTCTAGCCGATCGTAGCGTTCCTCCCACATACGTCGGTATGATTCAAGCCAAGCGTCTAATTCCTTAAACGGATCAGGACGCAGCTTGTAAATACGACGGTTAGCAATCGCCTGCACCTCAACAATACCGGCCTCGCTAAGGACGCGCAAATGCTTGGAAGCTTGGGGCTGACGTAGGCCAAGCCTTTCAGCAATCTCCCCAACCGTTAGAGGACTCGCTCGCAATAGGTCAACAATCTGCAGGCGGTTAGGCTCAGCCAAGGCACTCATAACGTTAGCATTCATAAGAAAAACATCCATTCACTTGATTTAATTAATTCATCCTTCTTCTAAAGCAAACATTTAAAGCAAACATTGCTTTATCGAATCCTTTAAGCCCTCCCTCCTTGTATTTCCTTTTGTTGAATTAAATATACCACAACGGGAATATTCCTGTAAAGGAATATTCAAAATATTTTTAAAGCTTGCTTATGTTCCATGAAATCAACCGAGCAGCGGATTTAAGAACCATCGATATCATCGATGTTCTTATTCATCCTACATCGCCTCATCTAATTCTGATTAAAGAAGAATAAATCAAATCGCTGTTTTCACTCGCAGCTATCAGTTAAAATACTATACTTTCCGATATAACATTAGGAAGTTTTTAACAATATAAAAAAACGGTATTTAATTGGATTCGGAAGGATGAATTTTATGTTTAAGTTTAAGCGTATAGTTACATGTCTGATCATCGTATCTTCATTATTTTGGGTAACAGCAACAGCAAATTTGAATGCTCAGGATCAAAAAGATGACGAAAAATACGATTTTCTCATTATCAAGCCCTATGGAATGAAAGGACACTGGGCTGAGCGTCTGTTTCAATGGGCTATGGCACAAAATATTATAAATGGATACCCTGACAGCAGCTTAAAGCCTGACGAGCCAATAAGTGAAGCAGAGTTTTTAAAAGCTCTTTATAGAGCCTTGGGTATGGCTTTGCCATCCGCAAGTTCCCCTGAGGGTAATGATGATTGGACAGACGGTCCCTATCGCCTGGCAGAGAGCTTTAATCATCCTACATCCGGCGCTTCGAACCATAAGCTGCGAATGGAGCCACTCTCGAAGTCGCGAGCTTCAGAAATCATTTGTGCCGTGCAAGGGGTTCATTATGAAGGCGAAGACGCCGTTGTTTACCTCATTGGAAACGGTATGGCTAACAGTGATGCTATAACGCCAGAGCAATTCAATGGACAGGACTCTTTTTCACGAGCAGAAGCCATTCAGTGGATCAGGCAGCTCACCTTTAAAGGAGTATTGGATCTATTAACAAGGCCAACCGCTCCATCGGATCGCACACTTCTACCGTCTTTACCATCTGCAGCCGTCCAGCGTATTCCAGATTTCAGCGCTGAACCTGTCACGGGAAATGACTTCAATTTATTTGGAAATAGTCCTTTTACTGAGGTGAAGATAGGAGATTCAAAAGAAACAATAGAGGATCTATACGAGGTTTCGGATGAAAAGGATGTCTTTAATAATAACATTTACCCTTTATTCTCAGCACACTACAACAAAGATGGGCTGATTGATTCTTGGAAAATAGATGAAGACACTATTGAGCCTACCAATACAAATCCGTCATTACGTACATATAAGGGGATTGTCCTCGGAGAAAGCACAATGTTCGATGTCCTTCGCCTATATGGAACTTTTGGTTTTTATGGAGACCAATCAGCTACCTATTTCTACGAGAAGACCAGCGACGGAAATTACCGCGACATTTCCATTCATGATAAGCTTAACAACCCTGATAATATGTATTCAATATCATTCATATTCGATAAGGAGAGCCATGCTGTTGTCTATGTCTCGACTTCTTGGTTCCCCTATTCTTATTTTGGATGGGAAGATGTTTAATGTTATACAAGAAACCCAGTACCGATGCGGTACTGGGTTTCTTGTATAGGTATAACATTCGTTCCAGAACCCTACACGAAGAGCACTTTTTATAAAAAACTTCCTTCTTATAGGCCACATTTCTGTTACCGAAACCATAAATCATAAATGATTCCTTTTTCAATCCCAGCTAACCCTTACGCTCTAACAGGTGCCACCTTATATGCGGCTCTACCGTCTGAATCTTGCTCCCCCTCATGAGGGGACACACCCCAGCCGAATGAAAGGACGGAAGCGAGGCGCTCTGCTTCAGCTTCTGACAAGCGGGCGATGACCGCTTCGTTCTCCGGCTCCAGAATAAGCTCTGCTTCTTGCTTCAGTGCGACAAGTATCCAGCTGTGAATGCCGCGTATCGTGTTGTACTTGATTTGATAGCCGTTTGTTACAGCTTGTACGAAAGTATCTTGCTCCTCATTCGCCAATGCAGTTAAAGCGGTGTATTCGAAATGGAACTTGCTTTCATCTGTCGGCAAATTGCCAGCCTGCACTTTGCTAATCAGTTCATCATTTGGCCAGCCGTTAGCCTTCAGTGATTCCAGCATCAAGGCATCCCATTGTGAAAGCTTCGTTTCGGGCTTGAGTGTGTCAGCCATTCGTTATCTCTCCTTTATGCTCGCATGTGAGCAGTCCTATGTGAAAGAGACTGCCCCGGTCATCATGGATAACCGGAGGCAGTCTCTTGCCAATATTAAAAGTTACTTGCTTGCTTTGTAGGCGTTTAGGAATTCTTTCGCTTTCGCCGGATCAGCTTTCAGCTCCATGCCTGTATTCACAAGCGGGCTAAGCGTGGAAACGGCTTTGAACTTGTTGCCATTGTAGAATGCCAAGATTTCATCCTGGTTGATGGAGTATAGAACTGCTTTCCGCAGATCTGCGCTTTCTGCAACTGGACGATTTTTTGTATTGAACAGCAAGTAAGAAACAGCATTGCTTTGTACGGTTTGAAGCGCCAGCTTGCTGTCGCCCTTCACAACGTCAAATTTCGTCTCGGATACGCCGTAGTAGATGTGAATCTCACCACTGCGAAGCGCGGACAAGCTGCTGTCTGCGTCTTTGATAAAGCGGATTTTAATATTAGCGATATTCGGCTCATTTTCTGTACCCTTCATATACGCAGGGTTTTTGTAGAAAATTGCTTCGTAATCATTTTTGGAGGACAGGATGTAAGGACCGCTTGTAAACAATGTGTTGTTATACGCGCTGCCTTCTGTTACCGTATTTTGGTCGCCGTAAGGAATATCTTTGTTCACATCGAATTTAGCTACATCGTACGTGTTGATGCTCTCTACTTGTTTCTTGGACACGATACCTGCCGATTGGTGAGCCAAGTAGTTCAGTACTTGTGGGAAAGGCTCAGTCGTCGTAAGCTTAACGACTTGGTATTTACCCTCTTTGTTGTTCGCTTGCTTCTTATCCGATACGAGAGCGGAAATTTTTGAACCAAGACCTTTTTCAAGAGCTGCTTTTACTGTGTCGCTGCCACCGGAAACTTTAACAGCATCTAGTGCTGCAGCATCCGTTACAAGCTCCACGTTATTGATATGCTCGTGAAGAGTAAACGTACGGTGGTCAGGTACAGAGTTTTTGTCTTTCGCGCGGTTCAGCGAGAAGATTACATCGTCAGCACCAACGCGTTCGCCAGTATCTACTGCGAGCTTGTTTTTGATTTGAGCAAAATTGATATCGTCTCTTAGGATAAAGTAATAATCGGAATTGCCATCAGCAATCGCATGATTCAACGATAGGGAACCTTCGGAAGTGATTTTATCATCATCTGTTAGATTCACTAGACGCACATACATATTCGTATTAATAATGTTGATGGAGCCGTCGTTGCCTTTGATTGGATCAAGCGACGTCAGCGTCGGCATAGTCGATTGAAGTACTAGTGCATCTTTTGCACGCTTTGAAGTGTCTTTAAAATCAACATCTTCCCAAGGAAGGGAACGTGACTTCGAGATGCGTACGGAATCCTTGTTCAGTACGTCTTGATTCAAGGCCTGTGCTTTCAAGGAGTTGTATAGCGGCGCGATATAAGCCTTGTCAAAGACAAGCTGCTGCTCGAATTGCTTGTACGTTTCTGTGTACTCTTCTGGCGTTTGAGCACCAGCCGCATCAATCAATTTATCGATTTCCGGATCAGCAAGGATGCTGTAGTCTCCGCCTGTTTTGAAGAGCGAGCGTACTGCATAGTCGGGGTTACCTGTAACGGTAGTCCAGCTGGACAATGCGATGTCATAGTTGCCAGCGTCCTGCTGTGATTTGAAGCTGCCGTAATCAGCTTGTAGATTCAATTTCACTTTAAAGCCGTTTTTGGTAAGCTGATCACGAACAATGTTAAGGTCAGCCTCGTTTGAGCTCATGCCAAGCAATTCTATATCTACTGGGTTACTGTCAACGACTGCCTCTGTTCCTTGCGTTGGTGCTGGTGATTCCTTCACGTCGTTCTTTGTTGTTAATTTGCATCCGCTGAGCATAATCGAAAGACTGATTAGCAACAATGCGGCGAATTTGCCTTTGTTCTTCATGATAGTAGTCTCCTCCTGTTTTATCTTTATCTTGTATGTTAACTCACATTCAGTTATCGCCCATTCCTGTCTCGTAACGTAGAAGTCGATGGAATATGAATGAGGTTAAGAAGAAACGACTTCGTCGTCCTTGTTTAAGGACAAGAAGTTTCTCGCAAAATATAGGCGGAGTATAAATGTGAAGCTTATACTTTCCTATATTTTAAAAAAGGGATGAAATCTTTAATCCAGCTTCGGATCCAGCGCATCGCGCAAGCCGTCGCCAAGAAAGTTGAATGAGAGTACAAGCGCGATAATCGCAAGTCCCGGATAAACAGCCGTATAAGCATGCGTTTCGAGATATGCGCTTCCGAGCTTTAATATATTTCCCCACTCCGGAATATGCGGTTCTACGCCAAGCCCCAAATAACTCAAGCTGCTGGTCGATATAACCGCAGTACCAATCGTCAGCGTAGATTTTACAATCATCGGCGCGATGGAGTTAGGTACGATGTGCTTGAACAAAATAGTTCGGTCACTGGAGCCGAAAGCTCTAGCAGCCTGTACATATTCCAGCGTAGATACGAGCATGACATTGGCTCTCATTGTCCGAGCATAAGTTGGAATCGCACCTACACTTAATGCCAAAATTAGATTGACCGTGCTTGCGCCAAATGCCGCAATAATCGCAATGGCAAGCAGAATGCCAGGAATCGCATAGAGGATATCTAATATCCTCATAATAATATTGTCCGTATGCCGCCCATAATAGCCAGAGACTGCACCTAGAACGCCCCCAATCAAGACGGGGATGAGCGTTGACAACAAGCCAACTGCCAAAGAGATTCGTGCGCCGAAGACGATACGCGAGAACAGGTCTCTTCCGAAGTTATCCGTTCCTAGCGGGTAAGCCAGCTCAGGAGATTGAAGAATTAAGCTGTAGTTGTTCTCAACCGCAAGGCCGTAATCAAAGGTCAGGTAACTAGTTATAGATAACGTGAGCAGGAACAGGATAAAGAGCAGTCCCAGCATGGAAGTCGAGCTTCTCGACAGACGCTCCACAACTTCTCCAAGCTTAGAGCCGGACGAATACCCCTTGTCCCGCAGCTTCGCAATCAATAATAACCCTAGAAATAATGCGAACAAGTTGCCGGATACCGAAGTTAAAATAAGGATCCCAGCAACGATTCCCATCCAGCGCGGCATCGCTGCTTGATCTGCATATTTAGCGACCAGCAGCAATGCTGCGAGCTGCAGGAGCGCGGCAACGATCAATAGAAACATACCGATCATAAACCCGTTAGCCACATAAGGCTTAAACAAGTTAAGGGCTGATACTGCAAATACGAGCAGAGTCGTAAGGAGCGAATAAACAGCCAACGTATACGCCGCGCTTTTTTTCTGCTTGATGAGCTGGAACGCCGTGGTTGCCACGAATACATTCGCGGTTAGAAGGCTTAACAGCAGTACATAACCAAGCATCCTTGTGGAACGTCTGATCGCGCCAAAACGGATAAGATCGCTTCGAATGAGCGCCCATACCGCCAGCTCGAGCAGAGCGAAGGCAAAATATGCAATGCTTGCAATGAGTACTGCAGGCTTAAATGACCCGTCACCGGGAACATAACTGTTTAGCAGAAGAACAAGACCAAGCGCCAGGGATACGATGCCAGCGAAGCTTGCCTGACTGTATTCTTGGCTCGATTTCAGCCTGAACTTGACTTCTTGCTTGCTGATAGTAGGATTCGTCAAGAGTAGCACCTGCTTTAGTATTGTTTCATTTTCGAGCGGATTCTAGGATCAAAAAACGCATACATCAAATCGACGATAACATTCACGATCGAGATGGTAATGGCTGTATAGACGACCCCGCCCATCACGCTAGGAATGTCGGGAATGAACTGCTTATCAACGATATAACTGCCGATACCGCTAATATTGAATACTTTCTCTGTAACCGCCGCTCCCCCGAGCATACCGCCGAACTGTAAGCCAATGACAGTAATAATTGGGATAAGCGCATTGCCAACGGCATGCTTCCAAATAACACTTTTGCGGGCAAGCCCTTTGGCCCTTGCGGTCGTAATGTAATCCTCATGAATAACTTCAAGCGTCGATGAGCGGGTCATTCGGGCTACGGCAGCCGTTAGCCCTGTTCCTAGAACGACAATCGGCATAATCGCAGACAGCCAGTTCTCAGGGTTATACGTTGCAGGCAGCCATGGAAGCTTAATTGAGAAATTCAAAATAAAAATAAGCGCCTGCCAGAAGTTCGGAATCGACAATCCGAGCAAAGCAATGAACATAAAGGTATAATCAAAAAAGGAATTCGGTCTCGTAGCCGAAATAATGCCGATTGGCAAAGCGATCAATACAGCGATCAGCGTCGAGATAACCGTTAACGTGAGCGTCACCGGAAATTTATTCGCGATAGCTGCCGTAACATTCTCGTTGCCTGCAAATGACTTGCCGAGATCGAATGTAAATATACCTCTAATTGTGTCCCATAACTGGACAAGATAAGGTTGATCCAATCCGTACAGATGGTTGAAGGCTGCAATCTGCTCGGCAGTCGCTGTCTCTCCTAATAAGTTAGCCGCTGGATTCATCGGCGATATATACAGGATTGTAAAAACGAGAAAAGCGACGCCCAAAATAACGAATACTGACATCACGATTCGTTCCGCAACGTATTTCAAGTAAGGCATCGAGTAAATGGCCATCAACACATACATTGGAAAACCGATAATGAGTGATAAGATGAAGAAAGCCGGATTTAAGGCTAACGCATGATACGTATCGCCAAATGAAAACTTCAGCCCGTTCTCGCTGGCAAGCCGTTTGTCCAGCTCATGGTTGAACGATTCATTAAATTTGATCTCAGCCAACCGGTTCGCTTCCAGCTCGGTTTGCTCTGCGCTGACGGTTTGCCCGAAGAAACGATGCTTGCGGACAAGCTGTTCCTTAGCCTCGATAAGCAGCTTATCCCGGCGCCCCGTTGCAAGCAGCTTGCTCCTTGTCTCCTCGGCGATTGCTTTGTAGCCGTACTTCGTTTTACGATATTGATGAACGCCATACACGATGGCAGATACAGGAGCTCCTAACAGCAATATAAGCAGACTGTAGGCTGGATGTAATAACATTTTGCGGTAGATGGCGGCGATATGATCAACAAAGCCATTACCCGTAGCAGTTGCGTGCCCTTTCAAGCTAGTCCGCTTCCTTTCCATCTAGTAATTTTAAATTGCATTATTCCGATCAATATAGTAGATTTTATTTTATGGACTGGAATATGTCAATAACTTATAACTTTGTTACTTACTTTTTTTCATTATACATGATATAAGGAATATCAGGTATAAATAAGAATCTCTCTTTAAATTACCCTATTCTCAATTGGAAAACCACAGAATTGCAGGTGCTTATATGGATACATTATTACAAGTTAACGATTTATCGGTTTCTTTTTTCGCCCGTAACAAAGAAATAGAAGCGGTACGTCACGTCAGCTTTGAGGTCCGTAAAGGCGAAACGCTCGGCATTGTAGGCGAATCCGGCAGCGGAAAGAGCGTTACCGCGCGTACAATTATGAGGCTGCTGCCCTCTCCCCCTTCCATGGTGAAGAATGGTGAGGTGCTTTTTCAAGGACAAAATCTAGCCTTTAAAACCGATAAAGAAATGGAAGCCATACGCGGAAGAGATATCGGGATGATCTTTCAAGATCCCATGTCATCGCTCAATCCGACCATGCGGATCGGCAACCAAATTGAAGAAAGCTTGATCAAGCATCAAAAGCTGGACAAGAAGCAAGCCCGTACTGAAGCGATCGAGATGTTGAAGCTCGTAGGCATTCCGAACAGCGAAGCCCGCTATCATCAGTACCCTCATGAATTCTCTGGCGGGATGCGTCAGCGGGTCATGATCGCCATTGCGCTGGCATGCCGTCCTTCGCTGCTAATCGCAGATGAGCCGACAACCTCGCTTGACGTTACCATACAGGCACAGATCCTTAACCAGATGAAGGATATACAGAAGCAGCTAGGAACCTCCATTATTTTAATTACGCATGACCTAGGTGTCGTAGCCGGCATGTGTGATCGCGTCGTCGTCATGAAGGACGGAGAAATCGTCGAGACAGGAACAACGGAGCAAATCTTTGCCAATCCGCAGCATCCTTACACTGTTAAGCTTCTCCATGCATTGCCTCGTTTAGACGAGAAGAAAAAACCGAAGCCCATCCCTGCGATTATTCAGCGGGAAGAAGGCGTGCCTTTGCTGCAGGTCCGTTCATTGAAGCAATATTTTGATATGGGCAAAGGGCAGATTGTTAAGGCCGTTAATGATATCAGCTTCGATATACAGGCAGGTGAAACTCTCGGAGTTGTCGGTGAATCGGGCAGCGGAAAGTCAACGACCGGCCGCACAATTCTTCGCTTAAATGAGGCGACGGGCGGCGAAGTACTTTTCAAAGGGATACCGCTTCAGCAATTAAATCGCTCGGAGATGAAGACGATGAGACGTCATATGGGCATGATCTTCCAAGACCCGTACGCCTCCCTGAATCCAAGACTTCGCATCATTGATATTATCGGCGAGGCGCTTGACGTTCACGAATTAACAACCAGCAAGAAAGATCGGCAGAAACGTGTCGAGGAGCTGCTTGAGATGGTTGGGCTAGATCCTTCTCATGCTATGCGCTACCCGCATGAGTTTTCCGGCGGCCAACGGCAGCGGATCGGCATTGCGCGGACGCTCGCTGTAGAGCCTGAATTTATCGTCTGCGACGAGCCATTGTCCGCACTTGACGTTTCCATTCAAGCACAGATTGTGAAGCTGCTCGAGGAGCTTCAGCAAAGGCTTGGTCTGACATACCTGTTCATCGCCCATGATTTATCGATGGTGAAGCATATTAGCGACCGCGTCGCGGTCATGTATAAAGGGAAGATCGTTGAGCTTGCCGAAAGCGAGGAGCTTTACGCGAATCCGATCCATGCTTATACGAAGTCACTTTTGGCGGCAATCCCAGTACCCGATCCGAAGGTTGAATCACAGAAGAAGCTGGTGGTGCATGAGGAAGCTGCCAAAGCTGATCCCTACGAGCTCGAACACTCCGAATTCGTGGAAGTGAAAAAAGGCCACTGGGTGGCCGTTGCAACCAGCTAAGCTGGCGATATTAAAGAACCGAAACCCGTTAGATGAACGGGTTTCGGTTCTTTTTATTTGGGCTATTGATACGTTGGACTTCCTTCAAGTGCAACCTAACGACGGATATACATCCCTATCGTTTACCCTTGTTTATCCGTCCATAATGTCCGCCGCCACACGGAAACCACAGTTGCCGGTAGAGCTGTCCGGTGTGTTTCCGCTTCTGGCTGCGACGCGGTAACGGTTGCAGTAGGAACGGTGGCATAGATAAGAGCCGCCGCGCATGGCACGTATTCCGGTCGGTTCCATGAACCTCGGATTTCTCTCGGATGTCACTTGGTGGTATTCAGGGCTGAACCAGTCAGAGCACCACTCCCATACATTACCGGACAAATTGAACAGTCCATACCCATTAGGCTCATAAGCATCAACGGGCGCGGTGCTTACATAACCGTCGCTGGCATTATTCTTCACGGGGAATTTGCCTTGCCAAATGTTGCACATGTGCTTTCCTTCTGGTTTCAGCAAATCCCCCCAAGGGTAGGTTCTGCCTGCGAGTCCGCCTCTAGCGGCGTATTCCCATTCGGATTCCGTCGGCAAACGAGTCCCGGCCCAGGCGCAATATGCCATCGCATCGTGCCAAGTGATATGAACAACCGGGTGGTCAAGCCTTTCGTCAATAGTTGAATCCGGCCCCTCCGGCTTCGCCCAAAAGGCACCATCCACAGCAAGCCACCATGGCGCTTGCTGTGGGACCTGTCTGACCCGCTCTCGTGTCGGCTCGGAGGCCAGCAAATGGAACACAAATGACCAACCAAACCGTTCGGCTTCTGTAACGTAGCCCGTCTCTTCAACAAAGGAGCGAAATTTACCGTTTGTTACGGCATACGGAGAGATAAGGAAGGAATCGACATGCACATCACGAGCCGGTCCCTCTCCGTCCGACGCGACCCCGCCCGCTTCACTCGTCCCCATCCTGAAAGTGCCCCCATCAATTCTTACCAACTGACTGATTCCTCGTGCGTGAGTGGATCGTGTGGGAAGCAATGGATAATCTATTCGTTTTATTTTGGCGGCTGCTACCTGTTCTCTGCCTGCCGTACAACAAGATTTTCCTCGTATCATATCATTATTTGCCCCTCTTCCAGCCTATTAAGCATAGAATGCTGCCCCGCTAATCCCCGAGAATAAGAGAATCGTAAATGGATGCAATCGTAAACGAAATAACATGTATAAACATGCAGCTACAATAAGGAAAGCAGGCAGCAGCTCGTTGATAGACAAGCTAGCGGATAAATGGACCACGCAGAGTTGATAAGCGGCAAAAAGTATAAGAGCTGTAACAACAGGCTGCACGCCATACATGCAGCGCCCCAGATAATTTTTATGATCACGGGTAATGAAGTAAATCATTCCTGCAGTCATCAGTATGGAAGGCAGAAGTAAGCCTAGCACACCAGCAATGGCGCCAATCACCCCATAGGCTTGATAGCCGACAAGCAAACCCAAATTAACGGCGATGGGACCAGGAGACATTCCTGCGACTGCGATAACGTCTACAAGCATATCGCTGCTCATCCAGGCTTGGCGTTCCGTCTCCCTCTCAATTAATGGGATCAAAGCATACCCTCCGCCAAACGACACGAATCCCATTTGCAGAAAAAACCAAAATAACTGCGCCATGACTTCAGCTCCCAGATGAATGACTTAAATAAAATACATATATGAATTGTCGGCACCATCCTTGAATTGGCGTGCCTGCGAGCTTTCTGCACTCCGACCGCCATGTGTTGCAACGACACTGGCAGCAGCACCTCCGGTTATAAGCCAAATCGGATGTGTCTCCAAAAAAAGAAGTACAAGGCTTATAATCGCAATTGCTAACGAAAGTGTATCCTTAATTGATATCCTCCCCAGCCTAAAAACGGTATAGAGGATCATTGCAACAATTCCCCAGCCGATTCCTCTTAACGCTCCAATTACCTTCAAGCTGTCACTGAACTTGTAATAGAGTAGAAAAAGGCCGATAACGATGAGACAGGTCGGTAAGATGGCACCAATTGCTGCTGCGACCGCCCCCTTCACCCCGTCTAGACGATACCCGATCAATAAAGAAGCATTGATTGCCACGCCTCCTGGGGCCGCTGCCGCAAGCGAAAGYGTTTCTTGTAATTCCTCTTCATTCATCCATTTCCTGCTCGCAACAATCTCCCGTTCCAACGCAGGAAAAGTGGCGTATCCACCGCCAAAAGAAATAGGCGCAAGTTTTAGAAAGCTCCAAAATAGGGATGTTAATCGAGGAGAACTCGATTCAGAACGATTCACTTCGCAACACTACCTTCCTAATAATTAACCTTCTATTCGCAGCTTTGTTTATTCCAATCTGAAATAAGCATAAACTAAATCCGAAATGAGAGAGTGATTTCAAAGCATCTCTCACGCTTTAATCTTACACCTTAATCCCAATATGATAAAAACAATCCTTTCTATCCACCTCACAAAATAACAAATAGTAAGGACACATTAGAGCATCCTTCTTATTACCATTATTGTCTATAATGAAAAGCAGAAAGGAGATGAATCTATGAAAAAGACAAATATTCTATTGATTACGAGCGACCAGCAGCATTGGAATACGATAGGCGCATTTAACAATGAAGTGCATACTCCCAATCTGGATCGGCTAGTTCGTGAAGGTACAACCTTCAGCCGAGCTTATTGTCCCAATCCTACTTGTACACCTAGCCGTGCATCCATTATTACTGGCATGTATCCAAGCCAACACGGAGCTTGGACGCTTGGCACGAAGCTGCTCGAAGATCGTCATACGATTGGCGAGGACTTCCAACAGGCAGGTTATAAAACTGCGCTGGTCGGTAAGGCACATTTTCAACCTTTGCGTTCAACAGAACAATATCCATCACTCGAATCGTATCCCATACTGCAGGATTTGGATTACTGGAGAACAAACAAGGACTCTTTTTACGGTTTCTCTCATGTTGAGCTAGCACGAAACCATACCAATGAAGCGCATGTTGGGCAGCACTATGCAGCATGGCTGGAGGATAAAGGATGCACCAATTGGCGAGATTATTTTTTGCCGCCGACAGGCACCATGGATCCTAACCAGACTTACACCTGGCCAATTCCTGAGAAGTACCACTATAATACCTGGATCGCCGAACGAACGAATCTGTTATTGGAACAATATAAACAAAATGATGACAGCTTTTTCTTGTGGTCCAGCTTTTTTGACCCGCACCCTGAATACTTGGTTCCTGAGCCATGGGACAGAATGTATGATCCCGATAAGCTAACCATTCCTGCCATGGTACCAGGTGAACACGATAATAATCCGCCGCATTTTCGAATGACTCAAGAAGAGGCGCCAGACTTCTCTTTCTTGCGAGAGAGCGAATTCGACATTCACGGTTACCGCTCCCATCACTATTATGAGTACGGCAGCAAATTCAGGCTGACGGAAAAAGACAAGAAAAAGCTGGTCGCTGTGTATTATGGCATGGTCAGTATGATGGATAAATATATTGGCGCTATTCTTGATAAATTAGACCAACTCGGATTAGCTGATAATACTCTAGTCGTATTCACAAGCGACCATGGCCATTTCTTTGGACAGCACGGCTTGCAAGCTAAGGGCGGCTTCCATTATGAGGATTTGATAAAGCTGCCGTTCATCGTGAGGTACCCAGGGCACGTTGCAGCTGGCAAAACCTCTACTGCATTTCAATCACTTGTTGATCTAGCCCCTACCTTCCTTTCGTTCTCAAATCTGCCTATCCCTCATGCAATGACAGGAGTAGACCAGAAGGAAGTGTGGCTTGGCAGGTCCGATCGAGCAAGAGACCATGCTATTTGTGAATTCCGGCACGAGGCAACTACCATCCATCAGAAAACATTCGTAAATGAACGATATAAAATTACGGTTTATTATAACCAGATATATGGTGAAATTTTTGACCTGCAAGAGGATCCCAACGAACTTCGCAACTTGTGGGATAACCCTAATTACTCCAGCTTAAAGACAGAGCTCCTGCTGAAATATGTATGGGCTGAGCTTGGTAAAGAACCTATGCCGATGCCTAGAATTTGTCACGCTTAACCTGTCCATCACGAAGCCTCAAATCTGCAGCCAAGCGGGTACTATTTGCATCATCGTACTTGGCCGCAGGCAGACTTGAGGCCCTTCTCATGAATGACGGTTACTATCCACCTATGTCCGACGATGTTAAAATGATAGTGACTTTCATCAACTTTAACTTCGGAAGAGGTCGTCTGCATGATAGAGTTCACCCATGAATATGCGGAACATTTGTACCACACCCCCAATGCCTTGGAGAAGTATAACGGAGTTATACCCATCCGTATTGGCTATAACGAGGCAAAGCCAAATTATCATATAGGACCGCGCTTTATTGCTTACTATAGCTTGCATTTCGTTCTTGCAGGCCAGGTTACACTGTGCATGAATCAGGAAGAGACAACACTTACGCGAGGCGATCTTTTTGTTCTATTCCCTCACAGCATTCATGAATATTACATTACTTCCTGTGAAGAACCCGCTCTAAAGATGTTTTGGGTTGCTGCCGAAGGTAAACAAATGCCTCTGGTCACCCGCCGCCTTGGGCTTACGCTCAAACACCCCTATATTAAAAATTTTTTCAACCAGGATCTTGAGCGATCCTTTTTTCAATTCGCCTCCGAATGGAAGCATCTCGTGAGACAGGATGACCTCTCGTTAACGCAAGGGTTCTACTCTTTACTGAATCAGATCATTCAATTATCCAAACCGATGAAAGCAGCCTCACCCACCGATGACTGGGTAGCAACAAGCATCGACTACATTCATTTGTATTATAAGGAAGGGATAACCGTTGCAGACATTGCTGAACATGTCGGGATCCATCGCTCGCATTTTTCGAATGTCTTTCACCAGAAAGTCGGCATCCGGCCGCATCGGTACCTGACGAATCTAATCATGACGGAAGCTATGAAAATAGTGCAAACGACGGCACTGCCGATTTCTCATATCGCCCTATCCCTCGGGTATTCAGACGTGTACTCCTTTACACATTCTTTTAAAAGATACCACGGACACTCGCCAAGCTCTTACCGGAAATCATAATAACCTAACTTACAGCCTAAAAAGAGAAACCCGATGTCCTCCATAAGACTCGGGTTTCTCGACAATCTAACTGACTGCAGCAAATATTCATTGGTTTATATATTAATGAAAGAAATATTTGATAATGACTGAGCTTTATAGGTTCATTCAGGCTAAATTAATAGCTTTAATTGTATCCAAAGGTATTTTCGGCTTTCGATCCTCAGTCAGAAGCCCGTTAATCTCCTGCTGAACGTCGGCAAGCTGCGTATAGCAGTAACCACTAATATACTTAACGTCCTTAATCGCTTGGGTAATGCCGCGGAAACGCTTAACGAATTCCTCCTCCGACACCACTTGATCGCCGTAGCCCCAGCCTTTGTCCGACTGGAACGCGATTCCTCCGAATTCGCTGATGATGATCGGCTGACCTTGATATTCGTATCCTTCGGCTAACGCGTACTTCCATTGATTGCAAGTCGTTTCATTGGCCAAAATCGCATCCTTGTCCGCATAACGCTTCAGGAAACCATCACCTGTAGCTACATAGTCATGCAGCGTTAAAATGTCGGATACCGTATGCTCCCAGCCGTCGTTCGTGATGACTGGACGGTAAGGATCAATGGATTTAGTCAAATGATAGATGCCCTCGGTAAACTTCTGCTGCCGTTTATCTCGCAGAATAGCAGAGATGCCCCATGATTCATTAAATGGCACCCAAGTAATAATACTTGGATGATTATATTGCTGCCTCACAATCTCCAGCCATTCCTTTGTAAACGCATCGACCGCCCGGTCATGAAACTCGAAAGTAGCCGCCATCTCCGACCACACAAGCAAACCTTTCACATCGCACCAATAGAGAAAGCGGGCATCCTCGATCTTCATATGCTTGCGCACGCCGTTGTAGCCCATTGCTAGAATGTGATCGATATCTTCAATTAAGGCTTCCTCGCTTGGTGGAGTCAGATGGCTTTCTGTCCAATAGCCCTGATCCAGAATCATTCTCTGGTAGATGGGAACATTGTTCAGCAGCACCTTGCCGTTCTTAATAGAGACTTTTCGCATGCCAAAATAGGAGAACACCTTGTCTACAGCCTGATCCTTCGCATACAGCACAAATTCCACGTCGTATAAGTTCGGATGCTGAGGAGACCAGAAGCTTCTTTTCCAAGGCCCGTTTGCCTCATGCAGCAGATCAACCTCAACAGTTAGGCAAGGGCGGTCGATCGCTAGACTAACCCGTTTCACAAGCTTGCCTTTGAACGTAACGATAGCTTCCAGCCTTAAATCGCCGGCTCCCGCTTCCTCCACCCCATGCACCTCATAATCGAAACGGACGATGGAACGGTCGAAATCCGGCGTGATTTTGACGGCGTCAAGTCTCTGTTCCTCCACGTATTCCATCCATACCGTCTGCCATATCCCGGTCGTCTGGACATAGAAGCATTCGAAATTGTCTTTGGTCCAGCGCTGTTTGCCTCGAGGCTGATAGCAGCTATTGCTGTCTACCACCTTCACTGTAATTAGATTATCAGCTCCGAATGCGAGATAATCAGTAATATCGAACGAGAAAGCCGCGTAGCCGCCTATGTGCYGGCCTGCTAACGTTCCATTCACCCACACCTTAGCTTCGTAATCCACCGCTTGGAAATGAAGGATAACCCGTTTCCCTTCAGCTTCCATCGGGATGTGAACAGCTTTGTTGTACCATACTTGCGGATGGAATTCTTCGTCTCCAATCCCACTCGCTTTGGTTTCGTACGTGAAAGGCACGTTTATTTTGTGGGTCTCTTCGAATTTCTCGTGCCACTTTTCTTTCTCTCCCAAACCGCGGTCATCGAAGCGGAAGTTCCATTCGCCATTTAAGCTTAGCCAATTGTCGCGTACAAATTGTGGTCTGGGATAGTCTTTGATATATGCCTTTGTTGTCATGCCGTACCTCCTAATTCTTGTGCTTCGCCAAAATTTCCAGTACATAAACAGATGTAGGGCGCAGCGGATAGCCGAGCTTCCATTCTTCGGCAGGGACGACTCTTTTCTTGCCTGTAATCCGTTCCGGCTCAAACACGGAATTGATATCGTCGTAGGAATCTCCCGTAATTTCATATAAAATCGTTTCTTCCGAAGCCTCGAAGTTTTGCAGTTCAAGCGTCGCTTTCACCTCATTTAAGCTGCGGTTTACGATAAACACGGTGACGGAGGTGCGACCGCTGTTCGTGCCTGCCACAACATCGAGATCAGGCAGCGACTCCAGAGAGATAGGCGTCTCCCTGAGTGACGGAACAGCAAAATTTCCGCACTCGGCTGTGGCGTGAACAAGATGCCGAACATCACGATTTGCGTACAGCTTCATCACTTCATACGTTGGCGTTCCGTATACGGTAAGGGGCAAGCCGCTCCAGCCGGGTTCCTTGCCGCAATATTGATCGGCATAATAATCGCCAACGCGAATACATCCGCCGAGCCAGCCGTTTACCAGATCGGAGAAGCTGCCGATATGAACCATATCGCTGCAGCGTATCATTTCGTTCAGGTTAGCAGCATTGGCTACTGCCGCACCTAATGTATGCTCATTCGGCAGCCCTTTACGAATCGTGTTCGGGTAATACATCGTGTTGTATTCGGTAATTGCCAGCTTCACATGGCTATGCTTCGCATTCGCAAGAATATGCTCTGTCGTCTTTGTTATGTGGTGACGGGTAAACTCGGGATAAGCAGCAATCGCTTTATATCGATCCTCCGACGGCGTATTCTGGTTCATGCCGAATGGTCCATAGCCGTGATACAAATGTAAGGTAAGATAATCAAAATGTTCACCAGCGAGATCAAGGACGGTCTTGTTCCACTCCTGCTCGTAGTGTCCGCAAGCCAGCAGGACGATGGAGGGATCTGTGGCCTTCATAGCTTCGGCGAAGGAAACCGTACGCTTTGCAAACTGATCCGCAGAACACGTACCTACCTGCCACTGTCCCCATACCTCGTTGCCAATCTCCCAATAGCGGACATTGTAAGGCTCGGGGTTTCCGTTCGCCGCACGCCTCGCACCCATTGGCGTATCGACGCCGCCATTACAGTATTCAATCCACTGAGCGGCTTCCTCGGGCGTACCCGATCCGTCATTTACGCAGATGAGCGGCTCCACTTGAAGTTCCCGGCAAAACCGAATAAATTCGTCCGTGCCAAAATATTTACTGGTCCAGCCACCCCATGCTTCGTTGTACATGACTGGTCTTTCGAGAACAGGACCTATACCGTGCTCCCAATGGTAGGCACTGATGTAGTTGCCGGCAAGCCTCATCATCCCCGCGTTCAAATCACGCGTCATGTCGATGACTTCACGCTTCACCATGGCGATGCAATCTATCGGCAATACAGATACATGGTCAATCCAAAGCATACCGGTGGACACGTGATCGCACCATCTCTGGTGGTCATCCGGAATGTATACCCTGAGTTCGGCGTCGACGCATTCGCGAGCAATAGACAGCTGCGCTTCGTACTCACGCCAATTGTGACTTTCGAGCTCGATCCGGACTTGTCCAAGGAGCTCTTCCGAGCGCCGATCGACAGCTTCAATGATAATAGTCTTCAACTCGACGGAGGAACGGGCCACAAGCTTGACCGCATAATTGGCTGGCCCCTTAAGCGCCGTCTTTTGCGCGATTCCCGCATAGGCCTCATCATCGCTCAGAAGGCGAATGCGCTGGGCGCGCCCCGAATGCTTCGGTGCAGGCGCCTCCAACGCGTACTTGGTATTTCGTCCATTCGTATAGGCGTACCAGCTACCGGAAATCTCTTTCTTCGACACGGCCTCGCTCTCGAAGTCCATATCCTTAAGCGGGAATGCGAGCATCGCTTCCATGTGATCCCGAATGTCTTCAACGAAATGACCGAACAGGTAAGGGTTAACTGCATGCTCGCTCGCATGACTGCAATCAATCGTAATCTTTGCGTTAGTTTTCAAAATAAACCTCCAACTGATTTGTCATAATGGTTACGATGTTAACCTTTAAGCGATCCGATCATAACGCCCTTGACGAAATGCCGCTGCACGAATGGATACATGATCAATACCGGCAAAGTAGAGACGATAATGACCGCGAACTTAATGCTCTCGGCAAGCAGAATTTGATCCTCCAGCCCGACACTTCCGCCCTCGATGCCTGCGGATTGGCTGATCATGAGAATTTCACGCAGCACAAGCTGGAGCGGATGCAGAGCCTCGTCGCGGATATAGATCAGCGCGGCGAAGTACGAATTCCAATGACCCACCGCATAGAATAGAACCATAACAGCCAATATCGGTTTGGATAGAGGCAATATAATGCTAAACAGCAATCGCCAGTTGGAGCAGCCGTCCATGTGAGCTGCCTCCTGCAGCTCCCATGGAATGCTTGATTGAAAGTAAGTCCGCATAACGATTAGATTGTACGTGGCGATCGCCCCCGGGACGATCAGCGCCCACATGGTATTCACCATTCCCAGTTCCTTAACCAGCATATAGGTTGGAATCAATCCGCCGCCGAAAAACATAGTGAGCGTGATCAAGACCATAATTTTGCCGCGCCCGGGAAGATCTGGCCTGGACAATGGATACGCCGCCAATATCGTCATGATGATATTGATGAGCGTACCGACCACGGTATAAACGATCGTATTGCGGTACCCTGTCCAAATTTTATCGTTGTGCAAAATGCTCTTGTACGCTCCCAAGGTCACGCCCTTCGGAAGCAGCCATACATCTCCATTCAGCACCTTGGACGGATCGCTGAACGAAGCGCTGACAATAAAGAGCAGCGGATACAGCACAATAATAATGATGATTGCGGCGATCACGTATATAACGAAGTCGAACGCCCGTTCATCCGATGGTTTTCTTATGGCTTGTTGCTTCGACATGACTGGGTTCCCTCCTTTACCATAAGCTCGTCTCTGACGTCTTGCGCGCGAACCGGTTGACCATCAGCAGCAGGATGAGATTGATGACCGAGTTGAACAGTCCGATAGCCGCCGTGTAGCTGTATTCTCCCTTCAATATGCCTGTCGTATAGACAAACGTGGAGATGACGTCGCTTGATTCCAAATTCAAGTTGTTTTGCATGAGCAAAATTTTCTCAAAGCCGACGTTCATGAAATGGCCGATATCCAGAATGAGCAGGATCACGATGACCGGAGCTATGCCTGGAAGCGAGACATGCCATATGCGCCTCAGCCTCGATGCCCCGTCCATCTTGGCCGCTTCGTATAGCTGCGGATTCACTCCGCTGAGCGCCGCAATGTAGATAATCGATTGCCACCCCATGTTTTGCCATATGTTTGAGCTGATGAAGATCGTCTTGAACCAGCCGGCTGCCTCCATGAATCGGACTGAAGTGCCGCCGAATGCCTCGATCATCATATTGATCGGTCCTGTCGGTGATAGGAATACGTTCAATATGCCTACGATAACGACAACCGAAATGAAATGAGGGATATACGTAATATTTTGCAGCCATTTGCTAAAGGTTTTGCTTCGGATTTCGTTAACAATTAGAGCGAGCATAATCGGAACCGGGAATGCGATGAGCAGAGAGAACAAGTTGATGGACACCGTGTTCCATAACAGCCTCCAGAAATAATACGAGTCAAAAAACCGTTCGAAATGCCCAAAGCCTTCCCAAGGGCTTCCGAAAATGCCCTTTGCCGGATTGAAATTTTTGAATGCGATTTGCAGGCCGTACAGTGGACCGTAGTTAAAGATTAAGTACCAGGCTATCGGCAGAAGCAGCATAAGATACAGATCATACCGTTTGGCTATATTCCTGATCAGGCTGGATCCGCGCCTCGGCTGGATATGGGACAGAGCGGCTGCACCTTCTTGCGCGCTCTTCATGAGCATTCACTCCTTATTCATACGGTCTCGGTCTTATTTCTCCATCTTGTCGTAAGCTTCTTGATAGAGCTGTTCCAGCTCGTCGATCTTCATTTTTTTCAAAGTAGCCTGGAATTCCTCCCACTTATCGAAGCTGATCGCGCCAACGATAAACTTCGTGCTTTGCTCGTCGATATATTTGTCGATGTCGTTGCGCAGAATGTTAACTTTCTGAGCGTTCTCTTCATTGAACATCGGAGCAGCATAACGAATCTTCGGCATGTACGGCTCCAGCTTCGCGTATGCCTCTTGAACTTGCGGTGGATTGATGAAAGACGCTACCTTGTCGCTGATCAAGTGAGGCGCGCCGCCGCCTGCGTACGGTGTCATTTTTCCCTGCGCACCTGTTATTGCCAGAAAATCCTCTTTGTAATACGGCATGCCATCCTTCAGCTCGTAATGCTCGCCCTCTCTGCCAAAGCGTAGCAGGGTGGAGCCCTCGTCACTGTAGAAATAGTCGATCCAGCGTATAGTCGCTTCCGGATATTTGTTCACAGATGTAATAGCGAACGCTCCAAAGTCGCGTGGCACCGGCGCTACCGGGCTTTGCATCTGGTCGCCATGCGGACCAACTGGAGGAGCGGTGCCGACATATTGATCCTGGATCGGCAAGAAGTTGTTGTTCGTCTGGTCGAAGAAAAGACCCGTATTGCCTGAGCCTTGCTTAGCAAGATATTGTGCTTCCGTATGCGTGAAGATTTCCTGGTCCAGAAGCTTCTCCTTATACAACTTGTTCAAGTACATAAGCAACTCTTTGTGCTTCTCGTCGCTGCTCCAAATATTGATCTTGCCGTCTTCGATGTTGATGTTATAGCCGAGCTGCAAATCCAAGCCAAACGATCCTGCCATCATATTTACGATAGGTATCCCCGCTGCCGCCTTACGCGCAGTCATAGGAATTTCGTCCGATTTGCCGTCGCCGTTCGGATCTCCATCCCGGAAAGCAAGGAGCACTTTATATAGATCATCCGTCGTTTTGGGCTCTTCCAAGTTCAGCTTCTCGAGCCACGCTTTATTGATCCAGCGTTTGTCCGTACGCGCCGAGCCGGTCGTTACGATACCGGGAATCGAGTAAATGTGTCCTTCCGGAGTCGTAATGCCCGAGCGGATCTCTGGATATTGCTCCATTAGGCTTTTCAAATTTGGTGCATACTGCTCAATTAAATTCTCCAGCGGAATAAGCTGTCCGGCCGTCCCGTAGCGAATAGTCTCAAGCGGATTGAGTTCCGAACGGTACAATACATCGGGAAGCTCGTTGGAAGCGAACAATAGATTTTTTTTCTCCGCGAAGCCGTCTGTAGGAGCTTCGGTAAATGCTACCTGAATGTTGCTTAATTTCTCATAGTCTTGGAACACCGGCATATCTTTGAACGGCCCGTTAGCAGGCGCGATTCGTGTGAACATCTTGAGCTTGATCGGTTGCTCCACGATCGGGAATCCTTCCGCTTTAACAGCGCTTTCAGAAGCAGGCGAAGGCTGATTCTCTGTCTTTGAGCCTCCGTTGTTGTTGCTGCAGCCGGTCAGGATCAGACCGGAAACGATCATCGTAGTAAGTGCGTTTCTTCCCCAGTGTCTACGCATAAATCTGTGACCTCCAATGTTCTATTCACCGAATGGTGTAACCGTTTGCCAGCGGTGTCCACTCATTATAATTCACCCGTTTCGCCACAAAGTTATAATAATATGACTATTTACTCCACATATTTTACAACTTCGCTTCAGCTCCCCCGCCTCCCAAACCGTTCAAATACGTTTGGGGCGTCACGCCGGTCATTTCCTTAAACACTCTAAAAAAATAGTTGTAGGAAGAAAAGCCCGCTTGACTGCTGATTTGCTTGAGCGAGTATTGACCGTTCTCTAGCAGTTTGCGCGCAGCATCGATTCGGATCCGGTTTAAATATTCTGAGAACGTCGACTTCGTCTCTTCTTTGAATATTCTGCTTAAATACGATGGATTCAGGCTGATGGCGTCCGCTGCCAGCTCCAGGGTGACGCTGCCTGAATATCTTTCCAGAATGAATCCTATCGCTTGCGATACATGCCGTGAATACGGTCCCACTGAATGGGTCTCCTTGAGCAGGCTCAACAGGCTGGCATAGAAGGCTTGCAGCCATTGCTCCATCTCTCCGACGCTGTCTAATCTGCCCAGTTCGCTCCTTGCAGGAAGCTTGTCCATCGCAGAGCCATGCTGAGGCAGCCATTTCTTCAACACTTTATCCGCGATATGCAGAAGCTCGCTGATGATCATTTGCACGGAATGAGAGTGAATGGGCTGCCCCTTAATCGAATCGAATACGGATAAAATCAGCCGCTGCATGCCGTCCTTATCCAGCATCTCGATTGAGAGCAGCAGCTGTTTCTGCTCCTCGATGGTTAAAGAGACGCGCTGTCCGTATATGCCATTTCCCCCTCCATTCACTTGGCCAGTCAGTTCCTCATTGGGTGAAAAGTCAAGCAATCGCTCTGCGGAACCGTAACTCGTTCTAAGAAGTGACAGGCTGCTGCATAAATGTCCGACAGCATAGACGCACTTTAAATTCAGGAATAGCTCCAGCGCGTGGCGAAGCTTGCTCATCATTCGGTCAGCCTCGCTTGCGGCTGCATGCTCGCTTCGTTCCTTGAACGAAAAAACGACAACCATACGTCCGTTCTCAAGGTAGGCAGCTGTACGTTCTTGTATATCACCCAGACTCTGCTGCATGATCTCAACAGCCTGCTGGACGAGCCGATTGGTCTGTACGTCGCTGCAGGATTGCGTCAGCAGCAGGAAAGGGACAATCTGAAGAGACGCTGCAGCGTAGCTCACCGTTTGAGGATATAGCCCATTCTTCCGTGCAAAGACTTCAAGCTCCTGGGCGGACTGCGGTTTCCTTCTTACCAAATCGGCAATATAACCACGGATGAGCACGGGATTCATTCGTTCTGCCATCGCTTTCTGATCATTGCGGTCCTCCAACAGCCGATCCTCCTGCCGCAGTGCAAGAACCGCTTTGTTCAACATGTCAATCAGCGTTGCTCCGTCGAGACGATGCTTCAGCAAATAATCAATGGAGCCATTTTTCAAGCAATCACGCACATAATCGTAGTCGTCAAAGCTGCTAAGCATAATCGTCTTAATGGCAGGATATCTTTCTTTGATCGTTCGATTTAGCTCCACACCATTCATTTCAGGCATATTTACGTCTATAATGGCGATATGCGGCGGAGACTGCTCGATCAATGCCAGGGCCATGACTCCGTTGTGCGCTTCACCACATATTTCAAAGCCGTGTTTCCGGAAATTGATTAGCGTCGATAAGTTGTTGCGGACCAGCGGCTCGTCATCAACCAACAGCACTTGAAACATAACCTATATCACCTCATGATCTAATTTTTCCGTGTCCCGTAGAACGGGAAGTGTAATTACGACCTTCGTATATAGTCCCAGCTCGCTGTACAGCTTTACACCGTAAGGTTCTCCATTTATGCGAACAATTCGTTCATGCACATTACGCACTCCCATGCCACTGAAACGTGATGGAGCCTCTCCTTTGCTATGCTCGCCCAGCAGCAAACCCATCTGCTCCAGGGTCATACCTTTGCCATTGTCCGTCACTTCTATTTTTAGGTTGTGATTCTCTTCGCAAACGCGAATCATGACCGCTCCCCCTTCCTCCAGCGAGCCGATCCCATGAATGATGGCGTTCTCCACAATAGGCTGCAGCATAAGCTTGGGCACCCGGCATTCCAGCAGGGCTTCATCCTCAATCTCCTCATACACCGGAATTGGCTGCATGTATTTATATTTCACGATGGAGATATAACTTCTTACATAGTCCAGTTCCTCTCGAACCGTAAGATATTCATTGGAATTACCTAAAACCCCGCGCATCAGCTCGATTAAAGAGCCGGATACCTCCTCGATATTGGGCACACCGTTCAGCTTAGCCAAGTATTTGATTGTATTTAGGGAATTGTATAGGAAATGTGGACGTATCTGCGCCTGAAGAGCCGTCAACTCCGCTTCGCGCTTCTCCTTCTCACTGATTCGAATTCCTTCCAGCAGCCGTTTCAATTCCTCCACCATACCGATAAAGACGTGGTACAGCTGGCCTACCTCGTCTTTCGTTTTGATTTCCTTCATTGGAAATTCCAAATTCCCGTCCTTCACCCGCATCATCATGGACTTCAGACGCCGAATATTTATGGTGATCCGGGAGGACACCTGCAGTGAGCAGATTAACACGATGGCCAAAACAAATACCGATACTTCAGCCATCAGCTTGCGAAGATTCGCAGATTCACTAAGCAGTGAATCCATCGGTATTAGCGCCAGTGTAGTCCAGCCCGTATATTCCGATGAACGTCTAACAACGGTGTAGGTTCTTCCATCTATGATCATTTCCGCCGCATCGCCAGGGCCTTTGAATTCCTGCTTAATGCTTACAATCTTCTCAATAGGAGGAGCAAAAGACGGCGCCGATTCGGACTGATACACGAATCCGCCTTCTTTATCGAGCACATACAGCATGCTATCGGCGGTCGGCTTCACTCCATACGTTTTTTTAATGAAATCATAGTTTAAATCGACCATGACTACGCCGATTGTCTCGCGGTCATAACGGATTTCTCTGCCTACGGTAATGGCATCCGACACGCCGGTCTGCTTCAAATAGGCATGGCGCGATCCGTTTCCAAGCGTATAATCCATCATCTGTGACCCAAGGACCGTCCGGTCCAGCCAAGGACCACCGGAGAAAAAAACCTTTCCATTCAACCCAACAACGGCAATCCTAGAAATGTAAGGCTTATAATCGATCAGCACCGATAGAAATTCTTCAATCCGCTTCTGTTCTAAAAACCATTCGTAGCTGATCTCTTCCGATGGACTGAGCAGCGTATCGATCACCGTGTTTTTGTTAGTCACTACTACCGTGTTCAGCCGGTCGATCTCCTCCAGCATAATATTTAGGGATTCATCCGCCTGGCGAATACTATCCGATACCGAAGTAACTGCGTTATCCTTTATCGTCTCGCGCATATTCAAATAGACAATGCCAGATACGGATAATATGGAAAGCAGGGCGACTAGACTGAATGCGATGAATATCTTCCCTTGGATGCTTAAACGGGGCGAAATCCATCGTTGAAGGGTGGATAACTTCATATCGCGAAATCTCCTTTTTGAACATAAGGAAGTGTTTATCTTGTAATCGTTTTCAAATATATTGTACCTACTTGAGCTTATCCAAATGTCTTTCTCAGAGTTAAGGGGGATTCCTTAAAATAAGTCTTGAAAGCTCTGGTGAACGTATATAGATTCGGATACCCAAGGGATAGAGCAATCTCCGTTATCGTCGCGTCTGTATCCATTAGCAGCTGCCTCGCCTTGTCCATGCGGATCTTCTGCATGTACTTCATTGGCGGCATACCCGCTTGGCTTGTAAACACTTGGGTAAAGTAGGAACGATGAACACCCGCGAAATCTGCTACCTGTTGGACGGATATTCCCTCTGAGGCGTGCAGCTCTATGTATTTCATGCATTCATGAATCCAACCGGCAAGCTCGGCCTCTTGAGCAGGTACCGACTCCGGAATCAACCCGGCGAATAAGGCACAAATATGGCTTTGCAGCTCAAGCGCACCTGCCGGATTCCACCGCTGAGCCCCCTCAAGCGTATGAATGACTTGGTCTGCCGATGCTCTGACTCGTGAGGTCAGCGCCTTCTTGCGAAACGGATACTCATGCGTTAAGCCCGCAAGCTCTAGCAACGCCATTGCCCTATCGCCATCCACCGCCAACCAGCTCATTTGAAGCGGCCGATCAGAGGGAAGCATGTCGTAGAAATATTTACGATAAGGAAATAAACAAAACACGTCGCCCTTCTCCAGCTCCACCTGCTTGCCTTCGTACTGCAGCCGAACCATTCCCTCCTGCACGAAGTGAAGGCTGTAGCACTCGATCCTCTTGGGTCCCACTTTATAGTTAGGCTTGGCCAAACAGCGACCCGCTCGAACCGGCCATATACGACATTCCTTTTCCAGTTGCCCAGGCGTATAGTAAATGAAATCAGCAAACTCATACTCGTATTCCTGCATCGCAGCCATCACTCCCATCCCATAATCATTTCCACATACATATAACATAATGACAACTATATCATTTCTCACAATTCAAAATAAATCGTATTATTATAAGAATTATAATAATAGTAGTGATTGTTCTTGTCTAGTTCACCTAACATAATGCTAATTTTATTAGAAGTGAAAAAAAGCCACTGGGTGGCCGCTGCATCCCGCTAAGCTGGCGATATTAAAGAACCGAAACCCGTTGGATGAATGATCTTAATGGTTATGATTCTTTTTATTTTAGCTATTTTACTTTTAAGAAAGATACTCTGAAAATTGCCCCCCTCTTGTGGGTTTTCGTACTATAAAAAGAGTTTGGCTATAGAATTGGACTTATTCTATAAGATAATGGTTTAATATAAGCTGGTTAGGTAATATGAGGATGAACAATTCGAGGAGGAATGGCAAATGCCAACGGTTCAAGTAGAAGGAAGAAACGCCATTCAGGCAGTTGAAGGCACAAAGCTTGTGCTAATGTTAGAGGATAATGGAGTCGACGTCCTGCACCGATGCGGCGGGAACGTTAGGTGTACGACATGCGCTGTAGAAGTTCTCTCTGGAGATGCAGGCGAGATGAGCGAGGCAGAAGCGACAGTTCTTCGCAACAAAGGAATCGAGGATGCAGCTATTCGACTATCCTGCCAAATTCGGCTGCATAGCGACCTATCGGTCCGGCTTATTAAGACAGCGACTTCTACTGGCCTGGAGCCCGGCACTCGTCCCCAAGATTAATCATTTTCCCGTGTTATATGGTGATGGAAAAGCAAGCTTCGATCATAACAATAAGTGAGCTAGCTCCATCTGGGTCATATCTACGGCAATAAGGGCTTCTAGCCCTTTTTTTGTTTGTATAGATAGGAATAATGAATAGACCGTGCCACCCAAACAAGGAAATGAACACGGCCTTCTTGCTAACAGTACGGTTGTTATATCCAGTGAGTACACACATTTAGCTTATGTTTTTCTGCATTTCCACGACTGTTTTCTCTTACACTTTCTATTGACTTTAACACCTAACTCTACAGCCGTTATAGAAGTAATTTTAATATATGCTACGACACCTCTTACATTAAGAATGACGCTGCCATCTGAAATGCCCAAATAAACGCCTACATGCGATGTTCCATCAAAATGAATCCGAACATTAGGTGTTCCTACACCAATTCGCAAAAGAATTTTTAAAATATTGCTGTTGCTTCCACTGCTTTTACCGCAGCAGCATTTATGGCCTTCGCTTTTGTGACCTTCATTTTTGTGACCTTCATTTTTGTGGCCTTCGCTTTTATGTCCTTCGTTTTTGTGGCCTCCACTCTTGTGGCCTTCACTTTTATCGCCATGGCTCCTGTTCTTTGAGCATGTGCAACCTGAACTTCGGTCTCCTCCGCTCTTGCTTCCCCCTGTTCTCATCATTCCTATCATCTCCTTAATATTAGTAGAATTACTACTATCATATGGAGATTAATAGATTTTGGTGTGTATACGGCAGTTCAATGGGTTGGGAAGGCATACTCCTGATAGATAACCTGAAAATCTTGTGACATTCACAGACATGCTGAATAGTTTAAATTGGAAGGCATATAAACTGCTCATGAGGAGAATAAGACACGGGGAATAATATTAAGCTTTGGAAACCATCATTCAACAATAACACTAAGATAAACAACTCCAAACGTCTAATTGCCCCCAATCGGTTCGTTCCTCCCGGAGCACATATCGATACCCAAGCAAAGGCCAACAAGCTGCGTAGAGTTCCAAGGGATAGCAGAGAGTTTGCGAGGTTCGCCGTGTAAATCGCGAGTTCCCTCCATCCTATAACTCGCTTTTCGGTACTCATCGCTGTTCATGTGGGATCTCCTACGATCGCAAGCGCTTTTGGATCAGGTGTCAGGCGACACTTGTTCTCGATCCAATTTGATTCACAATTATCAAGTTCGTATTCTTAATCACAGAGGGATGTTCTAAGGCTTAGCGGCCGCCGCTCCAACATTCTCGACCTTCTGTACACTTGAAGCAATCAACAATTGAGCTGCGAAGTAAGTAGACATAATAAGGAGACCTGAATAAGGCACTTCTGCGACAAACTTATTCCAAGCCAGTATCGAGTCCGATGCAACGAATAGGATCGCACCAACAATCGCAAACGCATTGCGGCTCATAATTGCCGTAAAGCACATCGCTCCAATAACGGTAATGTAGACAACGACGGGAATCCATAACCCGCTTAAGCTTTCCTCCCCCGAAATATGCTCATAAAAGCGACTGCCCAGCAGCACCGAGTAAATGACGATAATCAAGCCCGCAAGCACACCGTACCAGCTCATAAGCGATTGCTGCTTAAACCAACGAGCAACCATTGCAGCCACATAAAACAAATGCCCCGTTAGAAACGCACCCAACCCGAACACAAACCACGGATCATCAGGAAGCAGTAGAAACGCATCTCCCAATAGGCTAAACAGCAGCCCTGTCAGAATCAGCTTCCTATAAACCGCTTGGCCGCGTCCATCTGGTACACTGCAAACAACGAGCGTAATAATGAGCGCAATTGGCAGAAGCTTGAATATCCAATGCAGCACCGTACTTTCCACTGATAACGTCGCAAGATGAATTACACCTGTACACACAATAAGTCCCAGCAGCCAACTTCTACGCATATGCGATCCCCCTTATTCCATCACTTTACCCGAACCTAGATGCGATGTAAACGCTGACATAAACATGAATATTTTTGCTTATTCAAAGTAGAACAAAGGAATGAAATAAACGAAAACAGAGAACGGTTAGTCTTTTTTCGTATCTTATCGCCACTCCTTAATTTAAAAAAGGGCTGTCCCAAAAGTAGAGTTACCTACGCTTGAAACAGACCCAGCTTTGTTTTTTGATGGAGCTTAGGCAGAAGGTGCCCTTCTCTTACCATTCCTATAGCTTACGAACCTTATAGGTCCTATTTAAGCCATAGGTAGTCGATTAAAATTGTAACGAACTCCAGAATCGTTAATTCGAGAAAAGCAGCTCATAACACCTAATAAAGCATGATATAACGTTATCCAGATTCGTTAAAATAAAATAGTTGTACTTTTCTACATAATAAGGGCAATACGGTTCGTTAGAAAAATGATTTTGGGATGGAAATTGGATCTTAGCAGTGAAAGCTGCATCCTCAATTACCGTGATTTGAGCTTCTACCTTCTATGCATATGAAGCTTTCATAATACCTATCAATGCGTTCGCCWTCGTCTTTACTCATTAGCTGCTGCACTTAATAAGATCTGCCCTTTCTCATATACAATATCCGATATAAAATCAGTTTTCTTCCTATCGAAATGGGCAAAATCTATTAGATTTGATATGTCTGCTCCATATAGAGATAGACTGCCGTCACCATGATTCACGAGGGTCATGTCCTTATTCATATTTGTGTAGGGTAAGATTACAATTTCTTTGGCAGACGGGTCAAAATAAGCCGCATGAGAGCGATGAAGGCCAGAACCCCATGAGTATGTAAAATACAATTCGGAATCCCCGTCATTATTCATATCGGCTAGAGTCATGCTGGTTACGCCTAGCCCGCCAAACCACTCGCCAAGCGGATAGACAACTCCCTTATATAACAAAAATGATGCGGCAGATTTGTCATATTTGAAAATACTATATTCAGAGTTTTCACTAATAGATTGTGGTGTGATGTTATAACACTTGTCTGTGTCGTAGCCTGAATTAAATTCCTTTTGCAAAGCTAAAAAAGCATTAACACCGTCTTGAGTTCCCACTATAGATTCCGATTCTACTATTTCCTCGTCTAGCTTCGAAATTTTGTAGATGCTCCAAATATATTCACTCTTTAAAGTATTGACGTTATCCTTATGTGTTTTTGCCAGCCATATCTCATCATCCAGCAGAAAAAGACGATATTCAGGATCAACGGCAGAATCGGTTAATACATACTCATATCTTTCTTTATAACCTAAAATATTAGGAACATTAATGCTAGGCATAAAGCTTTCATTAAACTTTTGCACATCTAAAGCTTTCCGTTCATAAACAGCCTTCATTTTCTGTTGATTGCCGGCTCCGTCGGTTATAATAAGCGAGTTTTTGGTAAATGTATAGTACTCCTTAAACCCATCGACAGCTACAAACGAGCTCAGTAAATTCATATACACCTGTTCCTCAAAGCGATAGCTGCCATACGGTTCTCCAGTCTCTTGCAGCGCCCCATTCACGATTGGATTCGTTGCACAGACGGCAACAGCAATTATACAAGCAGCTGCTGAGAATACAATCACCCGTTTTTTGGGCGCCTTAAAGCGTAATATATTTTTGACGCGCTCACGGATGCCTGTCTCTCCAAAGGCTAGCGGACTAGCAGACGGTAAGCGGCGGTTTGCCGCAAAGGAGAGCAATGATGTGCAATATTCCTTCGCGATTCCTGAACCCGTCTCCGATAGCACCTTTTCATCGCAGCTCATCTCCATGTCTTTGGCCATTAATATAAAAGCAAGCCAAGCAAGCGGATTAAACCAGTGAAAAGCAAGAACCACAAAGGCAAGCGGCTTGATTAGGTGATCTTTCCTCTTTAAATGGTAGGCTTCATGCTGCAGAATGTAAACTCGTTCTTGCTTCTGAAGCCCAAAGGGAATATAAATTCGCGGTTTGATAAAGCCAAGAATAAATGGCGACCGGATGCTGTCGGACTCGAATATATGTTTATCCAAACGGACTGCTGTAGCCATACGGCGTTTCAATCGGAAATAGGTCACCAAGCTGTAAACAAGCAGCGAAAGGGTACCTAAACACCATAGAACAGTACCGGCCTGTATCCATATTTGCAAAGGATTTACGCTAGCAGTCGGGTCTGCTGGAGGCAGCGTGTCGCTTATCATGACATTTACGGTCGGTATGCCTACCGTCATTCCCGGCTTCTCCATATAGCCGATGTCCGCTGGGACATAGCTCAGTGCCGCTTCGCCGCTCTTTTGTGCTGCAGTCATATCAAAGGGGGGAGCATTAAAGAGGCTGAGCTCGGAGGAAATAGACACCGGACAAACTAGGCGGAACAGTACAATCGCCCATAGCATATAGGAATATTTCTTTGGTGCCCGTTTCAACAGCAGACGGATGAGAAGCACGGCGATAATGACATAAGACGCCGTGAGGGACATATTGAGTATTTTTAGAAACAACGTTTCCATACTCATCCCTCCTTATGCTCATCAATTAGACGCTTTAGCTCATCAGCTTCCTTATTGGAGAGAGCTTTATTGCCGAAAAAAGAGACGAGAAACTGGGGCAGCGAGCCCTCAAAAGTCCGCTCAATAAAATGCTCGCTTTCGTACGCCTGGATCTGCTCTTTTGGAATAATGGAGCTTACCATTGTATCCTCATTTTTAAGAAGTCCTTTTTCACACATTTTCCGAAGCACGGTATAGGTGGTTGGCTTCTTCCAGCCGAGTTTCTCTGAACAAAGAGTTACCAGCCTTCCGGATGCCACCGGCTCGCTCTCCCACACAACTAGCATAAAGCGATAATCACTTTCACATAGCTTTAAGTTACTCATAATAACCTCCCCTATCTGGTTTATAATCATAAACCCATGTAACGAGTTTATAACTATAAACCAGATTAGTCAATGGAAATAGGAGACCAAGGCTAAACCACTTCTTCAACTGACACCAGATACAACAAGCTTCCTTCACTGAAAAGCACTCGATTCTCTCGAAAATCCTGTGTTAACGGGACAAGCGGCTCAGCTTTTTCATTCAGAAAATGGATCTTGCACCCTGCTGATAAGCTCCCCGGTTTTTCATTTTTCTTAAGAATATAAGTTCCGTGTTTTCCGTAACCACCATCGAACAGAAAGTGATAACCATCCGTACAAAACCCCGAAGAGCCGGAAATCTCAGGATTTATAAAGGTGACCTTGGGCTGCTCGATTCCGCCGGAAATACAGCCCAGCAAAAAGTCTGTATAATAATAAAACCAAACTTTCTCATCGTTAGCTGCATTCAACGCATAACAATCGGCGATATCCGACACTTGATCCTCATACAATTTATTGCCGTTCTCATCCCAAGCTAGAAGACCTTGCGCACCTACAGGTTTATCCCAACCGTTGTTTCCAAACACGCCTTCGTCGAAATAACTGGTCCAAATGATCCCTTTCTCCGTCACCTGAACACTTTGAATGCCGTCTCCAAGCAAAAATTCTCGGATCGTATTCCCTTTAAAATCACACACTTTAGCATTCAGATCATACTTGCCTTCGCCATAGTAAGAGCAGCGCGCTCCGACTAACAGTAGACGATTATGAAGCGGCTGAACATAATGATAATTGAAATGTTGATCCGCAAACACTACTTCATCAACATAATCTTTTTCTACGAGCAGCACCTTGTAGGTATATGGTTTCTTTAGAGTCGATGGGACGAACATACCTCGTTCCCGTATTGGGATCTGGTTAATGAGCAAAACATACATGCAGCCATCGGAGCCAATTTGTGCCGAGACAATCTTGAACCCCTCCGTATACGCAGAAATATCAGCAAAAGGTTGAAGCGCCACCGTTTTATTAAACATGCCCATTCCTCCTTAAAGACAGTTATAAAACAAACTAACTTCTGTACTTATTAACTGAATTATGTCTGAGCAGAACGCTCCTGAACATGGCGAAAGTATGGCAAAGGAAAATGTGTTAAATGAGGTCATGTAGACCTGCCTTCACAAAATTTATTTTTAGGCATCAAAAAATACAGCGCATATGAATCAATGATCCATTATGCACTGTATTTTCAGTGTCTGGCCTATGAAGTTTGTCAGCTCTTACTCTCATCGTGAAATTGTACAATCATTTTTCGGCATAGAAACGATGCTTCAAACCCAGATACGGCATCCAATTCGACGCGAATTTGATCGCCTTCATAGGCGAGACTCAGCTGCAAACAGATATTGCACTCCTCGGTTGGGCTCATTTTCTCATGCTGAATGTCTTCGAAATACAAAGCAATAGTTTGCTCCAGCCCGCCTGCGGATGTATGCCTGATCGTTACAGACAATTTTTTCTGATTGCCATGCAGTCCTGCATCTTCCATACGGACCTTCGTTATTTCATCGTAATGAAACGGGGGGAAGAAACCGAACTTATCAATAACATTTTGGGCTCCCTCTATAAAAGTGAGCGGTGAGAATAGGCGTTCAAACTTCCTTGTGTTCATTAGATTTGACTCATATTGGGGACTCGTATAAAGCAGGATGGAATCAGTACTGCAATCCACTACCGTTCCGATAAAAGCAGCCCAGTCAGGTTTACCTAAATCACCAACAGTCATTCGAACCTGATCCTGCGCACGTAGCTCTGCTGACAGATCCTTATTAACATATAGCCGATAGCCTTGCACCTGCACCTGCCAAGCAGTATTTGAGGCAAAGCAGATTTCTTCCCGTTCTACAGAGCGAACATTAACATTCCATTCCCATTCCTTCTTCATACGTCCACCTCCAAATGAGTGAAGTATCTACGACGATCTGATTCTTCTTGCTCCAAGATCATCACCAGCAGTTGATGCACCATTCCCACTCAAATACACCCTCTCATCATACAACCGTTGTACCAGGTGTCAACGCTATTTCCATTGAATGATTAAATGGACAACCGCTAGCGAAGGTCTTAGACACTTCGGTTGTTATAAACATTCAATCTAGTGTGGACATACAAAACAAAAAGCCGGGAAGCAACTCGCATGAGTTGACTACCGACTTTTTGTTGTCATATAAGCACTAGTATTTAGATACTGAATAATTGGTTAGAAATATAATAATAACTACAACGATTATAGTTCCGAAAGCAAGCTTCCATTTCAAGTTCTTCTTAAATTTCGGATTTGAAGAATCCTTAAACTCTTTTCTTAGCCTTATAAGCGATAGAATTACTGTTATAATACCCAAAGCCATCATTGAATATGGTACTATTAACTCTTTCATCTTATCACCGCATTCCTCTTATTGAGGTTCAATATTAAATACATAGACCCAAGTCATTCCAAAATAAATACCTGTGCTGTGGCTATTATTCGCATAAATCCGAGCAGATACTAATCCCCAGTATGCAGCGGCAATTCCAGGAGGTACTGCTGCAACTCCACCAAAAATGCCTGCTATAACCGCTGCACCTGCACTTATTGATGCTGCTCCTGCTAAGTCAGCAGCCAGTCCGTTTGCATTACAACTATCTAATAATCTACTGTATCCCCACCAATGATATTCTGTTGGCTTTGTTACTCCATCACATGAAGATTTATTAAGTTGGATATTTAAGTCTAGCTGATCTTTTATGTTGCTCTTAATAGTAAGGTCAGGAAAAGCAATAAGTTTATTTTCAGCTATTAGTTTATTCAACTCATTGAAATAATTTTGTTGGCCTTCTAATAACTCTTTTTGAATATTATCCCTCACAGCTAGAAGATAATCAAGTTCAAAAAATCCTTTTTTATTAACTGAGATATATTTTTCCAAACCCATAATGTCAGAAGTTGTGAATCCAATTTCCCGTTCAATAGAGATGCTTTCAACATCTTGGCCAAACACTGTTGGAACAGCAGAAAATAATAACATTAATGTAAGAATTATTATTGATATCTTTTTCACAAATATTACCCTCCATTTTTGGTTAATATTTACTATAAAAAACATACAAATCAATGAAATAAACCAAAAGAAAATAACCCTTTCTACAGCTAATTAAATTAAAAAACTATTGTCTTAACAAAAAGCTATATAGAATTTATGTTTATCCCCCCTTATAAACTTTCAATATCCTTTCCTTCATTTGAAATCTTCATCCCTTTCTCCCAATACAATCATTACACGTTTTTACATATTTTTCACCGAAAATATATTTAGTATATTCCGAAAAGCCGCATGCGGGACGCAAAAATGAGATTATCATTTACCATTTTTAAATCATATAACTAAAATTTTATTTATATAAAATTAAATATAGGAAAATAAATAAAGATTTATTATGTAAGTTGACTCCAATTAAATATTTTAAAAGTGGTTTATGATATTAAGTATTATCTCGGATCATAAAAAATACATCGCCCAAGGTATACAGCCTACATTGTAATGTAAACCCAATTCACATACTGTTATGCGACTACTTTCGGCACTTGCTTCACACCTATAGCAACCTGATTGCTATGTTCTGAACTCAAATCACTCCAGCTACTTATCCCCCCACCAACTGGACTGACTCCGAGGATATACAAACGCCCTTATGAAACGACCTCCCTTGACTACTTTTAGGGGCCAATCATGAGCAATAAGCCCGTAGACGAGGGGCTGATGGAATAATACGTTCAGACTAGCGACGATCTTAGGCACATCGAGTCGTATACAGACCATAATCGAGAGTTAAGAGCTTGCTTTCAACACGTTGTCCGTTCTGTCTTCATCAGTATTTTTTTCTGCTGACCATTGTAGACTGTCATTTTTGTTGGTATACTATTGAAAAATAATTCCATTTTGAGTAATTCAAGGGCTATGCTTTTCTGGCAATGCTAGAGACAACCCCGCTACCTGTAGCGGGGTTATTTTGTTTTCCAAATGAAATGGAGGATGTACAATGACTGGAAACGAAGAAACGAGAATGATTTTAACGAAAGAGGATTTAATTACACAATTTAAAAACTGCGGATTAATGGAAGGGCAAACCATATTCGTACATACTTCATTAAAAAGCTTGGGATTTGTTGTAGGCGGGGCTGAAACATTGATTAGGTCACTTCTTGAAATCGTAGGAGAAGAAGGAACATTGATGATGCCTTCTCAGACATGGAAAAACCTTGATCCCTCTACTGGAGTTCATTGGAATGAACCGAAGGAATGGTGGCCTATTATTCGTGAGAATTGGCCTGCATATGATAAAGAAATAACACCTGCCATCGGTATGGGTGTCGTGGCTGAAATGTTTAGACAGTGGCCAGGGGCAAAAAGGTCTGATCACCCGGCAAGGTCGATAGCAGCAGTAGGGAAACACGCGGAATATATAACAGAAAAACATGATTTAAGTAATATTTTTGGCAGCGGTTCCCCTGTAGATAAATTGTATAAATTAAATGGACATGTACTATTAATTGGTGTTGGCTATGAAAAAAATACATCTCTGCATTTAGCGGAAACGAGAGCGAATTTTTCTTCCAAAAGATTTGCAGATGAGAGCAGTGCAATCATGATTGATGACAAGAGAACGTGGGTTACTTATTCTACTCAAGCAGTCGACGACGAAGATTTTAGTAGATTAGGAAACGAATATGATCAACAAAAAAATATAAAAATTCATAAAGTAGGAAATGCTGATGTGCGATTTATGGAAGTAAGACCCCTGATCGACTGGACCGTTCCTTGGATGGAGAAGAATAGAGCGTGACGGCTCGCCCCCACTAATCACTCTAGCTACAAAAAGGTACCCCTACACTAAACATTCTTTTAAAAATGTCCACTGTATGGGTACCCTTTTATAAATGCCAGCTGAGCTTCTAGGGATATGCTTTCAGGGTTATGAATCAAAATAAAATAAGCCCAAATCAGCTTTTTTAATTCTTCGCATCAATCAAGGTAAACCAGTTGGGATCTCCATTATATGTTCCATTAACCTGATATACAGGCCGATAAATGTCTTTTGAATCATACATATAGGTTAGTTCTATTCCTTTTATTTCTAGATGGTCACCCTTTTTTATTTCAAGCTGATCCTTTGTTAATAATGCATTTCTTTGCAGCTGTTGAAATTCCCCATCCTCTATGCGTTTATATACTTCGGCTGGAGATAATAGATCCATCGTCCGCACAAATTGATTGTGCTTAATTCCGCTATTGATCGCGTAAATGCTGCCATCCTCTTTTAGGCCAATGGAGAAATCGCCTGTCCAGTAATCCTCGTTCATTCCAGGGATCTGCGATAGCGACCATGCATACTCACCGTCATCTACTCCTCGTAATTCAGCCTTCTCGGTAGGCAAGCCCAAATCATCCGCAATCGTTTTCGCCTTCTCTAACATAGAATTCGGATTAATTAGCGAGTCTTGCGCTGGGACGTAATCATTTTCAGTTAACGACCAGTTTCCCTCTTTGGATTGAAATAACGTGTAGTGTATTCCGCTATTGCTCGTTAACACACTTTCACGATCACTTCCCCACTTCTTGACGCTTAGCTCGGTCAATGCTAGTTTTTGCCGCAGCGGAGCTGCGATTTCATCATTATTTACGACTCTTTTGTATACCGCTGCAGCATTTGGTTCTGGGCTTAACGTGAGTGAAGCGCTAAGCTCAACGCCTTTCATATTCCATTTGTGATATGAATTAATGGCTAGTTGACCAAACTCCTGCTGATTGTAGACGATACTCATTGCACAAAACATCAAACCGATTGCTATGGGGATGGACAGATTGCCCAGCAGGCTCTTGATCTTAAGTTTTTTGTGCTCAATGATAGAAGCAGCAAGCCTGTATAACTGGTAGCCCATAATGCCGCCGAGTGTATTGTTAATAAGATCATCAACCTCAAATAGACCTGCGCCAGTAAGCGTCTGATACGTTTCGATAGCTAATGTTGCACATACAACAACAAGAAGAAGCGGTTTGAACGCTCTAAACTTGTAACTCAAACATGGCAGCAAAATCCCCAATGGCACAAACATTAAAATATTAAAAATGCCGTTTTGAAACTCTCTTAGCGAGTATTTTTGCCATGCTTCAATGTAGCCACCGAAAGGATATAAGTTCATTTCCAAGAAATGTGACGTACCTCGGCCGATAACGGTCAACTGGAGAACAAAAACAATATAACCGATGAAAAGCGCACCGAGAATAAGCTTGCTCATAGGCAGCCAGGGCTCTTCCTCTCGCCTTCTTTTGCGATAATAAAATGTATAATAACCTGCAATAAGAAGCAGCTCGATTCCAACTACAATGACCACTGGCAATCCCAGAAAGCGTAAGTAATTGAACATATCTGTAATGCTCACATTATTCCTCCTCATACCGAACACAAAATCGTACTGTCTTACTCTTGTGGTTTTTCATTATAACACGGCAATTTAAATCGTCTTTTTCTATTTCCTTAAAAAACCTTTAATAATATTTAAGGTTTATAATTTAAAAGATCTGTCCTCGACAGGGCTTTATTGAAAAATATAGCGATGAGCTTTCGAACGCAAAAATACATCGCCCAAGGAAAATACCTTATAGTTTAGTTTTGCAGGTGAAAATGAAGTAAATAAATGCAAACCTAGTAGGCTACCGATTACAAATTCCCCCTTCGATCAGCACATTGTTTGCGTTTGGGCCGAAGTATCTCCCGAGTACTTTCAAAGGCCGAGTAATCTTGGAGCATAAAAAAACATCACCCAAGGCACGCGGCCTACATGGTGATGTGTACAAATCATTCATACTTTTTTAGACTCTCAACAGCATTAACACTTCGTTTGAAAATTCGCTTTTCCTTCCAAGGTTGCTTGCAAAAATTTTTTCGACTTTTTTAATCGCTTCTGAATATCTTCAATTTCTTTAATTTTTTGTTCAACTACTTTTTTCTTTACCTCATATGATAAATTAAGTTCTTGATTTACTAGTAAACTCAACTCTTCTACCGAAAATCCTACGGATAAAAGTGCCTTTACATCTTCTAGAAATTCAACAATTTCCTCAGTATAAATACGGTAATTATTTGCATCTCTTTTAACAAATGTGTCCGGTATTAGGTTTTTACGTTCGTAGAATCTCAAGGTTGATATAGGCAGATCCGTTAATTTTGAAACATCATTTATTTTCATCTTATGGCCTCGCTTTATTCATTTGCTATAAACCTTGGTTTATAGTTCATAATGCAATTATGATAACGAACGACATACACAATGTCAAAAAGTCTTATGTTATCAAAAGGAGAGATTCTATGTTTAACCACATTCAAAATAACAATTTCACCAGTATAGTTACAGGAAGACGTTCTGTGCGTAATTATGATGAGAACATTAAAATATCAAAAGAAGAGATAAGTGAAATGATTTCGGAAGCCAGTCTGGCTCCGTCCTCTGCTAATATGCAGCCTTGGCGTGTAATTGTGGTTGATACTCCGGAAGGAAAAGAGAAACTAAGACCCCTTGTACGTTTCAATACATTACAAAACGATACTTCATCTGCCATGTTATTAATTTTTGGTGATACCCAAAGCTATTTATATGTTGAAGAAATTTATAATACTGCCGTGGAACAAGGTAAAATGCCAGCTGAAGTACGGGATAGTCAACTCGCAACCATTCTATCGATGTATCCAACTCTACCAAAGGAAATGAAAGTAGAAGTTGCAAAGGTCGATAGCAGCCTCTTTGCCATGCAGTTAATGTTAGTAGCTCGTGCACATGGGTATGATACGAATCCAATGGCAGGATTTGAAGTTGACCAAGTAGCTAGAGCATTTGATTTAGATGAAGAGCGCTTTGTTCCGGTCATGATTATTTCAATAGGAAAAGCAAAGGAAGCAGGACATGAATCCGTTCGATTAAGTTCTGACAAGATTACATTTTGGAGATAATCATTATTCAAAATAAAACTTAAAATAAGCAAAATCGCTTATAAACAGGAAGCAATAGTTAAGGGTTCACCTTAACATCTATAAAGCAAAATGAAGGACACCCTGATTGGGTGTCCTTCATTGTAGCGACAAAAACTAAACACGACATTTCTATTAAGCAAATCTCCCAATCAGGCTGTCTTAATACAGCAAACCCCACTGGAAATTAAGCCATCCCGAATACGGTTTACCACTTCATCACTCCCATGAATTGGCACAAGAAAACATATTCTCATAGACTAGTTCGTACTAGTAAAAAGCACTAGATCCATGTATCGGCTGCTATTAAGTCGGGCTCCATATCGCCAGTGTTTATAACGCTTTTAGGCTCCACCAGCATGATATGGCATTCCTTTTCGGCGGAAGGCTTCATCTCTATTCCCCTAGGGACAATAAACATTTCACCCTTGGAAATTATCACTTGACCATCACGAAAATCAAGGATCATCTCCCCTTCAAGTGCGATAAATACCTTATCGGTATCTTCATGAACGTGCCATTCATAATCCCCAGCAATCTTAATAAGCTTAAATTGATAGTCATTCATTTCACCAATGACTTTCAGAGACCAATAGTCATTGAATTTAGTTAGCTTATCATTCAGATTAATAGCTTGATAATGGATATTAACCCCTCCCTTTTTCAAATTTCCAATATACCCTTATAGTGAACAGACACTCGGATGTAATAAAGCGCTTATTTCCGTTTCCATTATTATAGTAAAGTCATATTTTGATTTGAATGGATGCTTATTGAAACTAGAATGGATTATTAATGAACTTTTCTCGATATCCAGTAGGAGCAATACCAAATTGCTTTTTGAACACTCTACTAAAATAAAAGGGGTCAGCAAATCCAACAGTTTCTGCAATTTGTTGTACAGGTGCATCACTTGTAAAAAGCATTTCTTGCGCCATGTTTATACGATATTGTAATAAATATTGTGCAGGCCCCATACCTGCATGCCTTCTAAACACGTAAGAAAGTCGATTGCGATTAACGTTATTCTGTTCTGCAAGCGATGCTATTGTAAGGCTTTGATAATAGTATTCTTGAATATAATTAGATACCCGTTCGAATAAAGTATGTGATTCACAGCTATTTTGCCTATTATCAACACATAATAAGGCTTCATTCAGCACATCGCGAAACAGCATCTCGGTCTGAAACTTTGATATGCCTCCACGCTGATTATAAACACGCCAAAGACGCATAATTAATTCAATTAGACGAGGGGACTGCCCTGTTAATAATTCAAAATGCTGATGCGAAAAGCTTGACTCTTCTAGTTCCGAGTTACATATCCGGTATAAAACTAAGATATATTCCCAGTCCGTTTCACCAAACACTTTTTGGCCTAGTTTCATTTTTGCAGCCCCATGTACAACTTTTCCTGGCGAAAAGATATAAGGCGTGTCATTAAATTGAAATTGTATTTTTCCTGTAAGAGGAAACACAAATCCAGGAAAAGAATCTGTATAGTCAGCGTGAGGCACGCCTGGGTTTCTCGCATATCGATATACTCCTTGTACTTGAAAAGGAGTGTGTGCCAGATGTTCTGCTAACCGATCAACGTCGATTTTCACTATGCTTACCTCATTTCAATGGTAATTGACCGTTAATCCTGACTGATCGTTGTATATCCAGTGTCCGTTGGAATATAGAAAGGTGAGCATGAGGGCTCTCATCTATTTCCACGTTATTGATAACAATTATCATCACCAATCTGCCGTTAGTCAAATTGCTGCTGACAGCCTAAGTAACCAGACATCATATTCTCTACTAAGAGTTTATAGTTTATGAGCATGTACTCTGTTAAGAGCATTTCATGAGCATATTCCAATTTTTTCGTTGGCTTTGTATTGATTCCAAGCACAAAAAAATACATAGCCTGAGCATTAAGCCCACATGGCCATGTATTTAAATCATTCATACTGTTATGCCTCTCAGCAATTACTCGTCGCTGGCTAGGCGCGCATATGTCAAAAAAGACACCCCAACAGTGCCTTTTCCTCCTTCTATTCGTATGCAAAGCCAACACTTGAAAGGCGATGCATATTCGCTGTATTAAGAATTAGTTCGTGGTTGAGGTTAGTTCCTTGTTCGACGTCCGGCCAAGCAGATTTAGAAATTCCCGCATAAATCCAGGGAGATCAGGCCATGCGTGACCCGATACTAAATTTCCGTCTACATGCAGTGTCTCGCTTGCATATTCTGCGCCGAGTGATTCGACTTCTAGCTTGCACGCATTGTATGCCGTTAACGTTCTGCCTTTGAAGTAGGAACGATCGGGCAGTGCCAAGAATACCTGAGCACCGTGACAAATCGCGCCTACAGGCTTGTCTGCATCCAGAAAGTGCTGGACAATTCGCGGAAGATCTTGATCGTTGCGGATGAACTCGGGAGCGCGTCCGCCTGGGATGATCAAGGCATCGTAGTCAGCAGGCTCCACGTCCGCAAAGGCTATATCAGACGGCAGCAGATGAGCTGGCTTCTCCGAATAAGTATCCCATCCCTCGATGAAGTCGTGGCATACCGTATTCAATGTCTTCTTTCTCGGCGAAGCGATCACAGCCTCGTAGCCCTCTTCCTTCAACCGATAGAATGGATAATAAACCTCCAGAACCTCTGCACCGTCGCCCGTTAGAATAAGCACGCGTTTGGACATTTTACCCTCTCCCAACTGTAAATTTATGTAACACCTTTTTCTATTATGGGGATAATCTGCAAGCGCCGTCAATGGTCCTTAAGAACGGGAGGAAGATGTCAAATTACGCAAAAACACGTCGTACCAGCAGGTAAGCTGCAGATACGACGTGTTTTTAATAGTTGAAACCTAATAGGATGAGTTAAGGCTTCACTACAGATACGAGAAACTCGTTTTTACCGGAAATAAGTGTAACTTCTGAAGACAAATCCAAATCCTTCACATAGACGGATTCACCGATATTCATACCGCTGATATCATATTCTATCACCGACGGCAAATGCCTTGGCAATGCTTCTACCTCAATAAACTCGGACTGAAGTTGTACAATCCCGCCCTGCTTCAATCCGATTGGCTTGCCTATGAATTTTACCGGAATCTTTGTGCATACGATTTCGTTATTCTGCACTTGCTGGAAATCAACATGAATCAAGTCACGCGTTACCGGATCTCGCTGGAGATCCTCAAGCAATACGGACACCGAATCTTTCCCGTCAAGCTGTATATCGATAAAACCAGATGCACCTTGCTTCAACCACTTATGAAATTCTATCGTTGAAATATGAACCATCTTATTTTCTACATTCCTACCAAACACAATACCAGGCAGACGACCTGATTTACGTAGATTACGAAGCCCTGATGTATTCAAATGTGTACGTTTCTCTGCTTGCATAAATGTTGTCATGCTTAACTCTCTCCTCTTTATTAAAAGATCTTTGCGCTCGTTCCTTAGTCGCTGAATCTTCCCCGATTGGGGATAAAGAGCGAAACATAGCATCACCACCTCCATGTTCTGCCGATTACGGCACAATACATTTAATGTAAAACCTCCGTAAATATACAGGAAGGCACCCCACTTCGGAAAGTGGAATGCCTATCTGTAAACCACACCATATCATACAAACGTCACGTTGTCTAATCAGGACGCTAGGCAATTACGGGCAAAGGTTCCGGTATCTTTGTGTATTTAGAATGAATAAGAGCGTACACTAGGCTTCTGAAAATAATTCATTTCATCATTCGAAATCCATTGGTTGACCTCGTGTTGAGTTCACGATATAAAAATACATCGCCGCAGCTTACGAGCTGCATGGCGATGGGGTTGTTAGAGAAACTAATCCAATCACTCCAGCTGTCGTATAACATTCGGGAGATACATCGAGGTTACGCTCCGATAATGCCAGTCCGAGACATCATTGTCATTATTTCGCCAAGTCCATTGGAACAGCGAGGCGGATGTAAGGAGATCTCCAACTTAGGAAATGTTCTCCTTTAAAACGTTACCTCGCTCCTGTATATGTGTGTATTATTTAGCCTTCATGAAATTATACACAGTGCCTCGTTCAAGGGATGCTAGACGGACCTCACCGTATCTCTTCCAATGATAGCTGCTGTGAAAATGATCAAAATGCACGCCACCAAATGGTATTTCACTCTTCATCGTAAACCCGGAGGCTTCTATATCTTGGATTACTTCCTTTAACACTCTTTCAAACAAGGACGGCTTATAATCACTGAGATCTTTAAACGCGAGGAATGAAAGAATACCACCCTGCTTCAAACATCGAACTACAGTTTCGAGCATTTCACTCCTTGGCGAATGGTGAATGACGTCGTACATCATTAGGAAGTCAATCTGGTTTTGCACTTCATCTGGTAAGCCTTGATGATTCGTATTCATCAATTCAACATTCTTTACACCCGCTTCGTCTAGTCGTCTCTCGGCATGCTTAATGATCTTCTTCAACTTCTCTATAGCGATTACGCTTCCATTTGTTCCAGCGGCAATCGCTGCCGGTATCGTATAGTGTACATACCCACACCCAATATCCATAACGGTCATTCCTGCCTCAAGCCCAGATTGACTTAAGAGCTTAACGGCTTCCGTCCTTTCCCACTGGCAAACTTCTTCGTAAGCGTTCAGATCAAGCACACCCTTCTAGTTACTTATTACATACACTCGGAATTGATCGCAAAAGCGCAATGGCTTCTCTTCTTTCCCAAATGTGTTCATCATGCTCATCCACTCTACCGATCACTATAACTCGCCTTCTTTTTTACAGGTATGTAGATGTCTATTTGACTATCGATATGCGCTTGGCAACGCTCATCATACAGCTCAAATTGCGGACCTTCGGTGATTTCATATTCGGATTGATGCAACCACACCTTAAATATATAATCCCAAGACTTGCTGATTGATGAGACAAAAACATCACGCGGAACTTGTGGCGTTGTAAAAATGGCGTATGTGGCGGAAGAAAATGTTTTGTAAACACTTCCGATCGGAGCATTATCGAAACTTGTGACCTCCATTCCCAAAAGATACTTGAAGCTCCCGTCCTCCTTCCAATTATGACATATCCCCAAATCGATCCATCTTGCAGGATCAATCCAGTTAGGAATTGTACTGGGCCAGTCATTACTAAGATACTTGTTCCAAAACTCAGGGATGGTTGTATTACTTTTTGATGTATCCAACTCATAACCAATAACTCTGAACTCGGGTTTTAATTTCATAGTAGGCTGCATCACTATATCTCCTTTGAATTCCATTGCCGTCATTTGATGCTCCCCCAATCTTTCCAGTATTTTTAAATGATCATACGTCTTTTTTACTCTGCATTCGCTGGGACTTAATCCAAAATTTCTCTTAAACGCTCTTGTGTACGCCTCGGGAGATTGATACTGAAGCTTAAAAGCAATATCAATAATGCTCTCATCCGTGTTCGCCAGCCAATTCACCGATAGGGACAACCGCCTCTTTCTGACATACTCCATGACGGCAATACCAGTAAGATAATGGAAAACTCTATGAAAGTGATAAGGAGAAAAGGAGAGTCTGGAAGAAATGAGTTCTAAGGAAATCTGTTCACACAGATTTTCTTCAATGAAATCGATGGTATCCCGAATATAAGTGTAATATCCCATAAATCACCTCTTGTTAAGAGTAATAGACTACTGTGGAGTTGTCCTGATTTTTCTTGCTAAATTCCTACTATTCACGATAATACCGAATCCACAAGAAAGCATCCCTAGTAGAGACGGTCTTAATGCTTTTGTTATTCACTTCGACTATGATAACAACCAACGTAAGTAGTGAAATTAAAAATAAACGTCACTCACGATAATATTGTTGATTTTTTGTTGAATTCATATTTTATATCTTTATTGAGTTGATTGGGTTAATGCGTCAAAATTAACTTATCAAAATAATGTTAGAAGTGATGTATAGGAGAGCATATGAGCGACACGCCCGGGTAATGGATTCCTGTAAGTATTTTCAAGGGGTACTCGTTGACTTCGTGTTGACTTCTGAGATCCCGAGCACAACACAAAGAAGTACATCGCCACATGAACGATGTACTTCGAATCTCACACTATTATTTCGATTAAGCCTTCTCTTCGTCACCCGTCGCTACCGGATTCTCCTCATAGCTAATCCAATCACTCCAACTTCCCGCATACAAGCGCACTTTCGTGAAGCCTGCTTCCTGCAGCGCAATGACGTTTGGCGTGGCTGTGACGCCTGATCCGCAATACACGATCAGCTCGCCGTTCTTGTCCAGATCATGGAACCGATCGGATTGAGCGGCGACATCCTTCCAACCGCCGGATTCCGTTAGACCCTCTTGCCAGAAACGATTAATCGCGCCTTGAATGTGGCCTGCGACGCGGTCGATCGGCTCGACCTCTCCGCGGTAGCGTGGAGCTTCGCGCGAGTCGATAAGCGTTACTCCCTCGCTGCCAAGCAGCTCCCTAACCTCATCCATTTCAACTAGCATATTGTGCTGCACCGTTGCAAGGTATGTCGCAGGTTGCACGACTTTGTTTTCGGTTGATACAGGCAACCCTTCATTGGCCCAAGCCGAGAAGCCGTTGTCCAGTACATAAACCTGCTCATGCCCCATATACTTCAGCAGCCACCACAGTCGGGAAGCCATCGCTCCGCCTTGATCGTCATAAGCAACCACAATTGAATCGTTGCTTATGCCCGTCCTGCCGAACGTCACTGTCATTGCAAAAATATCGGGAAGCGGATGGCGTCCGCCATATTCCTCGACCTCACCGGATAGATCCTTCTCCAGATCCATATAAACAGCCCCCGGAATATGGGACTCCTCGTACGCTCTGAGCCCCGCATCGGGATCGTCCAAACGAAAACGGCAATCCGCGATGACGAGTTTCGGCTCACCGAGTTTCTCTTTTAGCCATTCCAACGACACGATGTTATTCATTTTGACTCGCCTCTTTCGTTCATTTATGTAATCCATTATGGAACCTTTAGCCTTAGATCGCTCTATTAGCCTTCATATCTATAGTATATGGTGTGATTCCAATCTTCAATGGAGCTCTTCTGCCAATTATATAACAAAGACCGGGAGTCTCTCCACTTAGGAGGCTCCCGGTCTGCTATTCCAAATTCTAGATCACATCGTTATAATCGTGATTGTTTTCATCGTACCGCACCCGATCTTACATGGATGCAGCCGACAGTTGTTATTATTTAATCATCTGAAATACTTGCTCGACATCTTTGTCTCCGCGTCCGGAAAGGTTAATGATCAAGATCTGTTCTTGATCCATCGTTGGCGCCAGCTTCTTGGCATAGGCAACCGCGTGCGCGCTCTCCAAGGCAGGGATAATTCCTTCCGTACGAGAAAGTTCTTGGAATGCTTCCAGCACTTCCTCATTGGTAACCGTCGCATATTCGGCGCGTCCAGTCACCTTCAAATGGCTATGCTCCGGCCCGATACCCGGATAATCGAGCCCCGCGGCGATTGAATACGTCTTCCGCGGCTCTCCTTCCTCGTCCAGCAGTACCAAGCATTTGAAGCCGTGAATCATACCCGGAACGCCTTCCGTTAAAGTCGGTGCTTGATCGGGTTCAACGCCGATTAAGCGAACGCTCGGCTCGTCGATGTAATGAGCGAATGCGCCAATCGCATTGCTGCCGCCGCCCGCACAGGCTACTACCGCATCAGGCAAACGACCTTCCTTCTCCAAAATCTGCTGCTTCGACTCTTCACTGATGACCGCTTGAAAATGCTTGACCATCGTCGGAAACGGATGTGGACCAACCGCAGAACCGAGCAAGTAAAACGTATTTTTATAATTGCGAACCAGATCGCCCAATGCTTCGTCCACAGCGTCCTTCAGTCGACCCTGACCCTTATCAACCGGCACAACAGTAGCACCGAGCAGTTCCATCCGGAACACGTTGAGCGCCTGGCGGCGCATATCTTCAGCTCCCATATAGATGACGCATTCCATATTAAACATTGCGCAAGCCGTAGCTGTCGCAACTCCATGTTGACCAGCACCAGTCTCGGCGATAATCCGCTTGGCACCCATTCGCTTGGCGAGCAGAATCTGGCCAATGGCGTTGTTGATCTTATGCGCACCAGTATGGTTCAGATCTTCGCGCTTTAAGTAGATCTTGGGTCCTCCCCACGATTTGGACAGCCTCTCCGCATACGTGAGCGGGCTCTTGCGGCCAACATATTCACGCAGGTAATAGCTGAGCTCTTCCTGAAAGTCCGGATCTTCACTGAACTTGTAAAATTGCTCGCTCAAATAGTTTAGCACTTCCTGCAATTCCGGTGGAACGAAGCTTCCTCCGAATTCCCCGAAGTACCCCTCTTGCTGCAACTGTTGGTCCATAAGTAAGCGCCTCCATAAATTAAAATGGTAATCTATCAGAACTATATTACCATAATTTTCTGTAATATTTTATATACGTGTATTGTCAGCCGGTAGAATAATAACACTCTAGCTTGCAGTCATGCTCTGAAAATGACATCCAATCGTAAACTTGTCCTTAACCTATTACAGCCCTCTTCGCTAAAGCACGATACTGAGCTTATCCCTAATCAAAGCAACAAGCTTTTCCGCTTGTACGTCTGATAAGGCACCCGATGCGAGCTGACGAGCGGCGACTGGAACGTACCAAGGGAATATTTCATCTTCTGTCACGCCAGACAGCTTGCAATATTCATCGACGAATATACGGTATGCAGTCTCCCGCGAGGATTCAAAGAATGCGTTAACGTCAGGCGGCGTTTCTGGGGGCAACACAGCATACAGGATCGTCACGCATACTTCCGCGATATCCGCCGCCGGGTTGCCGATTACGGTATGCATCCAATCGATCATAACTGGTATACCTTCTCGCAAAATGAGATTATTGACGTTCGTGTCGCCGTGGCATAGCATTCGTTTATTAGGCAACTGATCCACATAAGCATGGAGGGCAGTTATTTCGTCTTCCGTCAGCAAGGAGGGTCTACCGATGATTACCTTCAAATGCTCCTTTTGCTCAGTAACAATCCCGCTGATGTCTCCATTATGAATGTTATACAGGACGCGAGCAAATTTCCTTAAATCGCTGTCTACATCGTCAAAATCAATTTCATGAAAAGCATGCAGTTGTTCAAAAAAACGATTCACGAATGTCGATCCGACTACTTTCTCGAAAACGATACCAAGGCGGTTATCCCACACGATTTGCTCGAACGGGCGCGCTGCCGGTAGTCCGCTGGACCAAGCAGCAGAACTGTTCCGATATTCGAGTTGAACAGCTTCCAATGGCGTGCCAGCATGAAACAACTTTACTACTTTTCCCTCTTCGCCCCACTCATGCACCTCACAACTGGAGCCAATGCCTATGCATTTGCCTAGCATAATAAATCGTTGCCCCCTTTATCTAATCTAATTTTGTAAAATAATTGAAACTAAACCTATTATTCGTTATAATACCACGCTTCCATTAACCTGAAAATATAAAAATAGAGACGATAGTATTCCATTCATTGCTGAGCATATTGACTACTTAAAAAGGGAATCTGCCTACCAAAATGCCATAGAGTTTTGCAGCTAGTTGAAAGCGAACAAATTTAGGAGGATAAAATATGTACTATATTCGTACTCAACACGAAGCTTAATCAAAGTATTTTCAGATACTCTCCGCCACTGGAATGCAATATATTATTTACATTTTGCAATGGACAAATTACAATATTTTCTAACCAATAACTAGAGACGGTCCCTCGTATGCTTGTTAACAACGATCGTGGACTGAGGGCGCGCTTCAGACGGTTGCAGCAAGACTTAACAAATGTCATTGGAGCGACTCGCCAGACAGAAGGGTTATCGAGAAAGGAGACTACTCCCCTTCGATTACGTTCGCTCTCAAATTTGCCGTAACTTACAAGGTTCCCGTTTAGGAAGTGTTTTATTTAAAGGAGGAGGAGAAGTAAGCTGTTGTCATGGATTATGCATTAGCCATTTATTTCGATTATATTGCTTCTCGAAGTGTCTGGTCTGAGTGGCAGCAATGGGTCACGCTCAAAGCTTATCCAAACTCATCCTCTGCTGGATGGCGGTCAGCTTTGCTTTATAGAGTACGGTGATGACGGTAAGTGCAGTATATGGTTTTGCTTATATGAAATGGATTTAAACCTATTAGGTGACAGATCAGCACAAATATTATCCAAAACTAATCGAATTTCTACCGAGGGGAGATCAAATTCCTATGAATATAGCCGCCAAGCTGATCCAAAAATTCAAAGACCGCGATACCCAGCATCAACTGCAAGTCTATCAGGACAAAGTGGAGCTCATTAGGAAACGGAATTTGGAAGCATGGGACGATGGGCAGCTTCAAGCGGAATCCCTCCTGCTAAGAGAGAAAGCAAAATCGGGTACGCCTTTGGATGAGCTGCTTATCGATGCTTATGCGTTAGTCTGTGAGACAGCGAAAAGAACACTCGGATTACAGCCTTACGATGTTCAGATCATCGCTGCCATCGCTCTTCACAAGAGTTTTTTGATTGAGCAGCATACCGGTGAAGGAAAAACACTCTCTGCTGTTATGCCTGCTTATCTAAATGCGCTGACCGGCGAAGGCGTTCATGTGCTGACTTTTAACGATTATTTGGCAAATCGAGATGCGGAGTGGATGGGCCCAATCTATCGTTTCCTAGGGCTAACTATAAACTCGGTTCAAGCGGGCATGAACCTGTCCGAGAAACGTGAAGCGTACGCGGCGGATATAACCTATGTTACAGCCAAGGAGGCGGGATTCGATTATTTGCGAGACACGATCGCACTGGGCGAAGCCGATACCGTACATCGTCCTTTTCACTACGTCATCGTCGACGAAGCGGATTCACTGCTTCTCGACGAAGCGCGGGTGCCGCTAGTCATCGCCGGCGAGTCGGGCTCTTCCAGCAACGACGGCATTCGTTTCGCAGAAGTAGCTCGGCACCTCGAGCAAGTAGAGCATTACGACTTCGACGAGTTCGAACGGAACGTATATTTAAATGAAGCAGGCTCTGCGAAAGCGGAGTCGCTGCTCGGATGCGGCAATTTGTACGATAGCCATAATAGTCATTTGTTAACGTCATTAAATTGCGCGCTGCATGTGGAATTGTTATTGAAAAAAGACGTCGATTATATCGTCCGGAACGGTAAAATCGAGCTGATCGACGAATATACCGGCCGCGTGGCGGAGAACAGGCATTTGCCGGACGGGCTGCAAGCTGCACTTGCGGCCAAAGAAGGGATGCAGTCGATATCCGGCGGGGAAATTCTCGGGACGATCACCCTTCAACACTTCCTTAGCCTATATCCGAAGATTTGCGGAATGACGGCTACCGCTTACGCCTCCGCAATGGAATTCGAAGATATTTATGCGCTGCATGTCGTACAAATTATGCCGAACCGGCCAAACATACGGATCGACCATCCCTACCGGATTTATACTCATAAAGAAGCCAAACTCAAGGCACTTGTAAAAGAAATCATATCCGTCCATGCGACGAGTCGTCCGATTCTCATTGGTACATCAAGCGTCGAGGAGTCTGACATGCTGGCGGAGGCGCTAGCGGTTGCCGGTGTACCTTGCCATGTTCTGAATGCGAAAAACGACGCCAAAGAAGCCGAGATCATAGCCAAAGCAGGAGAAATCGGGGCCGTGACGGTGTCTACGAATATGGCAGGGCGGGGCGTCGACATTCGGCTCGGCGGAGGCAACCCCATGCAAGCAGAAGCTGTCGCCAAGCTAGGTGGGTTGTACGTGATTGGCACACATGTGAACGAAAGCGTGCGGATCGACGACCAACTGCGCGGGCGTTCTGGCCGCCAAGGCGACCCGGGAGCTTCCGTAATTTTCGTAAGCTTGGAGGACGAGTTGCTGCTTCAGTTCGGCATCGATAAAGCGTTTCGCAATCTGAGGCAGGATGAGGCTCTCGAAAAGCCGGGGCTCCGCAGCAAAATCGCGCATATTCAGCGCGTTGCTATGGGGCAAAACTTTCATATCCGCCAGGAACTGAACTGTTATTCGGATATGGTGGAGGATCAGAGGCGGATTCTATACGAGGAGAGGCTCGAAATTTTGAAAGGCGAGAAGCCGATGAGCCCTTCGGAGCAGCGGGTAAGACTTTTTTATATCGACGAGTGCTGGGCTGACCATCTGGCATACGTTTCTTACATTCGCGAAGGCATCCACTTGGAGAGCCTTGCTAGCCGCAATCCGATCGACGAATTTCATGTGCAAATCGCCCAAGCCTACGAGCAAATTCCGGCTAAAATAAATAGTGAGTCGGAGAATATGCTTGTAAGACTCGAAGGTTCGAATGATCCTGCGAAGTGGGAAATGTTTGGTCTGAAGAGCCCTACTTCCACTCGGACTTATATTATCAACGATCAATACATCCAGAACAAGCGCAGTTCATGGACTCCAATGACAATAATGGCTTATTATATTCGCAAGCTTTTGAGGCCGGTATTTGGGTGGTCAAAAATTTGATATAGCGTAGCTTATTCAAAGGTGATTGCGTTGCCGCCCACTCACGATTACAACACTTGCTTAATTTTAATGAAGCTATTTGCTTGCTACCTTGCCCGCTTGGATTTTTAATAATAAATCAGAATAGTAAACCGATCATTGACGCCATCCCTTTGGCGTCAATGGCGGTCGAATTCTTGCTCCGCACGAAAAGTGGCGTCTGTTCGTGAAAGGACGGTAGCAAAAGCGACAAGCGTTCAACAACCTCCTAACCCGACTGCTAAACTTTGGCTGACTCCGAACCTTCTGCAACTACCCACTTCTCGCTTTGTTTGCAACCTATTGAACGGAAAGCCCAAAGAGGGCCGCAACAGGTCACCAACCGGTAACCTGTCACAGCCCCCATCCTGCTTATTGATTAAGCAATTATTTTGTTATTTTAACGGACTCATGTTTACGGAATCGTCGAGATGATGACTCGGCTCACGTTAGCTCCGCCCATGCCGCCGCTCACCCGAATAACGTTGCTGTTGCCTGTATTCAAATCGATGATGCGGCTGGCCCGACCGGTGTAGGTACTCCAGCCTCCCGTGCCAGGCAAAGTAAGCGAATTGCCGTTCCCCGACGGGTCGCCGCTGGCGTTCACTTTAAAGGTTGTTTGGGCGTCCGCTGAAGCATAAACCACGGTCAAAAGCTTCTGGCCGCCCATACCACCGCCAACCCCAGTCAGCTCGAAGTAGGAGCCCGGGATATGCATATTTTCAATGCTTCCACCCGACTTCGTCGCCCCTCCCCCTACGGACACGTTAGTTCCGCTCATTGGATATTCCGCTTCCTGCGTCGTTTGCGGGATCAAGGATACGATGACGCGCGATACGTTAACTCCTCCCATACCGCCGCTTAGCCGGATTTGATTGTTCGTGCCCGAATTCAAATCAATTAGACGGTTCGTTCGGCCGGTGTAATTGCCCCACCCTCCCGTGCCAGGCAGAGAAAGAAAATAACCGTCTCCGGCCGTGTCGCCGCTCGCATCTACCTTAAAGGCTGACCCACTGTCCCCGGAAGAATAGAGTACGGTTAGAAGCGCCTTTCCGCCTGCGCCGCCATTGATTCCATTCAACTGAATGTAGGAGCCTTGAGTATGCATATTTTCAACATTTGCACCGGATCGAGTCGCCCCTCCTCCTATGGATACGTTGCTCATATTCATGGCATACTCCGTTTTCTGTGTATATGCGTCAAAGCTTTCGTTAATCAAATCGTAGTACTTGACCTCGGTAGCGGTGGAGCGCGGTCCAACAGCCGGTACACCTTCGGACGTCTGTATGACCTTTTGGATTGTCCCGTCGGAATTGAAATACAACCGATCCACGGCGACGGAACGAAGCGTACCGTTCGAGGAAATTTTCGCATTATGATAAAACATATACCAGTTCCCCTTGTATTCCACAACGGACCCATGCGAAGTTTCACTGCCGAATACCGGATCCAGTATGACGCCGCGGTTGGTCCATGGTCCAAGAGGATTGCTGCTGGTTGCATACCGCATCCGGTTCGCGCCAGGATTATTATCGGAGTACATTAAATAATAAACGCTTCCCCGCTTAAACACCCAAGTAGCCTCGTGGAAATCCTCCAGCTCGGTGAACTGCTTGACGGGACCATCTATCGACACCATGTCGCCACCAAGCTTCATCCCGTAGCTGGTACCTCCTCCCCCGGCATACAGGTAATAGGTTCCGTTGTCGTCGCGGAATACGTTAGGATCGATCAAATTGCTGCCAGGAAGCCCCTGTATATACCCTTGAACCTCGAAATCCTCTGCAGGCTTGTCGCTTGTTGCCACGCCGATCTTCCAAGAGCTATTCCAATTCGTGTCGCTAGGATGCGGAAAATAGAAGTAGTAGGTTCCGTTCTTGTATGCGGCATCCGGAGCCCACATAAAGCCCCCTTCCGGCCGTCCCCACTGCACATCTTCCGCGCTCAGGATCTCTCCTTCGTCCACCCAGTCGACCATATTGTCCGACGAGAAGACGTGATATTTATCCATCAAATCGCTTCCTCTGGAAGGAAAGATATCGTGTGACGCGTACACGTAAATACGTCCGTCATTCCACACTCGAGCAGAAGGGTCGGCGGTGAAAATACTAGTGAAAATGGGATTTCCAGAACTGATGATTGGATCCGCTGCTGATGTAGAGGAATTGAAACCGATAAGGACGGACAGCAGCATCGTTGCTGACAAAAACAAACTTAAAAACCTTTTACGCATAATTGTTACCTCCCATTTCTTAGGTTCGGCTTATACCATTAGCTTGCTTGGCAACCAGACAGCGAAGAGGATTCCAACATCACCCCTAAGTATTCATAATGGAAGAACTGTAAATATAAGGACTACTACTAGCTTACCGTATGAGTAACCTAGTATGTAGTGAGACATTTTTAAACTTTTCCAGTCATTCTTAGCCTTTTGGAACCGTTTTCATGAAAATCGATGAGTGCTGTATCCCCCAAACAAACAGATTCCCCTCTACAGAACTCCAATCACTCCAGCTTCCTGAATATGTAATAACGTCTGATTATCATGACGCCTATGTTACACTAGGGTGATAGAGGGGGAGTCATAATTGAATAAACAAAAAATCGTGATTATTGGCGCAGGGATTGTCGGGGCGTCCATGGCCTATCATCTGGCTAAACGAAATCAAGATGTAACCGTAATAGAACGACACCCCGCCGCGGCGGGTGAAGTCACTGAAAAATCTTTTGCCTGGATACATACGACGCATAGGGTGGCTCCCGAATACTGGCATTTGTACGATGCAGCTTTAGAAGAATATCATACGCTTCAGCAAGAGGTGCCCGAACTGAACATTCATTGGAATGGAGCGCTGACTTGGGGCACTCCGCCCCTAAGGGAGCAACTCCACTTTCAAAAATTAAACCGAGAGCAGCTTGAGGCATTGGAGCCGAATCTGAAGGAATATCCGGATGAAGCAATCTTTGTTAGCGAAGAAGGTGCGCTGGACCCTATAGGGGTAACGAAGCTGCTGCTCAGCAAAGCGCGGGAGTACGGAGCAAAGATCCATTTCGGAACCAACGTTACACAGCTGCAGCAAGAAGATTCCCGCTTAGTCGGCATCCATACGTCCAAGGGTTTTCTGGAGTCGGATGTCGTGGTAATGGCCGCAGGTACAGCCATACCCGAACTTTGCGACCCCTTAGGTTGTCACGTGCCGGTAACGTCGTCGCCTTCCATTCTGATTCAGATGAAAACTACGAATAAACTGATACGCACATTAATCTCAAATGCACAATTTGAAGCGCGTCAACTGACAGATCATATACTGCTGGCTGCGGAAGATTATATCGACGAGTCGGAGGAAAACGGACCCGAGGCGGTCGGTAAGCGAGCGTTCGACACGCTGCGTCGCAGTCTGAAGGACGGAAATCAACTGGAACTGGAAAGCATAAAGGTCGGGATGAGACCCATGCCTGCAGACGGCTATCCGATCGTGGGCTTCCACGATCACATAATGGGACTTTATCTGACGGTGATGCATTCTGCGATTACGCTGGCGCCGTTGATTGCGCATCTGGCCGCAAGTGAAATAATCGATCGGGAATCTAGAAGTGAATTAGACCCCTGTCGACTCTCCCGATTTTAGGACTACTCGAGGGATATTCCCGTTGCTTCTCGCGCGTGAGGTGAGGGCCAGAACGTAGAATACAAAGCTTCCCAAATTCAACAATACCGTTTTGTAATCATTCACCCCATTCGTTGACTTCACGTTGAATTTTGATACTCCTGAGCACAACGCAAAAGAGTACATCGCCACATGAGCGATGTACTCCAAATTACATACTGTATATCTGCTTAAGCCTTCTACTCTTCCCCAGTCGCAATAGAATTCTCACTGTAAGAAATCTATCTGCCTAGCTCATCTGCCAGCTGTTGGCCGGCCTGATTTTGATGTCTATGACGACAACCTTTGCATCCTCTTCGACAAATTCATGCGCATGCATAGCGCCCGTGCCTTGAACCGCTCATGTAATAATGGCTACTCTTTCTACTAATTTTCCCATTTTGGAGCTTGCCACTTTGGTCATGCTAATCACTGCATGTTTAGAGCTATTATTGAGCTGTATATCCACCATCAACGGTTAAGCTATTTCCAGTCATAAATGATGAGTCATCGCATGTCATGAAAAGTACGGCTTTTGCCATTTCTTCCGCTTTACCGAGGCGCTTCATCGGAGTGAGTCCGGCTAATACTTGTTTACTTTCTTCGGGAATAATGGGTGTGTCAATGAAACCTGGGCATAATGAGTTAATGCGGATATTTTGTTCCGCATATTCAAGAGCAAGAGAGCGAGTCAAATTAATCACGCCGCCTTTTGCCGCATTATAGGCTGCCGAGCCGGGCGAACCAACCCAGCCGTACATAGACGCCGTATTTACTATCGTACCTCCGCCCATTTTTAACATTTCGCGGATGGCTTCACGTGCTACCAGGAAGACGCCATCCAAGTCGACATTTACTGTGTTGCGCCACTCGGAGTACTCCAAATCATGCGAAGGATGAACGCGCCCAATCCCTGCATTGTTGAATACAACATCCACTTTGCCGAAGGCTTCAACGGTTTGTTTGAAGATATTGGCGACTTCTTCTTCACTTGTAATATTTGCTTTAACAAATAGTGCTTCAGCATTAAGCGCCTTTAACTCGTTCTCGAACGCCTTTCCTTTTTCTTCATTTAAATCAACAAGAACCACTTTGGCTCCTTCTAAAACGAATAAACGTGCTGTAGCTGCACCGATTCCGGATGCTCCCCCAGTAATCACAGCTACCTTGTTTTGTAGTTTGCCCATCGATGAATCCTCCAGTACAATATTTTTAATAGTACTATTTGCGTTTTTATTAATTAACATTCATTAATAAATATTTGTACTATTTTGTTCGCATCTTAATTGTACTTTTTTGTTCACATTTAACAATCATTAAAGTATTAATATATGTCTAACTAGTAGACACTTACATCAAAATCGTCTTTTTGCGAGGAGATATTTTCATGAGTGATGAACAAAACGTGACATCTGAGCGAAGAAATCGAACAGAAGAACATCTAAAATCAGCCTTTATAAAACTAATAAAAGAGAAGGGTTACCATCTCGTTTCTGTAAAGGACATTGTAGATACAGCCTCCTATAACCGTAGTACTTTCTATGTACATTACCAAGATAAAATTAAATTAGCTGAAGATTTACTTACTTCTATGTTTCAAGGGTTGGAAGATTCCGTAGGAAAACCATATGTTCCTGGACACAAAGTATACACAGAAAGACTCAACGCACCGTCCTTTAATATCGTTTCCTACATTTATCAACACCGGGATTTTTTTGAGCTGATAAAATACGATGATACTTTACCAGGATTGCACACGGGATTCCCTCAAACCATTCTAAAGATCTATAAGGAACAATTTATTTTTGAAACGATTAATAACATCCCCGTCAACATGGATTATTTTAAGCGTTATACAGCCTATGGCTTTTACGGACTCATTCTGAATTGGATCAAGACTGATTTCAAGGAATCTCGGGAGGGATTTATCCAGGAAGTGATTGATTTAACGAAAACGCATATTTATTCGGTTAAGTATGTAGGAAAATAATCAAAAGGCACCCGACTTGGTGCCTTTGATACGGTTCACTGCACTATCTGTAATGGCAAGTTTTAAGGCCATCCTTTTGCGGGATGGCCCTTTCTTTGATCTCGATATGTTTTATCGTGGTCTGTTAGCGTAATATTTAGTTCTTTATCCAATCATTGAAATGATCTGCTACAAATCGAATCTCGCTCTCATAGTGAGCCAAGTGTCCCTCATCAACCATTTTTTTAAAGGCAAGATTCCCTTCGGCAGCGCCATTTCTCAACGTATCGCACATTGTAGTCAATCGTTGAATAATCCACTGACACAGTTCATTGGGGACGGGAGTTCCATACGATTCAAAAAACAAATGAATTCGTTTACGGCGCTCCGTAGCGTGTATATCCGATTGGTACTTCACCGTTTTTCCCGAAGAATGGTCAGGCTCGARGCTCGCAAGTGGAACCGATGTATAGAGGGAATAAGCAATGTCCCACAAACGTGGACCTGGACCAGCCATATCGAAATCAATCAGCCCCACAGGAATCCCCTTTTGAAAGACCACATTGTACAATGCAGCGTCATTATGGCATATCACTTCGTGCTCACGTTCATTGACATAACTAAGCTGCCATTTGCTCTTCGTCATGAGAGTTGATCCTGCAGTCGCATCATGAAACTGGCGTAAAAGACGCGCTAAACCTACAAGCGTTTCATCCGACCACATGTAAGGCTCAAGCTCAGGGTACTCATTCCCTGGAACTTCCCCTGAAATGAATGTTAGTATTTCACGATCAGAATCGTCGATTCCGAGAAAACTTGGTGCTCCCTCAAAGCCTTGCTTCTCTAGATGTTTAAGAAGCTCATGAACACACGGGCTCCAATAACCTGTGGGACGGAGAACAGTATTTTCCCTACGGACAATGTGATTAACATTTCCGCCTTTTAACACTTCTTCCTGAGTCACTATGCCTCACCTACTTATTTCTATGATATTTCTCTTTAATCCTAGTTCACCAAACCAGCTATAGAAATTTTTGGCACATATATCATATTCGTGACTTAAAACCCTGAACCCTTTTCGTGAACGTGAGTTGTGGTAGGGATGGTTGCTCCATGGTAGTCACTACGAAATAAGATAGTTAGCGTTTAAAAGGAGTATGAACGATCAAAAGTGGAACAAACCAGTCAGGGGAGAAACCTCGCTTGGCATCGAATTTGGATCCACACGAATTAAGGCTGTACTGATTGATTACAATTTTGAAACAATCGCTTCCAGCAGCTATGAGTGGGAAAATCAATTGATTGACTGTTATTGGACCTGCCATCTCAATGAAATGATTAATGGGTTGCAAGAAACCTATCACCAATTACAGCAAGAGGTTGAGAATACTTATGACGTAACACTGCAAAAAATCGTATTTTGGCGCATGGCGGATTGTTCAAAACGCCGCTAGTCGGTCAAAAAATATGTGCCGCAGCACTGAATGTTCCTGTTTCGGTTATGTCTACGGCTGGTGAGGGCGGCCCATGGGGGATGGCAATTTTGGCATCCTATATGGTTAATAAGGAGCAGCACGAGTGCTTGGCTGATTTCCTTGCCAATAAAGTGTTCCATCATGCAGAAGGACAAGAGGTTTATCCTGACAGCGCAGATGTGAATGGCTTTGCCTTGTTTATGGAGCGTTACACGGAAGGGCTGGCAATTGAGCAGGCAGCGATAAATCATTTGGTGGAAAATTGGAAAAAATGAGAAATGAGAAGCGTGTACCGATTTCACACGTATTGCGTATTATGCGCCGATCTGCAGGTTTAGCATGGATTCTTCAACCTATGCACTCATTGGGTACCTGAACGGCGAATCGCCGTATAGCCAAGCATATATAAGAGGTTGCCCACGATGGGCAACCTCCTTTTAATAGAAAAAAATCCGATAGAAATAGACATACAATTCAAAATTCTAAATATAGTTACTTCTGTTAATTGATGATATATTCATTGCGAGAGCTCTCTGCAAAGGTACATACCCATTTCGGCCGGAACGGGTAAGACGAACCTTAATAGGAGGAATGAATAATGAAGAAGTTATTTTCACTTGTTATGGTCATCGGTTTGCTGCTCGGGATCGCTTCCCAAGCGAGTGCGGCCAATGGGGTCTATGTGTTTAACCCGTATCCGAATAGCTACGGCGCGGTTCCGGATTATATCGGTATTACGAAGCCGACTGGAGGTTACCAGTACGAGTTCCGAATACAGGAGATAAACAACGGATCAAGGACCTACTATTCGGGTTTGCTCAACGTGCCGACCAGCGGATACGACATTCATCATACGTTAACAAATAGTACAAAGCTCGTGCTGGCAGGCGGAACTTACAATATTGATGCATCGGTTTATGACCGTTGGGGGACTCTCATCGGCAGGGATATCGTCAAGGTTAATTTTCTATAATTACGTAAGGGATGTAATCCCCCCGCAATCGCGATTTCTCGCAGACTGGCCCTTATTCGTTCGGGGCCAGTCTTTTCCCTTCCCTCACATCTCTGCTCCCCTGTCATTCCTACATGACAATTACCATGTTCGAAACCCATGCAATCCCGAATTGATATTTTCCCATCAAGATCATGTTTCATCGTTGAATTCGGACTCATTCACTTTAGCCATATTCTTGTAATCATTTCAATCAGAGGGTTGTAATTTAAAGCAACTTAATCAGCTCTTCTAGCTCATCAACCAATACTTTTGCAAGTTCAAAATTAGTATCTTTTAAAGCCAATTCTATTTTCATTTCAACTGATTTTTTATTTTGTTCAGCTTCTAGATAGCCTTTATCAAAATGACTAGCATAAATCATCTGTCTAAATTCTGGCATACTCATTTTTCTAATCGACATATCGTCAATGATTAAAACATAATCCATACCATTTACAACAGTATAGAAATCGTGAGAAATCATGAGAATCGCGCCTTTATAGTCTTCAATGGCTTTCTCCAGTGCGATTTGTGTATAGGTGTCTAAATGGCTTGTCGGTTCATCAAGAAGCAATACGTTTGCTTTACTGGCTGAAACTTTAGCTAATTGAAGCAAGTTTTTTTCTCCACCAGATAAAGCTTCTATCTTTTGATTAACGATTTCTCCTTCAAAACCATAGTTTGAAAGATACGATCTAACCTCATCATACGTTTTAAACCCAGCATCGATGAATTCTTCTAGTATGGTATTAGAATCCTTTAGCATTTCGCCTTGAATCTGACTTAAATAAGCCACTTTAACATCAGCATTTATTTCAATTGATTCATCATTATTTTTAAAGATATCTCGGAGTAAAGTCGTTTTCCCGGTACCGTTCGCACCAATAATGGCTACTTTATCTGTCGATTTTATCTCAAAGTTAACATTGTCTAAAAGCAACTCATCAAAGGCAACACTATAATGATTAACATTTACAACAATGGTGTCTTCCATTTCATTATCAATACCAAAACTAATATTCGGTTGCTTAATATCAACAAATGGCATTTTAATTCTACGCGTTTCCAATCTTTCTTGAAACCTAACTCTAGCTTTTAACGCTTTCCCTCTAGATGCATGTGAATTATACGTTGCGATAACTCTAAGATTAACGATTGTTTTATCGTTTCTCTTAATTTCTTCATCATCAGCGATTGCGAGTTCTTGCAACTCAACTTTAGTCTGAAGTAATGAGAAGTTATAATCAATATATCGCCCATCAAACTCTTGGATTTCCGTGTTTTCAAGGTGTATAATTTTGTTGAAACAATGATTCAATAGATATCGGTTGTGCGTAACAACTAGCAGTATTCCCTTGTGAGAATTAATAAGATTTTTAAGCGCATTTAGGTTTTCAAAGTCTAAAAATACATCTGGTTCGTCCATAATCATTAAGTCTGGACTATTAAGCATTTCCTTCATCACTTGAATAAGTTTGAATTCTCCACCACTCAGGTCAGATACCCTAATATCTTTTAGCTTCATGAGGTTTGCTTGATTTAGTTTCTTATTAATGTTGCTTTCAAAATCATCCCCACCGATTGCATCAAATGCGTCTAAAGCTAATTGATACTGTTCTAATAACGAATCAATATCCGATGATGTTTCCATTTCAGTACAAATAGATGTTATTTCATTTTGTATCTTAATAAATTTTTCCCCTATATATTCAAAAACTGTTGTTTCTTTCGTTTTGTCTAGTTGTGAGAATTGACTTACATGACCAATTTTACAAGTCGGGTCTATTTCTAACTTGCCCTCGAAAATATATCTTTCTGGATCCATCAGTATATCTATCAATGTACTTTTCCCACTGCCACTTGTTCCTATAAAAGCGCAATGTTGTGCCTCTTCTAACGTAAATGAAATGTTATTATATAGTTCTTTTTGCGGAAATGAGAAGGATAAGTTATCAACTTTTATCATAGTATTACCTTTCTTATAACTAAAATAGTGACTATTATTAGATTTATTGCAAAACATAGATTTTGAGTTTACCTTTGTTAGAGTAACACTGTTTACAATCAACTACAATTGATTTGTATTCCCATCCCTTGAGGGTCAAAGTTCCATGTTGTACAATCAAAACTTGCCGTTACTTATGATACGGTTCAGCTTAACGGACCTATCGGCGAACATTACTAAAGAAGCAGCCAAGGATGCTCCTCTTTAAATCACTTATTTATCACTTAGACTAGCTTTATCCCCGCTATTCAACCTGTTATATACATGAAAAGTTACCTTTGTCCCTATACCTAACGTACTTTTGATATGAAGTCCTGTTCCGAAGTGCCGTTTTAATCGCTGATCCGTATTTATCAATCCGACACCTGAACAACTATTTACTTTTCTTTCTAATATTCGTTGCAATTGAACTTCGTCCATTCCAACCCCATCGTCTTCAACGGTTATCTCTACATGCGTCTCATAGACAGAAGTCCGAATAAAAACCTTTCCCCCACGAATGCGCTTCATAACACCATGTATTATCGCATTTTCAACGAGAGGCTGGATCGTAATAAATGGGACTTTTATTTCCTCGCAGCCATCTATCTCCCAAATAACCTGTAACCTTTCTTCAAACCGAACCTTTTCAATATATAGATAAGAACGCACCAGACTTAGCTCCTCTTCGATCGGAACAAGCCCATCCATATTTTGAAATTTAAATTTATTCCTCAGATAATTGCTGAACTCATTGAGCAAATTGCGCATCTTATCCAAATTAATATCGCTTAGAGCTGTTACAGCATTCAACGCATTAAATAAAAAATGAGGCTGGATTTGCGCTTGCAGCCATGCAGCTTCTAATCGCAGTTGTTCCCGAACAGAATGTTTAATCGTAGTTAGCGCCTCGATTCGCGATTTTATTTCTATTGCTTCCACTGGCTTCGTCACATAATCGTTAGCCCCCGCAATAAAACCGCTCTGAATGTCTTTCGGTTGGCTTCTTGCGGTAAGGAGCAATACAGGGAGCTCCGTGAGTGTAAACCGCTCGCGGATCAAACGCGTCAGCTCATAACCGGACATCTGTGGCATCATGATATCGGAGATGACCAGATCCCATTCCTTTGTATCCAGTAAAGCCAACGCTTCTTTACCGCTCGTTGCCATCGTTACCTCATATTCGTCTGGCGGTAGTATGGATTCAAGCACTTGAAGATTGATAGGATCATCATCAACAATTAATAGGTGCGGACGATCGTGATCCATTTTTAATAAAGTTGGTTGTTTCGCAGCTTCCGGAATTCCCACTTTGTCCAAATCGACCGAGGAGGCAATTTCTTGAATCGCCATAGATTGTAATGTATACGGTTTGAATGAGTTGGATACATCATTTTCTTCTTCCGCTTTCAAGTCTGCTAGCTTTAATGAAAACGTAAATGTTGAGCCTTCTCCTAAAGCAGAGGACACATCTAACGCACCTCCATGAAGCTCAACCAGTTGCTTGCTTATACTTAAACCTAACCCAAAGCCACCTTCAATCATGGTCTCACTCGCGCTCGCTTGCTCGTATGGGCGGAATAGGCGCTTAAGCATGTCCTCGTCCATTCCGATTCCCGTATCGGTAATAACGATATAAGCTCGTCCATCCTTTGCAAAAGCTTGAATCGAAACAACCCCATCATTCGTATATTTCACAGCATTATGAAGTAAATTGAACACGATTTGGATCACCCTATTCTCATCCGCAATTACTGGAGGGAAATCTTCCGAAATTTGATTTGCAATTTGGACAGACTTTACTTCTGTATTAAATTGCAGCATATTCATTACTCCGGTCACGATTGACTGGATAAATACGGCTCTTTTCTGAAGACGCGGATTGCCTTCCCGTAAACTCATCACATCAATCAAATCGTTCAATATCAATGTCAACCGACGTCCTACGGATAATACCGTTTCAAGCTCCTTAATGCTCCGTTCCTGCAATAAATGCTGTTCCCTTTTTAAAACGGATTGTGACATGTTAAGCATGCTATGCAGCGGATTTTTAAATTCATGCGATGTGTTTGCCAGAAATTGATCCTTATGGTCATTCATTCTTTGCAAGGTTGCAGCAAGCTCTTTGGTGTTCGAATGCATGATAAAGTATCCCTTAAACCATTCAGAGGCTAAACAACCCATCGCAATAATCATATCGAACGGATAGTAGACAAGACTCAAACTGCTATCTATCAAGATAAACGACCAAAGAGAATGGTTCATCAACGCAAGTAAAGAGAAAAGCAGTAAAAGATTGCTCTTTAAACCTGTGATTACTTTTTTAAACATTGTAATCAACGTGATAACTGCAGCAATACCAATTAATAGATAATAAACCGGAAAGAGCATAATCACTTGAGATGGATCTAAAAACAAAGTGATGCCGACAGTCCCTAGATTCATTACTTTATAGACAGGGTACATCCTACGCCAATAAGGAAGCTCGCGATGATTCGTACACTGGAGCAAAGCATAGGCTGCCATAATGAGAGCAATGTTCGTTATCCGAAAATCCCAAACACTTCCAATATAAAATAACTGGTGGAACAACTTCTCATCAACACTAAATACACTCGTGATCGTTACACATATTGCAAGCAAACTGAAATAAAGCAGCTTCATTTCCTTATTTCCTAGTAAATACAAAATAAGTGCATAGACTGCATGCATAATGAATATAATCGCTGCCAAAAGCTGCATAGAAACGGAAGCTTTCATCTCTTTGGCAATGGCTTCTTCTGAACCAAATTTAATGGATCGGACAATGCCCCCGCTTCGACCATCCACATAATTTGCCGCCTGAATGACGAGTTCGATTACACCGTTTTCGTCTGCTGTAAAGGTTGTAGAATAAGGTAGGTCCTTCGAAATATAATCATCCTTTGTTGTCGCCACCTGTCCGGATTTAGTAAGCAATCGACCGTTTACATATAATTCTGATGCAGTGCGTACGCTGGGTACACGAATACTGTAATTAAGGTTCTTTGCCGGGTCTACATAAAGACGCAATCGATAAGAACCATACCCGTATGGAGATGGCTTGTCAGCATGCAAAGCTTCACTCCATCCTCCCGGTACCTGAATATGCATTGGCGCATTATCACCTAACAATTGTTTCCGACTACCCTCTATTAACCATTGCGAGGGATAGAACTCCCATTCCCCATCAAGTAAGAGAATACTACCATCTTCTGCATTCCAATTGCGCAAATCGAATTGCCCATTATAAATTGACGCCTGTTTGGAATTATGAAACGTTCCCATCCATAAAATGCGCAAACCGGTTAAAACAACTAATATCAACACTAGCAATAATATAATATAGCTCTTTTTCATTTGATATTTGGATGAGTGAGTTTCCAAGAAGTATTCTCCCCTAGTCATTTTCTTTTAAGACATTTAGTAAAGACCTTTCCATAACTTACCACAGTTAACATAGCAGAGAAACGGACGAGAGAGAGGTCTTTATGTCTATTATATAGCAATACCTACTTGGATAATTTTAGTTATTCAATTCGGATAAAAAAAAGAATGAACAAAGCATGTCATTCGACGATATTGATATTTCGCAGGCTGTTTTCGCCCTATTTGTGATACGGTTCACCGCAATTAATATTCAAATCTAAATGTTGAATTTTTGTTGAATTTCCCTTAACAACTTTCATTTGTTGATTCAATGTAACTCTTTGGTCGAGTATTTCAAAAAATTGTAATACTGCATAAATGAAGACAATCTACACGATGTAAATACTTTTTGAAGTTGGTAATTGACTTCGTGTTGACCTTCGAACCATTAAAAATACACCACCAAGGTATACAATCAACATAGTGATGTTCCTCATTCAGGAGATGAATAACGGATCTAGGACCTACTATTCGGGCATGCTCAACGTGCCGTCCAGCGGATACGACATTCATCATACGTTAACAAACAATACGAAGCTCGTGCTGGCAGGCGGAACTTACAATATTACCGCATTGGTTTATGACAATTGGGGGACTCTTATCGGCAGGGATGTAATCAAGGTTACTTTCCTATAATTACGTAAGTACTTTCAAGGCAGCTGTCAGTTCGGCGTTATTGACTTGAGGTTGAATTCGGATATATACAAAAAGCCGCCATGACCCTCGGGCTACATGGCGGCTTATTTGTCGTTAAGTTACTGTTATACCTTCCTTGGGTTTGCTTCGTCCCCCACCGCAAAAGGATTCCCCTCCACAGAACTCCAATCACTCCAGCTGTCAACTGTTGTATGAAAATGGTTTCAAGGAGAGAACGTTGGGCATGTACAGACAACGAGATTCTCCCAACGACGCAGCTTAGCATCGTCTGTCGCCACGGCAGCTTTCGATTCTGTTATGACCTGTCAGTTGGTCCTCATTTCACCTTTAGCAAATTCATAATCATTGTGATTGCTTCTGCTCTCGTAGCAGTTGCACTAGGCGCAAACACGTTATTTCCAATGCCCGCAACAATTCCCTCTTCTCTAACTGCTAGAATAGCTGGCTTTGCCCATGCCGGAATATCCTTATCATCTACAAAACCTGTAGAATCTACGGTTGCCAGTCTGGCTCCATATGCCCGAGCAATCATTACCGCCAGTTCCGAACGTGTGATGTTAGCGGTTGGACGGAATGTTCCATCGTTATAGCCGGCCACGATCCCTGCAGCTACAGACTGAGCTACCGCATGTTGTGCCCAAGCACCAATCTTGTCGTTATCACTAAAGTTGAGCGCTACGCCGCCTCCTGTCGATTTGAGGGCGTTCATTAACATGACTGTAAATTCAGCACGTGTAATCGCCCCATTCGGTTTGAATGTTTGATCTGAATAACCAGTTACGATCCCTTGGCGTGCAGCTTGCTGGATTCGCTCTTCGGCCCAGTGTCCAGCGATATCGGAAAACTTCAACTCATCAGTTGGAGTAACTGGAGGCATTGGCGATGGCGTTGATGTTGGTGATGATGTTGATATTGGTGTTGATGTTGGTGTTGGTGTTGGTGTTGGTGTTGGTGTTGGTGTTGGTGTTGGTGTTGGTGTTGGTGTTGGTGTTGGTGTTGGTGTCGGGCCGCCACCATTATTGGTCGGTTCAGCAGCACGAGTAACGATGATCGTGTATACCTTTGAATTTCCTTTTTGTGCGTTTACGGTAACGGTAACGGTATTTTCTCCTACCGCAAGATTGGAGTTACCTGCCACTTGAACGGCAGCATCAGGATCGGATGTCGTGTGCGTAATAGTTACTGATGTTTGAGCATATGGGATGCTTACAGGATAGGGACCGGTTTGTCCTGATGAAAAGTTTGTTACCGTTGTTCCATCCACTTGGAGATCAGTCAAGTTAGCATCATCTGGCGCGCTGTCATATATATCAATCGATAAGCTTTTCGATGCACTTGAGCCGAACAAAAAGGTCAAAGTTGCAGATGTGTCCTCTTCTAGCGTACTCAAATATTCCTTTTTAATTGTAACGGTTGAGCCGTCTAATGTGTACTCGCTGTCTTCTTCTAATAAGGTTGATCCATTCGTAATGCCTGTAAATGTATGACCATTCAATTGCATAGTTACCGTTATGTCTGCTTGCTCGGGTACATATTTATCAAACCATGCATAATTAGAGCTAATTCTACTGTCAATTGTAGAAAGCAAGAGCGAATGATCAGATCCAGCAGTTATTGTTGTAACCTTTCTTTGAAAATCAATTTTTTTCGGACTAAGCTCGTTAGCGGCAATGCCATGCCCTAATTGCCCCGCAGCCCCTGCACCAAAGGAATAAACATCACCGTCTGTCGTTAAGACGAGGGAAAAGGTTCCTCCGGCTGAGATCGCTGATACCTCCACATTGTCTAAAGCAGCAATTTTTTTGGGACTGAGCTCATTATTGGTATCGCCATGCCCCAATTGCCCATAGTTCCTGCCAAACGCAATAATGCCACCACCAAAGGAATAGACATCGCCATCCTCTGTTAAGATAAGGGAGTGAGACTCCCCGGCTGCAATCGCTGTTACTTTTACATTGTCTAATGCGTCTATTTTTTTAGGAAGGAACTCGATATCGGTATTGCCATGTCCTAATTGTCCAACGTTAGTACCGAGACCGCCAAAGGAATAGACCTCGCCATCCTCTGTTAAGATAAGGGAATGATATCCCCCAGCCGCGATCGCTGTCACCTTTATATTTTCTAATGCTTCAATTTTTTTAGGACTGAGCTCGCTCGTAGTATCGCCATGCCCTAATTGCCCAAAGCCCCCATCGCCAAAGGAATAGACCGCACCGGTAACTGTTAAGGCAAGAGAATGATACGTACCTGCTGAGATTGCTGAAATCTCCGGTAATCCTTCGATTTTTGTTGGAGTTGTCTTGGCCTCATTATTACCATGCCCTAATTGCCCGTAGCTGTAACCGCCACCACCGCCAAACGAATAGACATCGCCCGTAACCGTTAAGGCGAGGGAGTGATATTGCCCAGCTGCAACAGCTTTCACCTCAGGTAAATCTGTAATCTTTACCGGTCTGCTTCGGTCATTCAAATTACTGCCCAGCCCTAATTGCCCGCGATAGCCACCGCCAAAGGAATAAACCTCTCCTTGTTCGGTTAAGACGAGGGAGTGATAATATCCCGCTGCAATTCCTTTAATATCCGCTACTTCCTCGATCTCTTGAGGAGATGAAGTGTTGTTATAAGCCGCACGTCCTAATTTTCCATTACCAGAATTGCCAAAAGAATAGACACCTTGCACAGATGGCTCCGTATCGGCAGAAACGTACGATGGTGCAATCACCATTGGTTGAACGATACTGATCAGCAATGCGATGATGAGTAATTTTAAGAAAAGTCCCTTGCTAGATTTCTGTACTGCATGATTGTCGAAAATAGACATACTTCTTAGACCTCCTGTGTCGAATAATGCGAATTGTGAATCGTCCATAGTATATAAAAAAGGGGCATGAGAGAAATCAACCGAAAGTTGTAGACAGCCAATAAATGCTGAAAACACAAGCATAAACGGCTATCGCCGTCCCTGGCAGCGTAAGCTAACGTTTCGTGGATACACAAAAAAAGCCGCGGTGAGCGGCTGCTTTCGGAAGTTTATTCAGATTAGACCCAATTCTTTTGCTCGAGCAATTGCCTGACTTCGGCGTCTGACTTCCATCTTTCCATAGATGTTGACAATATGCGTCTTCACCGTGGCTTCGCTTATTCCTAGACGACCGCCGATTTCCTTGTTGGAGAGACCGTCAGCTATCACGATGAGCACATCCATTTCACGAGGCGTAAGCGGTTCGGCCAGCCCTCTTCTTCCCATCTCGCTTCGCGCAGAAGAGGGAGCCGCTTCCCATTCATTCGCCGTACTTTGATTCAGGAATGACATATAAACGGAGCGGCTGACCATCAATTCCAAAATAGTTAAACTTCTTTCCGAGAATACGCCACGCATTTGCGTATTTTCCAAATACAGCAATTGCGGGCGCTGATCCACACCTACATGAACGGGCATGCATAGGATCGCTTGAGGTGTATTCTTCCTGATGTACGCGTCTTTGGCATAAGAGCTTGATGCCGCATGGCCAACGCGGATGGTCTGGCCGGATTGGCACACATGCCGAACGATAGATTCCGCATAGAAGCCATCCCTGCCAGAACGATCGTCTGCTCCGAACGTTTCCGCGATCTGGAAGTCGTCCTCTTTGACATCTATGAGCATGCCACGATCAGCACCAACTTGCCGGCAGGCAGTCTCCAGAAAACTCCGAATGAGCTCCTTAGCATCTCCTTCGACTGTCCAAGTTGAAATCTGCTGAAGAATGATCTCCTCACTGTGCGAAACGGCTTGATCCGTTAGCGGGAGTCGACGTTTCTTGGTCTCAGATTCATTCCTCTCGATCGGCGATTGAGCTTGTATCCCATGCACACCGACTGTCATATGCCATAGTTCCGGTCGTTTTGTTTGGAGTTGATTGACCTTCGCAAGTATACCCCAATCCGAATACGTCATGCAGGCATTCATTAATGAGATAGCCGCGCCGATCGGGCTGCCGATCTCCTCGTATAAGGACGATAAGCGCTCGCTTGCTATCGCTTCCGACAACCCGTGGCCTTCCTCTTTGGCTTTCGAGATAGCTGCTTCATAGGCCAGTAGTGCGGCGCTGGTGCGACCGGTCAGCCGATTACATTCTGCCTGAATCAAGCCATGCATGGCGGAGCTTCTACCAAAAATGCCTGTCCACTTTTTCATTTTTCGAGAGAGTTGTTCCAGCTTGCGTACGATGACGCGCCTTTTCTTCGGAGCTGCTTCCATAGCTAGTCCGGCCAGCGCTAGCGCTTCATAGATGCGCAATTTGCGATTCTGTACCCAATCCAACGAAAATTTGAGATCTCTACCCCGATTGGCCCAAAACAGTGCTTCCTCATGTTTTCCCGCTAAATAAGCAGCTTCCAGCTTGCAAATACACCTATAGTTATCGTCATTCACTCGATCCAGGCGTTCAGGCACGCTCACGTAACGAAGAAGCAAGGATTCATCCTTTAATGCATCGGTATACAATTTGGCTGCTGAGTGAAGTGCCAACGTTTTATCGTCAGGAATCGTCAACGTCTCATCTTGGATGTAAGAAAGGAGTTCATCCAATTCCCGAATGCCCTCGTTATGCGTAATCATGCAAGTGATCATAGCTAAGTTGGCGGTGATTGCGTCCGAGCTTTCTACCGCTCTTCGCATCACCTTCCGTAAATCTTGTGCCGACTCTTTGGGATACTCCAATTGCTTGGACAGCCCTAAGAAAAAAAGGAGCCGATATTGCTGTACGGAACTGACGTCGCTAACCGAGTACAGCGGTTCCATTACTCTCGTTGGCAGCCAATCATACAGGTTAGGGATCGATCTTTGAATAATCATTTCATACATGCAAATCAGGCTGATCAAGGAATCGATCAACCCTTTATTCAAGCCATAACGAATAAACCTGGTCATCAGCCAGATAAACTGCGCGGGATTGTGAATAAGCCACGGAAGGCTCACACTCAATACGATTTCGGCAGTCGTCAAATATGCTTCGTCAGCTTGTCCGTCGGGTAATTGTTTCAGCTTGTTTCGAACGTTTCGCAGAGCGCGCTGCGTCCCGATGATCTCTTTCAGCAGACTAGCTTTAGAGACCGAGCGGGGAACCGTCCAGCCATAGCGAGTCAACGCTTCTAGGCCGCATTGCACCGCTTTCGCATTGTCGACAAGGGCGTTCATATTAATTTGAGAAATGGCAAGGAAAGATCGATCCTTGTCGTTTAACCGATGAGCAAAAGGCAATAGATTCAAATATTGCTCTCTCGATTGCTCAACTTCCGCGCAATAGTAAAGACACGCCGCGTATTGCAGCATCATCCGGCTAGTGAACTCGTCGGGCTCCTCTTCTCTTAAACCCTCCAGCTTCAAGCCCTGTTCATAAAATCGCTTTGCTTCTTGATACTTCTGCAATTGTACCGCTTTCTCGCCGGCACATTCATTTAGCTTTGCCAGTTCTCGCTTTTCCGGGTCTGTCATCCGATTCAAGCCCCGATTCAAATGATCAACCGCTGCGAGAAAAACGGTAGGCTCATCATTGGATAAGCGTTCGTGCATCGCTCTTCCAATCTTGAGATGCCACTTGCCTTGGTCTCCTTCGAGCGTCGTATAGAGAAACTGTTGAAAAGATGAATAAACAAAAGCGTATACGAAACCGCTATGTGCGATTAACGGCGATCCGTCGTCGCGACTTATGATGCCTTGGCTCTCGGCCAGCTTCAAGTGATGTTCCGCTTCCGCCTCGGAACAGTCGCAAATCCGCGCAAGAAGCGACGAATGAAACCGCATGCCCATCACCGATGCAACGGCGAGTATCAGCTTCGTTTGTTCCGAATACATTAGGTAACGAGCCTCGAATAGACGAATGACCTGTATGGATTCATCTGTCCGAACGATGATTTCTTCCTCCCACATCCATTGATGCCGTTTCGTATCATAGTACAGCTTTTTATCTAGATACCAACTCGTCAATAGCCCTTGGAGTCGTTCAGGATTACCCTCCGTCCTGTGATAGGCCGACCTTGCCAGTGTATGCACGCGAGGTGAATCATCGCTGACGATCGCTGAAATCAGTTGTAGAATATCATTATATTGCAAGTTATCCAGCACGATTCGTTCGGCAGGCGCGCCTTGATCGGAACGAGAAGCTGTTACAAGCATCATACCGTTTACGGTACGTTCCTTTGTAAGTCGGTCGACAAGCGCTAACGACCAGAGATCCAGCCATTCTGCATCATCCAAAAATAAAATAAGCGGCGATCCGTTCTGCGCAATGCAGCGCATCAATGTATGCAATATGTCTTCCGTTCGGTTTTCGGATTCTCCCAGGGATAGAGGGACGTTTGTTTCATCCTTCCACAATAGGTTCGCCTCTGGCAGCAGTCCCGCCAATAGGGAAATCTCATTCCCCAATTCACGCTGAAGCCAGCTTTTTATCGCTATAATCTCATTGGCCGGATAGTTCCATATTTGCTTGAACCATTCGGTTACTACGTGAAGAATAGGTTTAAAAGGGACGTTCTGTTGCCCCGTCTCGCATCGCGCTTGAATAAACACCCCGCCAAGCTCATCCACTCTCTGCCGAAAATACGCTGCCAGTGACGTTTTGCCCGTCCCTTTATCTCCCTTTATGGATAGCGAGACGTACTCGCCCTCAAGTGCTCTTCGAAAAGCCGCCTCCAGCTGTCCGAGTTCTGAAGCGCGTCCAAATAGGCTCGCCGGATACTGAAATCGACTGACGAGATCGTATTTTCCAATATCGAACGGGAGTGACGGTGCTTCATCGTTTATATAAGAAGCAAACTGCTTCAAATCCATGAGTAACCCGTAGGCTGTTTGATATCGATCATCAGGGTTCTTAGCTAGCAATTTCCATATCATTACTTCCAATACCGATTCCCGCAAATATGGAGCCGCTTCACGAAGCAAGACCGGTTTATACACGAGATGGACATAGTTCCAGTCTTCGTGCTGCAATGGTTCATAAGGTAAACGGCTCGTCAGCATTTCATAGAAGATCATGCCGAGAGAGTACAGATCGCTTCGTCGGTCCGGTTTGCGAACAATCAGATTTGATTGCTCCGGGGACCGATACGCCTTGTTTTGTGACACACTATCAGTGAGCTTTATCTTAAAAGGAGATGAATCCACGGTGATCGTGGAGGGATTCAAATTGCCGATCGTTTCGTTGTGCTGATGAATTTGATGAACTAATTCGGTCATTTCAATGGATAGTTTCATAAATTCTTCAATTTGCAAAGGGCCGCCCGATAAAATAGCACTTAATTTCCGTTCACTATGAGTCGTCATGTTTGATGTCTCCAACCGGCTGTATTTATATGGAACACAATAGGATTAGTATATTATATCTATTATATATGCGAACTGACAATGGTCCACAGTCTGTGAGTCTGAGATGTTTTTTACAAAGAAGAGTTCGTCACATTATGACAGATCAATCCGAGAACCCCCTTCTTGCTCTGACGCTGATTATCGGGCATAAAAATACATCGCCATGCTGGTCACAAGTACCATGGCGATGTATTCAGCATGTCCATGCTGCTATATTCAGGAACTGCTTGTTGACTCCTGGTTGACTTCGACGTTTCAGATCATAGCACAAAAAGTACATCGCCACATTCGCGATGTACTCCAAGTTACATACTATTATGCCGATTAAGCCTTCTCTTCGTCCCCCACCGCAACCGGATTCCCCTCCACAGAACTCCAATCGCTCCAACTCCCCGCATACAGCTTCACATTGCGGAATCCTGCGTCTTGCAATGCGAATACGTTCGGCGTAGCCGTCACGCCTGAGCCGCAGTACACGATAATCTCATCGTCCTGCGACAATCCGTTGAAGCGAAGCTTCTGCTCCTCTGGCGATTTCCAGCTGCCGTCGGCGCGTTTGCCTTCGTTCCAGAAGCGATTGATCGCGCCTGGAATATGTCCAGCCTTAGGATCAAGCGGTTCTACTTCGCCGCGATAGCGAGGGGCTTCACGGGAATCGATGACCACCGTTCCCGCTTTGCCGACTCGTGCCTTTACATCGGCTTGGCTAACCAGCATCTCATCGCGTACGTTTACAGTGAACTTAATTCCTTCTATTAAAGAAGGGACATCCGTTCTAACCGGATATCCCGCCGCTTGCCAGCCTGCGAATCCGCCTTCTATTAAATAGACTTGTCCATCATGCCCAAGCTATTGCAGCAGCCAGCGCAGACGGGATGCCATCGCGCCGCCTTGATCGTCATATGCGATAACTGTCGTATGATTGCCAATGCCAATCCGCCCAAGGAGATCTGCCAGCACCCGCGGCTCCGGCAATGGATGACGACCGCCTTCTCCATTCGGACGCTTGGGACTGGAGAGATCCTCGCTTAGATTTAAGTAATAAGCACCGGGAATATGAGCTTCTGCATACGCTCGCTTACCCGCTTCAGAATCGTTAAGCGCGTAGCGCGCATCCACAATAACCGTCCCATTCACACCAAGCTGCTCCAGCACCCAATCCGCTTTTTTAAAATAGGTCATCTCATCCATCCCCTCTACTATTTCTAAAATAGTGCTGCCGCTCGCATATCAATCATTTTTATCATCATCTAACGCTCTCTTTTCATCAAAACACTCCGCTCTATCACTCCGATGGCCGCTGCAGCAGCAGCGCAAAAAACGCTCCCGTTATTTCAATCGCCTTCTCCAAATCATCCGTCGTCCCTGCAAAAGGATGCACCGCTCCGAAAGTATGGTTCGCTCCTTCCAGCGGTGAAAAACGATGCTGCGGAGCAGCAGCTTGGAGAAGATAGTATCCTGTAAGCAATCGCCCAGCATCCCCCGTTCCTTGAATGAATAACACAGGCGTTCGAAGTGACGCCGCTTTAGCTGTGATAGCGAAGCGCATTCGATTCCGATCCAAATCCTCGAAAAACGCAGCGTTAATCGGCATTTCCTGCTTTGTCCTTGCATTCGTCACATAGCCTACCCCATCCCGCAATACCTGCTCGCGGAATTCTTCTCCAAACAGATTGGCCTTCGCTATTCCGTTCCATGTTACTACGCCGCGAATTTCCGGATGCTCGGCTGCGAATATTACGCTATTCCCTCCGCCGCGGCTATGCCCTACTATGAAAATTTGCTGCTTATCCATCAGTTCATCAAGCGGAAGCCTTCCCTCGAGCAAGGCTGCAAGCACAGCTGACAAATCCTTTTGCTCCTGCGAGTAGGTGTTCATCCCGAACTTATCTAGCTCGTCAAAATCATGCTCATTAACGCCGTTAAACGAAAAGTTGAACGTAATAACCGCAAAGTCCTGACCCGCGAATTGCTCGGCCGCATAAGGGAAGAACGCCCAATCCTTGAACCCTTTAAAACCATGCACAAAGAGGAGGACCGGCTTGCGTCCCCCATCTTCCTTCACTCTTATATCGCCTCTTACATACACTCCCGGGTCCAGTTCCAACATAAATGTCTGATGCAAAATACTCCCATTACTCAATAACAGCACCTTCCCCGTCAACATATTTCATTCTATAGCAGCTATTCACTCAGTTAATACCATATCTATCTACCCTGATCATATCACCAACGTGCATTATAGAGGCGGGATTACCTGTAAAATAGTACAAAAAAACTACACCCACGCATCGTTCGCATATCCACGCGCTTCCCAGTACCCTACATGCTCGCCTTTAATCAGCTCAATTCGGTTTAACCATTTTACGGACTTATAGGCATACATTTTCGGTACAATGAGACGAACCGGTCCGCCGAGATCACTCGGGATCGGCTTCCCATCATGCATGACCGCCACCATTACATCATCCATGTCGGCCTGCTCAAGTGTAAGGGTATCTGTATATACACCATCACCCGAGTAAAGCTTCACCGTCTCCGCACCGGGCTGCACACCCGCCATTTTCAGCAATTCTTTAAGTGGAATACCCTCCCACGTGTTTTTGTAAACGGACCAACCGGTCACACAGTGAAAATCACTGACCTGCACCGTTCGCTTCAGCGCCACAAACTGTTTCCAATCCCACTTAAATGTCTTATCGACTAACCCGTCTATCGTAAAGTTCCAATCCGCATTTGTAAAAGAGGGAATCGGCGTTACCGTGTATACACGGAACTGTCCAACAGCTCCTCCACCCGTTGGTGGGGCTGAAGCAGGCAGCGGCTGCGGGGCTGGCAGAAGCATATTGGCATCATTTTCGATCAGCTTATCGATGCTCTGGCTTCCGCCTACACTTCCAAGCGAGTTCCCGAGCCATTTCAGAAAAGAAGGCCCGATCGTGACAGCCAAGCCTATGCCAATTGCACCGCGAATGAATGCTTTGCGCGTATACACCGGCTGAGGCGCTCCCGCTGGATGGATGACGCCCTCTTCCTTCTGCTCGTTTTTGACGGTACGGCGATTCGGCTCCTTCAGCCATTTGACCCGCGTGATGGAATGATAAATGATATAAGGAAGACCAACCCATGTAAGGAGATCATGAATGACTAATGCCACATTAGACACGCTTGGCCCGACGGCTCTAAACTGCCACAGCAGCACGCCCGATCCGAACCAGCCCAGCAATAAGCCTAACACGACGAGTACGTTAAATCTTTGCCAAGGCTTTTGCTTCAACTGCTTCCAATGCTTGCCCGCCAGCGCCAGATAATAGACAACAGGCAGGATGGATGCTATACCGACAACGACATGCGCCCACTTTATCCAAACGCGAACCTCCCCAAGAACGCCGCGCCAGAAGCCGCCCACCAGTATAAGCCCGGTTAATGCCAAAATAACGACAATCCAGCCGTTCCAAGCATGCAGCGAAACGAGCTTTTTACCATAACCCTTGCGAAGACGCTCCAACAGTCCACTCATCGGCTAAGCCTCCTCTTCTCCTCTAAGTCTTTTTTTCGAAAAAAACTTATCCGTATCTTCTGCCGCCTCATACAACGTGAACCAAAATAAGCTCCCGTGATGACTAGGCTGCTGCACGCCTATTTCCCCTCCATATTGCTCTACTAATAGCTTAGCGATGGAAAGTCCAAGTCCCGCACCTCCGCTATCCCGGCTTCGTGAACGGTCTGATCGGTAAAACCGCTCGAAGATCCGCTCTCTATCGGCTTCCGCCACACCTTCCCCTTCGTCAATAACGGAAAAGCGGATAAGCTTCTCCTGCTGCCCGTACCATTCTTCTGCTTCTATTAAAATTAAACCGCCTTGCGGCGAATGCCTCACCGCATTTTCGAGCAAGTTTTGTAGTATGCGTTGCAAGTGACGCGGCTGCATCGTTAAACGAAGCGAAAGCTCCGGCAGCTTAACTCTAAGCTGCAACGATTTCTCATCCAAAGGCTTCGTAAACCGCGGCAACAGCTCGACAAGCACATCCTCCACATTCGCTGGTTCAAACACCGCAGGCTCATGCTTCTTCTCATCCAGCGTCGACAATTCGAACAAATCCTGAATTAATTCGCCAAGTCTTACCGTCTCGCTCCGTATCGTCCCCAAATAATACTTGAAAGATTCTTCATCTGAAATGACACCATCCTCTAACGCTTCTACATAGGACTGCACAGAAGCAAGTGGTGTACGCAGATCATGCGCCATGTTCGCAACGAGTTCCCGCTGCGCCGCCTCGACTGCTTTTATTTGCCGGAAGCTTTCCTCCAAGTGGATGCCCATATGATTGAATTGTTCCGCTAGCTGCTTAAACTCCCTCAGACCTGTATGCTTTACCCTAGCCTTCAAGTCTCCTGCCGCAATTAGCCCGGCCCCCTCACCGATCCTTCTAACAGAATCCTCAAGCGGCCTCACGAACAGAAAGTAAAGCATACACGAAACTATACCCGCTCCCACGGTCGCAAGCGTCAACAAAATGAACTGCTCCTTGGACAGTAACATAAACCGGTAGAACACCAGCTGCAAAATAATAATAAACACGATACTGATTGTATTAGCCAGCATGAGGTAAGAGCGAAGCTTCATACAAATGTTCCTTTGCCGTCCAGCTTATAGCCAATTCCCCATACGGTCTTAATCCAGCTTGGATCGGAAGGATTCTCCTCAATTTTCTCCCTCAAACGACGAATAAGCACCGTAACGGTCGTCGTATCGCCATGATAAGCGAAATCCCATATCTGGTTAAGCAGCTGGCTACGGGAGAATACCTTTCCTGGATAAAGTGCAAGCAGATGCAGCAAGTCAAATTCTTTGGCCGTGAGATCTGCCTCCGCTCCATTAACAACAACCCTTCTCTCCTGCGGAAAGATTGATAATCCGTCAAAAAAAAGTGACTGCCCTGACCCCCCGTCACCGCTGCCATTCGTCTCCGTCCCCTGCTTCTTTGCCACGCTGCCGGCCAAAGACCTTCTCAATATATTTTTAATGCGCAGGACCAGCTCCCTCGGACTGAACGGCTTCGTTATATAATCGTCCGCGCCCATCGTTAAGCCTAGCAACCGATCGGCCTCTTCTCCCCGCGCCGTAAGCATGATGATCGGAGTTTCCTCTTCCTGACGAACCCGATCGCATACCTCCAGACCTCCGAACTTTGGCATCATCAAATCGAGAACGAGCAGGTCCGGCCGATGCTCTCGCCATAGCCGCAAAGCCTCCTCGCCGTCTGCCGCTACCCAAACCGTCCATCCCTCACGTTCCAAATAACGCCTACACACATCTCTTATATTCCGTTCATCATCGGCTACTATTATTTTCGCGCTCAATGCGGGTTCACCCCTCTTTCCTAAAACTTATATCCTCTTCTTAAATTATAACGCCGATAGGACACGGATACGAGTATAGCTGTCTTTTATAGCAATAATTCCCCCGCCATGAGGCGGAGGAATTTTTAAAAAAAGCACAACACACCTTAAAGACCATCCAATAATGCTTGCTAGTTCTTATATAGCTTCATCCGTTGCAGTTTGTGCAACCGAATCACCACTCCTATAGCCGCCAAAATCGTACTAACCATTATTTTCATTGCATTTCTGCTATCTAACTTCCAAGTTCGGGTTTTATGTGAGCTTTGCCAAACAGATACTTTGCTGAATCATCTCCCTAGTTATTTCACCAATCCCCATTACATCTTTTCTTCAGTCTTCATCTCATCCGTTTTCATTTCATCTTTCTTCATATCGTCAGTTTTCATTTCATCCGATTTCATCTTGTCTGTCATCATTTCGTCGGACTTCATCTCATCTTTCTTCATATTGTCAGTCTTCATCTCATCAGTCATCATTTCTTCGGACTTCATTTCGTCGGATTTCATCTCATCAGACTTCATCTCGTCTTTCATTTCCGTTTGAGAGTTTTCTTTGCCCATGTTATCATTATTCGCGTTGCACGCGCTTAACACCAACATGCCCCCTAGTATTAGTGAAGCCAACATACTTTTTTTCAAAATAATCTCCTCCTTGGAATATCCTATTGTTCTTCTACGGACCAATCGTATCGAACATTGCTAACCATCCAAGAACAATACACTTTCGAAATCATTAGTAAACTATTACAAAAGTATTACATCTCCTCTATCCTGAGGGAAGATAAGTCATTTTCGATCTTTTCATTAAAATCTTGGAACCAGATCCATATGCTTCGCCCCATTGTCCTTTTTTAGATGTTCTACGTAGGCTTCCGGATAATAGCTGTCAGCTTCTATGGAATTAGGAATTTCTTCTAACCTTGAAAGCTCCAAAAATCATGCCAATCCACTGCATCTTTCAACTCCCTGTTGATTCAGAGCATAAAAAAAAACACCGCTCAAGGCATATTGCCTACTTAGCGGTGTATTCAAATCCTACATCGTATCTACACTGTTTCCATAATTTCCACTTAAATCGATCCCAAAATAAAATAAAGCAAGAAGAAAAATGCGATGACGTACATCGTTATCGATACTTCTTTCCTTCGGCCTGTGACCAGCTTCAGTATTGGGTAGGCAATGAAGCCAAACGCAATCCCATTCGCGATACTAAAGGATAGCGGCATAACTGCCATCATCAGATAAGCTGGAAAAGCTTCTGTAAAATCATTAAACGGAATCTCCTTAATGCTCTGAAACATAAGGCAGCCAACAATGATGAGTACAGGTGCAATTGCACTGTTTGGGATTATTTTGAAAAGAGGAATCATAAACAAAGCAGGAATAAACAAAATTCCCGTTGTAAATGAGGTTAGCCCCGTTCTCCCGCCTGATGCGATGCCTGTTGCAGACTCAGCTGCTGTCGTCATCGGACTACAACCCAGAAGTCCTGCACTAATTACCGATACAGAGTTAGCCTGAAAAGACCTGCGGAACTTCGCCTTGTCTGGAAGCATCCCCAGCTGAGCTCCCATATTTTGAAAAATAATGACCATCGATAACGAAAAAACGGCTGTCCAAAAATTAAGCGTGCCAATTCCACTAAAGTCCAAAGCAAAAAACAACTCTCCGTACCCATTAAAGGAAATACTAAAATCACGTAATGTTGAAAAATCGACGATACCGAGCAGTGCACCAATGCCTGTGCCTGCGATAATGGCAATCAAGAAGCTGCCTTTTACATTTCGCATGAAAAGCGGTATCGCAATCAATAAAGTCAATATCGTCGTTAGGGCATAAGGATCACTCAGCTTAGCCAAAGTAACGAAAGTTCCTTCGCTCGCAACGATGATCCCCCCATTTTTCAAGCCTAGAAAAGCAATAAAAAGACCAATACCGGCGGTCATGGCGTTAATCATCGACGTCGGGATCGAGCGCGATAGATAGTCGGCCCCTTTCGTTACCGCAGTTAACATAAATACAATGCCCGCCAAAAATACTGCTGCAAGTGCTTGCTGCCACGTAAGTCCTAACGAGAAAACCAAAGTAAAAACAAAAAATGCATTGTCTCCCATCCCAGGGACGAGAATTAACGGTGATTTTGCCCAAAGTGCCATCAGCATGCAACCGATAAAAGAGCAGATTACTGTAACAATCGTAGCTGCTTCATAAGGCATGCCGGCTAGCTGCAAGATGGCGCCATTGACCGCAATGATATAGGCAACCGTCATAAATGAAGTTGTTCCTGCAACTAACTCTGTACGTACCGTCGTGTTTTCTTTTTCAATATGGAACATTTTCTGCAATCGACTTCCCAAGTGTATAACCACCTTTTATCGTTTCCCAACATCATAGGGTTCCCCTAATGCTTTGGGTGAACGAGCTTTCCCTACTGCTCCAATTAATACGAGTAATGTTAAGACGTATGGAAACATATAGAAGAACTCATTTGGAATGCTAGCAGCAAAATCAAAGATTTGCAATTGGTCCTTTGCTGCTTGGGCTAAACCAAAAAATAGTGAAGCAAGCATCACGCCTATCGGATTCCATTTTCCAAAAATAACAGCCGCAAGCGCAATATAGCCTTGTCCAGAAATGGTATTAAAAGCAAAGTTGCCATTTGAGGTAAGTACAATCGTTGCTCCGCCAAGAGCTGCAAGTGATCCGCTTAAAATAACAGCGATGTAGCGCGTGCGATTTACTTTTATTCCAACCGTGTCTGCTGCGCTTGGATGTTCACCAACAGAACGAAGCCTTAGTCCACCTGAGGTCTTAAACAAATAAGAAAATAGGACGATGACTAATGCAATGGCAATATACGTAGTCGGATAGGCATTGAAGAACACATTGCCAATGAACGGAATGTCGCTTAAATAAGGAATCGTCACCTTATGAAATACAGTCGTTAGAAGCGGTGTTTCTGCTGAGCCGTCAAAAAGTAATTTCACGAAAAAGAACGTTGAGCTTGCTGCGAGAATATTGATAACAACCCCGCTCACAACCTGATTCGCCTTAAATGTAATCGAGGCGACTGCATGAATGCTAGAAAAAATAATGGTAAATAGGAAGGCTCCAAGCAAGCCTAACCAAGGGGAGAAACCGCCAAAGCCCGCTATTTCCGCATAATGAGTCGTTATTGCAGAGAAGAAGGCTCCCGATACCATAAACCCTTCCAGTCCAATATTAATGACTCCCGAGCGTTCGGAAATGAGTCCACCGAGTGCAGCAAAGATAAGGGCAGTTGAGAATACGAGCGTCCCATTTAGTAAATTGCCAATTACCTCCATCTGTCACACCTTCTTCTTTGATTTTAGTTTAATCGTCCGGAAAAGCAACTTAACGATGCCTGGTGCAGCTACAAAAAAGATAATAAATGCAATAATCATCCGAATAATTTCGCCTGGCACCTCTGCTCCAAAGCTCATGCCTTGTGAACCATAGGTAAGGCCCCCAATGAGGGACGCGGAGAGGAATACGCCAAGTGCGCTATTGCCGCCAAGCAAAGCTACTGCTATTCCATCAAAACCGAGGCCAGATGAAACCGAGTTGATAGCCACATAGTTGAACACGCCTAACACTTCAAAGGTACCAATCAAACCGCCAAATACGCCTGAAATAAACATGGTACGAACCATAACATTCGAAACCTTCATTCCTGCATATTTTGCAGCATCAGAATTAAGTCCAACTGCCCGCAGCTCATAGCCCCATGTGGTCTTGGTTAAATAGATGTGGTAAAAAATAACCGCAACAATCGCAATCACGAATCCCCAGTGGATACGTGCGCCATCCATCAGCTCAGAGAGCCAGCTAATTTGTATGCTGGCAGATTCATGGATCAAGGCGGATCGTTGCGTACCTGCTTGTGGGATGAACGTCCGAATAATATAATTCGCCAAATAAAGCGCAATAAAATTAAGCATGATGCTGGTAATCACTTCATTAATACCACGTTTTGCCTTAATATAACCCACAAGCGCTCCCCACATTCCGCCAAGCAAGGCGCCAACTAGGACAGCCAGCAGCGCATGCAGCACAGGTGGCAGACTAAACTGTGTGCCAACAATTAAGGCGCCGAGCGATCCCATAATAATCTGACCGTCTACGCCAATATTAAACATGCCGGAACGAAAAGCGATCGCTACGGCCAAGCCGCTCATCATAAGCGGTACAATCGTACGCATAGCTTCTCCAAAATCGTAACGGCTGCCGAATATTTTATCGATTAGCGATTTATAGGCCAGCACTGGGTCGTAGCCGCCAATCCACATAATAATGGCGCCTAACAGCAAACCCATAACAATGGCAACAAGAGGGATAAGTGCAGATTCCCGTTTGAAAATACTCATTATTTTATTCATGGATGCCTTCTCCTTCATGCTTGCCTGCCATCATCATTCCTAATTGCTGATCATTTGTTGTTTCTGGCGTGGTTTCTCCAACAATTTGTCCGCCGAATAGGACCAGAATACGGTCTGCTACATTGAGTATTTCATCCAGCTCAAACGAAATCAGCAAAACAGCCTTGCCTTGATCACGTTCTGCGATTAACTGCTGATGCACAAATTCAATCGCGCCTACGTCCAGCCCTCGCGTGGGCTGAGCCGCAATCAAGACCTGCGGATTTTTATCGATTTCGCGTGCGATAATGATTTTTTGTTGGTTTCCTCCTGACATCGAACGAACGAATGTATCAATGCCTGGTGTGCGTATATCGAACTCGTTCACTAACCGCGTTGCCATGTCATCCATCGTTTTCTTATTAATAAAACCATGCTTGCTTATTTCTGGTTGATAATACGTTTGCAAAATTGTATTTTCACTGACAGAAAAGTCCAGAACGAGTCCATGTTTATGCCGATCCTGCGGAATATGTGACATTCCCGCTTCAGAAATCGTACGCGGAGCAAGATTGGCGATGCTTTTGCCTTGCAGCCAAATTTCACCTGAACGTATGCTTTGCATACCTGTTAAAGCTTCAATTAGCTCTGACTGGCCATTGCCGTCTACACCAGCAATACCGACAATCTCGCCCGCTCGTACGGAGAAGCTTAGATCATTAACAGCGGCCTTGCCGTTACTGCCTGTAACCACTAAATTTTTCACTTCTAATAACGCTTTTTTCGGGTTAGCCGCTCTTTTGGCAGTTTTAAAATTAACTTCTTTACCGACCATTTTTTCCGCTAATTGCTGCGCATCGCTCGATGCTACTTCCACACTTTCAATTCGCTTACCGCGCCGAATAATGGTGCAAGTATCTGCTATTTCCATAATTTCCTTAAGCTTATGAGTAATGAGGATAATAGACTTGCCCTCAGCCACAAGACGCTTCATAATAGCCAGTAATTCTGTGATCTCTTGCGGAGTTAACACAGCAGTAGGCTCATCAAAGATTAGAATATCTGCTCCGCGGTATAGTGTTTTTAAAATTTCTACGCGCTGCTGCATCCCTACACTGATCGATTCGATGGTTGCCATTGGATCAACATCAAGCTTATAACGTTCAGATAGCTCTTTTACCTTTTTACTTGCTCCTTTAATATCAATCTTCATCCCCTTTTTGGGTTCCATTCCGAGAATGATATTTTCCGTTACTGTAAAAGGCTCTACCAATTTAAAATGCTGATGTACCATCCCAATTCCAAGCTCAATTGCCTTGTTTGGACTATCCATCAGCTCATGCTTCCCATTTACATGAATCTCGCCTTCGTCTGGCTGATATAATCCGAATACGATACTCATTAGGGTGGATTTCCCTGATCCATTTTCCCCGAGCAAAGCATGAATTTCTCCACGCTTTAGCTGCAAGCTAATCGAATCGTTAGCGACTACGCCGGGGAATCTTTTGGTTATCCCTTTCAGCTCTAACACGACATCTGTCTTAGTCATATAAGACCCTCCCCAAAATATTCGTCCCCTCACTCTATCTAGGACAATGATAGAAGAGGGGACGAAATCGCATTATTTTTCCGGTACGACGATCTCGCCATTAATGATTTTCGTGCGATATTCCTCGACCTTAGCAAGAACTTCCGGCGCTACATTAGTTTTCGAATTTGGAGCAATATCGACTCCGTTTTCTTTGAGGCCCATTAATGTCACTTTACCCGCCGGGAAATCGCCTTCAGCTAATTTTTTTGAAGCTTGGTAAACAGCCTCATCTACTTTTTTGATCATCGAAGTTAATGTAACATCATCTCCGAAGGTTAAAGATTGATCTTTATCCACGCCAATGACCCATACTTTTTCGCCCTTGCTGTTACGTTCCTTCGCTTCATTAAATACACCATTGCCTGTTAGTCCTGCTGCATGGAATATGATATCTGCACCATCGTTATAGATGGTAGAAGCTGCAGATTTCCCCATATCTACCCGGTTGAATAGCCCTGTATAGTTAACGATCAATTTTGCATCTGGATTTACAGCTTTTATCCCTTCGCGGAAGCCCGCTTCAAATCGTTTAATAACGGGAATATCCATGCCGCCGATAAAGCCGATTTTATTTGTTTTTGTCGTTAAACCTGCGATAACACCAACTAGGAACGAACCTTCTTGCTCTTTAAAAGAAATAGCGGCTACATTCGGGAGAACAAGGTCAGAATCGACAATTCCAAACATCTTATCTGGATTTTCTTTGGATAGCTGTGTTACTGCATCAGCTAAAGTGAAGGCAGTTGCCCATGTTAAATCATAGTTTGCTTTGACAAATTGATTTAAGTTAGGAACAACATCGCCATCTGTTTTTGGTTCCAGGTACTTCACTTCAAAACCAAAGTCCTTCTTTAATTTCTGCAACGCTTCCCAAGCACTTTGGTTAAAGGATTTATCATTCACACTGCCAAGGTCAGTAACCATTCCGACTTTCAGCTTTTTAAGCTCTTGTTTATTATCTGTACCTGCAGCCCCTGCGTTGCCCGTATCACTTTTTTGACCGCATGCAGTTATGACTAACGTAAAAATCAGTATTAAAGGCAATAATGCTTTCATTGTTTTTTTCATTGTAAATTCCCCCTAATGTTTTATTCCTCGTTATTGGTTTGTTTTACTAACAAATCCAAGAAGCTTTCCCCGATAGCTGGTTTAGTGACCATGAAATTTTCTGCAATCGTTGCAGCTAAATCAGCAAATGTGTTTCTTATGCCAATAGAAATGCTATCCTTTGCTAACGATGGGCTGTAGATCAAGATGGGTACATATTCACGGGTATGATCCGTTCCTAGCGCAGTTGGGTCGTTGCCGTGATCAGCCGTAATGATAAGTAAATCGTTGTCGCTCATTTGCTGCATAAGCTCTGGTACATATTGATCGAACTCTTCAAGGCACGCAGCGTATCCTTTAGGATCACGGCGATGGCCGTATAAAGAATCAAAATCAACTAAGTTTGTGAATAACAATCCGTGGAAAGGCCGATTCAGCAGCTTAATCGTTGCCTTGATGCCATCCAAATTGCTCTTTGTTGGATAGGATTCACTAATTCCTTGCCCTGTGAAAATATCGTTGATCTTCCCGACCGAAATAACATCGAGGCCTTCGTTCTTCAGATGATCAAGCACGGTTTCTCCAAAAGGCTTGAGTGCATAATCATGCCGATTAGGTGTGCGTTTATAAGCGCCCGGCTCACCGATGTAAGGCCTCGCTATGACTCGGCCAACTACATAAGGATCATTCAAGGTTAGCTCACGCGCAATTTCACATGCATGATATAGCTCATTTAATGGAATAACATCCTCATGAGCTGCGATTTGGAATACGCTGTCTCCGGAAGTATAAACAATCCACGCGCCCGTTCGGAGCTGCTCTTCTCCATACTCGTCCAAAATTTCAGTTCCAGAAGCCGGCTTGTTTCCAATCACCTTGCGACCGGTCATGGCTTCGAACTTCTCAATCAATTCCGCTGGAAATCCATCGGAATAAACGTGAAAGGGCACCTTTACTTCGAGTCCCATGAGTTCCCAATGACCCGTCATCGTATCTTTGCCTACCGATACCTCCGCCATCTTGCCATAACATGCTAGAGGTTTAACCGCTTTCAAGATGGTAGCGAGTGGTGCAATATTACCTAGACCCAAAGCTGTAAGATTTGGTAATTTCATGTCTGGTACTTGCTCGCAAATATGTCCTAAGGTATGGCTGCCTTCATCTCCGAAAGCTGCAGCGTCCGGTAATGCACCGATACCAACACTATCCAGCACAATTACGCTTATTCGCTCGAATTTCATAAATACACCTCATTTCTCAAAAAAAAGCTAAGGCCATGCATTGCTATTTTCCACCCAATCCATGCTACAATACGTTTCTAGCCGTTTCGCAATCTCTTACCTAAGAGTTGCTTAAATATTGAAATGCGAAAGGAAAATTCTTATGATCGACAACATCTCAGACATCTCGATTTTCTCGGACATTCCTAAGGATGAATTGCAAAAAATAACCCCATTGCTCAAAGAACGACGGTTCAAAAAGAACCATGTTCTAATGTTTGAAAATGACCAAAGTGACGAGGTTTATCTTATTCGCTCAGGTATGATCAAGATTTATCGCATGTACGAAGGAAAAGAAGTCGTTCTGAGTATTACTAGTGCCGGCGATATCATTGGAGAAGTAGAAGCCCTCTCCAGCGACAATCATCGGATCTCATCCATAGAAGCCTTAGAAGACGTCAACGTTTGGCTGCTGTCAAAACAGGATTTCCTGCAGCTTGTGGATCAATATCCTTCCATCCTGCGAAACGCTTACAAAATTCTTGTAGAGCGAACTCGGATGCTCAATCGCATGATTCGTTATTTGACCTTCCATGACGTACGTGGAAAAGTAGTTAATCTCATTATGGATCTCTATTACAACTATGGAGTCGCCAGTGATAACGCATACAAAATCGATTTAAAAATTAATCAATCCTTGTTCGCCAACATGCTCGGAGTCACGCGAGAATCCATCTCCAAAACGCTGGGTGAGTTTCAAGCCGAAGGACTGATCGACATTCGTGATAAGTACTTATACCTCCTTGATAAGGAAATGATAGAATCGATCTGTAATGAAACCGAAGAGCTTCCTGCAATGCGTAAGTGGCATAACATTTAACGATGCCGTGCACCTAATAATACAAATGACAGCGCTTTATTTCCGTAACTGCGCTAACAGTTATTTTGTGAACCAGTTCACAAAAGTTAAGTAATCCCTTTAACATAATGTGGATATCGAATCATGCTATGATTCTCGTGCATTCTTTTTTGTGATGCACGATAAGAAACATTGGAGGGAATTCACATGAGTTTTCATATTGAAGCAAAGATTGGCGAAATTGCAGAATCCGTCTTATTACCTGGAGATCCGCTGCGCGCAAAGTATATTGCGGAGACCTTCCTCGAAAATGTCGTCTGTTACAACAATGTACGTGGCATGTTAGGCTTTACAGGCACATATAAGGGCAACCGTGTATCGATTCAAGGTACAGGAATGGGTATGCCTTCTGCGTCCATATATATTCAAGAATTGATCAACGATTATGGTGCCAAAAATCTCGTTCGTATCGGAACATGCGGCGCTATTCAAAATGATGTGAATCTCCGCGATGTTCTTATTGCGCAAGCAGCGGCTACCGATTCAGCTATCATTCGCAACCAATTCCCTGGGTTTGACTTCCCTCAGATTGGAAACTTTGATCTAATTAAAACCGCTTATGAAATTGGAGAGGCTAAAGGCCTTAACCTGCGCGTAGGTAACGTGTTATCTTCTGATGTTTTCTACACGGAAGACAAAGATGCCGTGACCAAGCTAGGCCGCCATGGCGTATTGGCAGTAGAAATGGAAACAGCCGCACTTTATTATTTAACAGTTAAATTCGGCGTAAAAGGTCTCAGCCTCCTAACGGTAAGTGATCATATTCTTACTGGAGAACAAACGACTGCACAAGAGAGACAAACGACCTTCAACGATATGATTGAAGTCGCACTAGAAACCGTAGCTAAATAGATCTTTTACTAACAATTAGAAACCTGTCACAGCTCATCAACCTATATATTGAATTAAAAAAAGAGCTCGATTCCATTTTGGAATCGAGCTCTTTCTCTGCATAAAGCCTACATGGCGATGAATTCAATTCTTCCATACTACATTACGTCTCTTAGCTCTTACAGTCAGCTGACCAGACCAAAGACGGGGCATCCCCTTTACTAAAGTCCGTTTTAAGTTCTTTTAGATCTCTATATATTAGATAAATATGGTATTTTTTATATAGAGGGAGAGGCTAAATATGTGGAGGTTTGTTCGCAAAATTATGTTTTCCCTGCTCGTCATTCTTGTGGTGCTGGCAGGTCTCGGAGCCGCTTATCAATGGTACGGTTCCAAGCAGGACCGAAAAACATATAGACCTACCGGGAAACTGTATAATGTAGCAGGCAGCAAAATGCATCTCTATTCGGAAGGTATAGGCGATACAACAATCGTCTTTGCTTCAGGGTGGGGAACGACGAATCCCTACGCCGATTTTTATCCTTTGTATGAAGGACTGAAGCAGCATGTGAAGATTGCTGTCTATGACCGTTTCGGTTACGGATACAGTGATACGACAGACAGAAAGCGGGACATCAATATGATAACCGACGAGATTCATGAGCTGCTTCAGGTCTCTGGGCAGAAACCGCCTTATATTTTTGCCGCCCATTCAATGGGCTCTCTGGAAACCATCCGGTACGCGCAACGTTTTCCAGAAGAAGTGAAGGGTATTCTGCTTATAGAGGGCGGAAGCCCTGAATATTACAAGTCCAGCCCGGAGCTTACTCTTATTCCTTGGATTCAAAAAGGACTCCGGACATTTGGCATACTGCGGGCCTTGTATCATGTGGATGGCTTCGTAAAATGGCTATCCGATGAAAGCAACGGGGAGAAGCTATTGCCGGAGGAGCTGAAGGAATTAAACCGCAAAGCCTTGCTGCTAAGGACTGGAAACCGAAATATGACGGATGAAATGAGCCAAAGCCGAGAGAATGCCAAAATGGTGCTTGAGGGAGGAAAACCGCTGAAAATTCCCATTACCGTATTGACTGCAGACTATTTTGGCAAGCTGGACGATGATCCGTCATGGGCAGACAGTGAAGCAGCGCTTCCATCATGGTCTGTTTCTGGCAAGCAAACCATCGTGAAAGGCAGCTCCCACTCCCTTCATAGCTATCAGCCAGGCATTGTTGTTGATGAGCTGCTTCAATTGGCGGGTCATGCTGAAACATTAGAATAGATTAGCTATAACAAAAAAAACAGATCATCCTCCTAAGAGGAATGATCTGTTTTCTTAAACGGTCTTATTTAATGCCTTGCTCCGTAACATACGCTTGCCATTGTTTCGTGTATTCCGCTTGAATTTTCTCAAGGCCTGCTTGTTTTGCTTTTTCCATGAACGTTTTCACGCCATCTTCTACGTTTTTCACGAGACCTGCATTCAGCGGGAACAAGTATTGTTTCTCTACCTGCTCAAGTGCTGCTCTCTCAGCTTGGTAAGGTGTGTAATCTTCTGCGAAACCTGTGAATTTATCAGGTACTTGAATTTTATCAAGCTCATCGAAGATCGCTTTTACGCCATCATAGTTTTTGTCGAACAGCATGAACTCAGGGTTTCTCCATGCCCAACCATTCATGCCCTCACGAGGGAAGCCGTTGGAATTGGAATCGCCGATCATCGAGTAATAGCCGTCTTTTACTTCATAGTTTTTGCCTTCTACACCGTATTGCGTAAGCATGTTGTAGCGTTTGTCCGTAACCAGCTTCTCGTAGAACGCAAGCGCGCGCTCAGCGTTTTTGCTGCTAGCTGGAATAGCGAATCCGTTGTGGATCGGGTGAACTGGCGTTGCAATCCCATTTGTTTTTGGGAATGGGTGGTAGCCCAGCTTCCAATCCGGGTGAGTTGCTTGAATTTTGATAACCATATCATTATAGCGAGTCGGGTTGTCCCCAATAATTGCTGCAGCTTTGCCGCTTGTGATTTGATCCTGCAGCGTATCTTTAACAGCCAGCACGTTTTTCACCATGTAGCCGTTATCCTGCCAACGCTTCATTACCGTCAAATCTTGAACTTGCTCATCTGAACCCCAGTAGGAATGCACTTCATTAGGTGTTGCATAGTCGATGCCGATACCGTATGGCAGCGCACCAACTGGAGAGTGGGAAATACCAATGAAACGATCCATTAGGTTTGTTTTCACATCCGAGTTCATCGAAAGCGGTGTAACCGTCGGTTCATTTTTCTTGATTCCATCTAGGTATTGCTCGAACGTTGCAATATCTACAGGAGTAGGCAGATTGTATTTCTCGCGAAGATCTTCACGCCATACAAAACCATCCGTTACATACTCTTTGTACGTAGCTGGAACCGTGTAGATTTGACCGTCGATTTTTACAGCTTCCCACATATCTGCTGGCACGTAAGAGTTTAGCGTAGGCGCTGCTACGGGAAGAATCTTGTCGAGCGCTTGGAAAGCGCCTTTCTTCGCATACGATTGGTATTGCGTCCAATCCGCTGTGAAGATCAAGTCAACCTGTTGGCCTGATCCAAGCAATAACTTGTACTTTTGATCCCAATCTGTCCAAGACGTGTAGTTGAATTTAACGGTAGCATTCAAATCTTCCAATGCCATTTTGTTGACTTGCTCTTGAATAGAAGCGATATCTTTAGGAGCATCGCCTAACATATAAAATTGCAATTCCACTTTTTTCGACGTATCGATACCTGATTTTTCGCCGCCTTCATTCGTTGCGCCTTCGTTAGTTGTACCCTCTGTGTCTTTTGGAGCATCGGTAGCGCTACTGCCGCTGTTTCCATTGTTATTCGATCCGCAAGCTGCTAGTACTGTAATAAGCACGATGATGGATAGAAACATGGAGACCGCTTTTGCTGCTTTCTTAGTCATGTGAATCCTCCCTTTAATAAGTTCTTATCTATGTTAGCTAAACGTGGAATGATTGATCCCTTGTCTAGTTCTAACCTTTAACCGCACCAATCGTCAATCCTTTTACAAAATAACGCTGCACGAACGGATACAGGAACAGGATTGGTCCTGTAACGATAATGGACATTGCCATCTTCGTTGATTCTGTCGGCATGTCGGAGCCTAGCGAGACGCCAGTTCCCGAGCCCATTTGCGCAACGAAGCTCATCGCATTAATCACGTTGTACAAGTAATATTGCAGCTGGTACTTCGTCGTGTCGTTAATAAACAACGAGGAAGTAAACCAGTCATTCCAATAATGAAGCGCCAGGAACAAACCTACGGTTGCGATACCCGGCATCGACAGCTGAAGCACAATTCGGCTATAAATGGTGAAGTCGTTTGCGCCGTCAATTTTAGCCGATTCAATAACCTCATCCGGTACTGCGGAGCGGATAAAGTTTTTCATCAGAATAATAAGGAAAGGCGTCATAAGACCCGGCAATATCAACACTTCAAGCTTGTCAGTCAGCTTCAAATACTTGGTCATTAGGATGTACCAAGGAACCAGTCCGCCGCCAAACAGCGTCGTGAAATAAATCATAAAAGCGAAGAAATTGCGATATTTGAAATCCTTGCGCTGCAGGACGTATCCAGCCATCGTCATCAGGAACAATCCAAGCGTCGTCCCGATAACCGTGGTTAGCGTGGTGACGCCATAGGCTTGCAATACCTGCTTCGGAAAACGGAACACCGTCGCATAACCCTCAAATGAAAACACGGTTGGAATGAGATGGTAGCCATCTCTTATAATCGCTTCATTTTGCGTAAAAGAAGCAGATATAATGAGCAGGAACGGAAACAAGCAGGCTACAGTTGAAATGAGGATGACTATAAAAGCGATGAGTCTAAACCATTTCATATAATTGTCGTCTTTGATTTTCATGGGTACCTCCTACAGTTAGCTGATAGCAATTGCTTCAAATCGTTTAAAACAATGCGTACTCGTCGTTGATTTTCTTGATGATATAGTTGACGGTCATGATGAGAACAAAGCCGAATAGCGATTGGTATAAACCAGCGGCTGTCGACATGCCGATATCGAACGTCACTTTCAGTGAACGGTACACATACGTATCGAGAATATCTGTCGTATTGTAAAGCACGCCGTTGTTGCCGATCAGCTGGTAGAACAAGTCGAACTGGCCTTTCATAATACTTCCGAGTGCGAACAGCAGGAGCATAACGAATGTTGTCTTCAGCATCGGAACGGTAATGTACCAGATACGCTGGAAAATGTTCGCGCCGTCGATTTTGGCAGCCTCATAATACTCTTCGCTAATTCCAGTAATCGATGCCAGGTAGATAACCATGCTGTACCCTATATTTTTCCACAGGTAGAAGATGATAATAAGGAACACCCACACCCATGGCGTATTGTATACGTCCAATGATTCGTATCCGAATGACTTCAGCGTCGAATTCAGAAATCCGCTCTCATAGTTGAACACGTTGTAAACGATGACACTAAGAATAACGAAGGACACGAAATACGGTAGAAACATGATCGATTGCGTCAGCTTCTTAAACCATTGCAAGCGCAGCTCGCTTAATAGAATGGCAAGCGCGATGGCGAGCACGTTTCCGAGTAGAATAAATACGATGTTATAGCCGACCGTATTTAAGGTTAATCTTGCGAGAACCCCCGATTTCCATAAAAACTTGAAGTTGTCGAGTCCAACGAATTGGCTATTGAACAAGCTTGTGTTGAAGTCGAACCTTGTGAAAGCGTAGTAGATACCCACCATTGGAACATACGAGTTAATTAGGAAGAAGATAAGCGCCGGCAATAACATAAGGAAGAGTATACGATTCGTTACAAGCTCCCTAAGCACTCCATTTTTTTTCAACATGCAGATGATGTCTCCTCTCAAAGCGTTCTTTTCTATTTCGTGTTGTCTGCTGTTCTCACTGTACGCCGCCCCTGTTTTGGGAGAAAGAGTAAGATTGCAAAGTCAGTGAACGAATTAGCGAAATGAACAGTGAACGATTTAAACTTTTATGTATTAACAAGCCATTTCACACGGAATAGGCGTCAAAAAAACCACAAGATCGTCTGCTCGAAGTGTCATTCGAGACGAACGAAATCGTGGTTTTTAGAATCATTGCTTATGCTTTTTGCAAAATCATAACGCCATGCGGCTCTATTTCTACCGTTCCACTCACCTGACGATTAGTTAATAGGTCGAAATAGCTCACATTTTCGAGAGAAATCGTCGATTGATGGCTGTTATGGTTCAAAACAAACGTATATACTTGATCCCCTTTAACTCTCTGTGCGAGTTCTACACCTGCTGCCGCTGTGAACGGAGCAACAATCTGATGTTTTGCACACAACGTTTGGATCAGATCCGCTAACAGCTTTTGTTCCGGCGCTGTAGCTACGTAATAGGCTTCACCTGAACCAAATGCGTTTACCGTCAGCGCTGGCATGCCCGCGTAAAAATCTTTGCCATACGTCCCGATTGCTCTCGCACCCTCAAGATGAAGAAGATCACATAGCAAACCGCACTCATACGTTCCTGCTACATGGCCAAATGCCTCGCCAATTTCAACACTATTGCGCATCTCAGGCAGCAGGCTGTCAATCTCCTCCACCCATAGTCCCAGCAAATTGCGGAGCTTGCCCGGGTATCCGCCAAGCGTAACCAAGTCGTTCTCGTTGACGATGCCGCTAAAGAAGGTGGTGATGAAGGTGCCTCCATTTTGTACAAACGCTTCAATTCGCTCAGCAACACCTGGCTTTAACATATATAGCACGGGAGCAACAAGTATTTTGTATTTGGAGAAATCGCTCAGCGGACTGAGCACATCGATCGCCACATTCTGATCGTAAAATGCTTTGTAATACTTTTGCGCTTGATCCAAATAATTCAGGTCAACACTCGGTCCGCTCGTAATTTCTACCGCGTTCCATGTATCAATGTCGAACAATAACGCGACCTCGGCATGAACCTCTGAATCAAGCAAACGATCGCCAAGTTCATCAAGCTCACGCCCGAGCGCAGCACATTCACGAAATACTCGCGTATCCTCGTGACCAACATGCTCGATAACTGCACCATGATATTTCTCGCATGCCCCGAATGAGCGGCGAAGCTGGAAGAACATAACCGTGTCAGCGCCATGCGCAACGGCTTGATAGCTCCAAAGCCGCATCACGCCGGGACGCTTTAAGCTATTATAAGGCTGCCAGTTTTGCTGGCTCGGTGTTTGCTCCATCAGCATGAAGGGCTTGCCGTCCTTTAAGCCGCGCATATAGTCATGGCGCATCGCCACATTGCCCATAGGCTCATTCATTTGCGGATAGCTGTCCCAAGAGACAACATCCATCGCTTCGCCCCATTTTTTCAGATCAAGACCGTTAAATAAGCCCCAAATATTCGTCGTAATCGGAATATCCGGCGTAACCGCCTTCAGCTCCGCATATTCAATTTGGTAGCAGCCGAGAATAGAATCGGACATAAATCGCTTGTAATCAATCGCCATGGGCTGGAAATTACGGTTATCTCCGTTTAAATTGGATGGCGGTACGATTTCCTCCCATTCATAGACGGTGTGTCCCCAAAAGCTCATATTCCACTCAGCGTTCAGCCGCTCAATCGTCTCGTATTTCACCTTCAACCATTCGCGGAATTCCGCCGCACAGCTGCTGCAATAACAATGCGTGCCGTATTCGTTGTTAATATGCCAAATGAGCAGTGCCGGATGATCTTTGTATCGCTCGGCTAGTTTACGCGCCAGCTGACCCGATAATCTGCGATAGGTCTTGCTGTTTGGACAAAAGTTCGTACGTGCGCCATGCGTGCGCTTCCTTCCGTCCACATCAACAGGCAGCACATCCTCATATTTGCGCGACATCCATGCCGGCTGTGCAGCGGTTGATGTGGCGAGACAAGCATAAATCCCATTTTCCGCGATGAGGTTCAGCAGCTTGTCCAGCCAGCCAAAATCATACGTATCCTCCGATGGCTGCAGCTTCGCCCAGCTGAATACAGGAAGCGTTACTACATTAATTCCCGCTTCTTTAAACAGACGCATATCCTCATGCCATATCTCCTCCGGCCACTGATCCGGATTATAATCTCCTCCATACCAAATCTGCTTCAGCTTCGTATTAATCATATCTTCACGGTCCCTTCTGCCATTAGCGTCGAATTCCGTGACATTCTAACGGATAAAGCACCCCGTTGTCATCCAACTTCCAGCGTTTCGCCGATAAGTTCACTGTGGTTTATATTGTTCACTCCATAAAATCAAGTTCATTCACCTTCATTTATTTGGTTCATTGCACCAAGCTGCAAGTGAAGATTATAATGTTCCTTGTATCAGCGAGCTGACTAGTGAAATATTCAAACTAATTCCTAAAAGGCACACGATCAACGTTTGGCTATATAGGGAAGCGCTTACGCTAATACAGTTAACCATGTTAATTCCAAAATGTTCTACATATATAAAGGGGGAGCCAACATGCCAGCTGTTCAATTGAAAAACAACGGAAAACTATACAGTAAGCTGCTGTTCACGATCACTTTGTGCATCGTGCTTACTCTAATGGTATCCTCCTTGTTTAATTTCTTCACTTACATGCAGATTGACTTGAAGAAAGCCTACCAGTCAGACGTCAGCAATCTAACCCAAACGAGTAAAGAAGTCATCAGCATGACCGAGAGCGCACAGTCCCTCTCCTTCCAAATCTATCGAACCTTCAGTGTCTCTAAGCTAATGTTCTACAATGACCCTAACATCTATGATGTTACAGCAGCGATGAACGAATTGAACAACTATTTGAACTCTATGCCGTTCATTGAATCCATTTATGTGTACAATTCGGCCAATGGCTTGTTTTACACTGCCAGCCGTCAAGCCGAAGGGGGCACGTTCAATAAAGAGGAGCTTGCGGATAAAGGGATACTTGATATTCTCGATAACTACCAGGAGTATCGTCCGTTCACGCCTATTCCGAGAACGTATAAAACGGTTAACCTCACCGGTGAGCAGTTAACGAAGGCTTATACCTATTTAGGTTATGATGCTATCGGTCGAACGCAGACGATTAATTCTGCTGTTATTATTAATATTTCTTCCGCTTGGATCAACAAAGACATTGGCGTCAATAAGAGCGACAGCGAGGGTAAATCCTATATTCTCGACAATCAGAACCTTCTGTTATCCGGCGATACCCTTTTACCTAAAAAACTAAGCAACGAGGATAACCGCATCATTAATGAAAAGATTAAAAACAAAGAGTCCGGTTATGTTGTTGCCGACTTTGACGGAAAGAAGTCTCTTATCTCGTATACTTCTCCCGATTCCTTGGACTGGCAATACGTACGTGTGACACCATACAAGCATGTAACTAAAGCTATTTATTCCATCCGGAATACAACGATCATGATTGCTGTCATTATTTTGGTCATCGGCTTATTCATTTCATGGCTGCTCTCTCGTATGCTGTATCGTCCTATTCATCAAATTATGAATAAGATGAACATTCTCGAAACAGAAAAACGCAACAGTTCCTATACCATTAGGCAAAATATGCTGCGCAGCCTTATCCAAGGCTCGCAATCGCTGCAAACGAACGCACAGCTGCAGAAGCTGATGGTCAGCGGAATTACTTTCGACTTCCATGCGCGTTACCGCGTCGTCCTCTTAAAAATTGACGAGCTCGCGGCTCTGAAGCAAAATCGCGGCGACGATCTGCATGTCTATAAGTTTGCCATTATGAATATCGCTTCCGAGATTGCTCATAACGATTATCGCGTAGAAACCGTCGACATGGATGCCGATTATGTCATCATGCTTCTAGGCCGGCCCGACGAATCCGATGAGCTTGATGACGAGATGCTTCGAAACATGCTTGCCAAAATTCAGCGTTCCTCGTTGGACTTTTTGAAAATTGGTCTCTCGATTACGTATAGCCCTGAGGCCTTTCAGGCACAGCAGCTCTCTACCCATTACAAGCTGGTGAAGGAAGCATCGCAGCACCGTTTATTCTATGGTCTGGGCTCTTTAATTAACGGACAGGATATCATATCTCTGAAATCGAAGGAATATATCTTCCCTGCTGACAAAGAGCGGAAATTGACCGATGCCTTAATGACCTCAAAGACCGAGGAAGCCAAAAAACTGTTTGCAGAAATCGTGCAGGAAACGGCGCAATATCCGATCCATGTCGTTCAGCTCGCCATCTCGCATCTAACGATGACCGTCAACAATATTTTGTTCACGATCCAAAAAAACAACAGCTTGGACGTTGAAGCAAGCCTAAGCATCCATATTCCAACACCAGATCATTTTGAAACGATTAATGAGCTTAATGAAGTTTTCTTCTCCTTGTTCGATGACATTCAAATGAAGCTTTCAATGAAGCGCTCCACCAAACAAGGTGATCTAATTCGCAAGATTAACGATCTTATCCAAAAGGAATACGCGAATCCGAATTTGAGCCTGAACTGGATTGCTGATGAATTAGACATGTCATCCATCTATTTGAGCCGGGTATATAAGCAGCAGACGCTTGCTACTATTGTTGATGTCATTAATAATGTACGTATGGAACGTGCGAAGGAGCATTTGGAGAATACCGATTTGTCGATCGTAGATATCGCGGTAAAGAGCGGCTATACGAGCAGCTCCTACTTCCACCGAATGTTTAAGAAAAGCTTTGGCGTAACGCCTTCCGATTATCGTAAAACGAAGCTGGGTTAACACTTTCTGCTCTCTGCGAATAATCGCAGCACAGTTAGATTACTTATATTGTACCCCTTTCCTTTGCTTTATGTAGAGCAGAAAGGGGTATTTTATTATATTTGGCTAGTAATGCGTGATCTCAACAAAGAGCAGTAGTGTAAAGCCAGGTTTATTGATAAATGAGTAAAGTTCAGTTAGCATGTTGGTGAAGGCTATTTTAGTATATGGGGGTACAATGGAATGAAACAAAATAAATATGATGATTCAACTTTCTTCTCACAATATAAGGAAATGGCTCGTTCCACCCATGGACTTGAAGCTGCGGGAGAGTGGCATGTATTCAAATCCTTACTGCCAGACTTAAGTGGTAAAAGCGTGCTTGATTTAGGCTGCGGCTTCGGATGGCATTGCCTCTATGCTCGTGAACAGCAAGCAAGCTCAGTCGTAGGTGTTGATATATCCGAGAACATGCTGCAAAAAGCTCGGGAGCAAACGAATGACACCGCCATTACCTACATACAAATGCCGATTGAAGATATCGCATTCTCAGATTCTCAATTTGATATCGTTATCAGCTCATTAGCTTTTCACTATATCGAATCCTTCGAGACCCTGTGCAAAAAGATACATGCTTGTCTAAAGCCGGGAGGCTCCTTCATTTTTTCAGTAGAGCACCCTATATTCACTTCCCGTGATGAACAAGATTGGCATTATGATGACCATGGAAACCGTCTGCACTGGCCAGTTGATCAATATCAGTCAGAAGGCTTACGCAAAACCTCCTTCCTAACCGATAATGTGATTAAATATCATCGCACCGTTTCAACCTATATGAACGACGTGATTAGCGCTGGCTTTGAGTTAAAAGCTATTAAGGAACCAATGCCTTCAGAGGAAATGATGAATAACCCGCTGATGTTTGATGAGAACCGCAGACCGATGTTCCTGATTATCTCAGCGCAAAAAGCTTCCAACTAGCATAGAAACTTCGCATCTATAATGCGACTCAATCGCCGATTGTTTCGATTCTTCGGTGTAATGGGCGCTTGAATTACGTTGGCTTCACCCTATCGAGCTCAGATGGTGTTGTATACACAATATTACGTTCAAACGTGTGGAAAATCGCCGCTGTATAAGCGGCACATTGTTGCTAACGAACTCAGACGGCGGAATTTGTGGCTTTTAAGACCAATTTCTTTTCTAACGAACTTAAACCACGTTATTTACACAAAATTACTTTCATCTGTGCGGAAAATCGCAAAATAAGCAGCGCTGAGTTCGTTAGATTGAAAAACAGGCAAATTTATCGCAAATAAGGTGTCTGGTGTTCGTTAGCCGATTGTAGAATTCAGAGTTCATCTTTGAATGATAATGGTTGGCTCTGAAGCATTCGTTTTGCAGATTGCGTCGTGTGGTTTGTGGTTTGCGGTTTGTGGTTTGTGGTTTGTGGTTTGTGGTTTGTGGTTTGTGGTTTGTGGTTTGTGGTTTGTGGTTTGCGGTTTGCGGAGGCAATTGTTCCATCGGCAACAAACCAATTAAAAGTAAAATGGCTGCCTAACGGCAGCCATTCGTATAATTAGGCCAACCAGAATCTTATGGTTGGCCTTTTTAATATAAAAGAGTGCAATTGCACACTTAGGCATTCGTTCATTTTCTATGCTAACCAGTGTGTTGGACGAGTAAGGGTCGGCGGAATTTTTGTATCTGCATTCCCTTTGGCAGCGTTAAGCTGAAACTGCGTGAGAAAGAGACTTTTTGAGAGGTTTGCACCACTGAGGTCAGCGTCTCGAAAATCAGCTCCGATAAGGTCAGCCGCTCTAAGATCGGAATCTCTGAGGTCCGCAGCAATCAGATAAGACCCTCTTAAATTTGCTCCGATAAGATCAGCACCTCTAAGCTTAGCTCCAATGAGGTCGGCGCCTCTTTCGTAGGTCTTCTTACGGCCTCGAGTGTTACTCTGCTTATTCGCACGAATGGCTTTCTCGCGTACAAGCTCACTTGCTTTAAGAAGCAGCTTGTTGATTTCCAAACGATGTGCTGACACATTCAATTCCACCAATGAATCCGGGCTCAGGCGAGTGAACCGTTCTGTTTCTTCGAGCATAAATCTAAGCTCATCGTGAATCGATTGTGTCGTTTCCAGTGCAAGCGCCTCGTTTAAATACCAAAGCAGCTCATGGATTTGCCGCATGACCCGGAATACCTCGAACATTTGCTCCGCGGTATCTGGTACCTGCCGCCAATCTTGTCCGTTATAGGTTACCTGTGAAACCTGTTGACCAGCTCCAAAACAATCGTAAACTGTACAACCTTTAAATCCCCGCTCCCTAAGACTTTGATGAATGCCACAGCGAAAGTTCGATTGCAAATTGCTGCAGGGCTGACCGGCGTCTTTATCGATCGCAAAATCTATAGAAGCTGTGAACGGCAATGAAACACAGCATAAACCAAAACAATTCTCGCAGTCAGCGTGCAGACTGCCTCTATCCCATTCAGGAATGGATTGTGAAAATTCGTGTATCACAGACAAAGCAAGACCTCCTAACCAATACTTGGTGCAGTTAAATGAACTTTTATCTATATAAACAGATTGTTTTTATCCCAGTTCTTATATCCTATTACTGTAAATTCCTTCAGTCAATACCGACAGCGGCGCATGTGCACGGAAAAAATCATTTAAACTAAACTTTACCAAATTATTTCAAGCTTCTTATCGAAAAGCTATATTCTCACATGAAAAAAGGATGCAGATCACGGTAACGTGTCTGCATCCCTTTCTATAAATCTATCCACTTATCATTTACCAGGCAAAAACTCCGTCGTAAATATCTCCTTGGCGTCGAACTTATTTTTGAGCAGCCCTAGATCAGCAAGCTGATTGATCAGCGTCGACCAACGTTCCTCTGTCATATAGCCAAATCCATGCTCAGCAGCATCCCCGCCATAAACAAACTCCTTCTGAGCTTGATCCTCAAAATCGATCGCATCAAGATCAATATTCGGATTAGCTGCATGAATAGCGGCATTCACTTCCTTAGAAGTATCCTTATATGACATCCAGCCCTCGGAGAAGGCAGCCACAAAATTTCCAACGGTCTCTTTATTTTTCTCCAAATACTCTTTTGTGACGAACAATACTACATTGTATGGATTATAACCAGATTCGGAAATAAGCAATGTTTTTGTTTTTACGCCTTCCTTCTCCATGAAGAACGGCTCTGAAGTTAGGAATGCTTGAGTGACCGATTCTGGATCAGCAAGAAAATTGACATGCTGGCCAGTGTAGGTCATTTCTTTTGCTCCGCTCAAATCATATTTGCTCTTCAAAAAGTCCCAATACGTAATGCCCGGCTGAATAAATACGGTTCTGCCATTGAGGTCCTCGAAGCTATTTACCTCTGTACTTTCTTGAAACATGAATGCTTGCGGACTGCCTTGAAGCGCCGCTGCTACGACAACCAAATCAATCCCCTGATTTTTAGCGATAACGATTTGATCCGCATGAGCAAGACCGAATTCCGCTTTTCCAGAAGCGACGATTTGCACAGCTGAAACCTGCGGGCCTCCCGGCTCTAACGTAACATCAAAACCATGCTTTTCAAAAATCCCCTGCTCCTTGGCCGCATATACACCGCCATGCTGTGCCTTCGGGAACCAGTTCAGAACAAGCTTTGCTTTCTTCGTTTCTACAGGAGCTTTGGGCGCTTCTGTAGCAGCCGTTTCTGCAGTTGGTGAATTCTCTGTTGTACTTGCCGGTGTGTTATTTCCAGACTTCCCTCCACATGCTGCGAACAAGACCATCATTAGCGTTAGCGATAAAGCAACTCCCCCGAATTTCATCCATTTTTTCATTTTGTCTCTCCTCCACTTTTTCTATTTATTTTCTTGTCTTCATCGCGGACTCATGCCATGAGCCCAGTACTCGCTTAGCGATCATGCTGACGATGAGATAGAAGCTGATGCCTAAAATAGCTGAAGCAATACCGCAAGCAAATAAAAAAGGTGTTTTCATCTGTACAGCAGCTATCGTAATGGCGTATCCGAGCCCGCCTTTGCCGCCCCCGATTCCTGCAACATACTCCCCTACAATGACTCCGACAATCGATAGGGTACACGATATTTTCAAACCAGCCATGATGTAAGGCATTGCAGCAGGAAGGCGAAGCTTCCACATTTTTTGCCACTTTGATGAATTGTAAAGCGTGAACAACTCATCCATATTGGAATCCACTGAATTTAATCCCATTAATGTATTGGAGACAACAGGGAAAAATCCGATTAAAAAGGAGATAACGACGATAGAATTGTAGCCGGCGCCAAACCAGATCACGACAAGCGGCGCTACAGCAACAACGGGAATGGTCTGAAGGATAATGGCGTATGGATAAATGCTTCGCTCCATAATGAGTGAACTGGCAAGTAAAATGGAGATGAAGATACCGATCACCGCGCTAAGCAAAAAGCCTACTACCGACTCCAAAACAGTAATGCGCACGGCTTCCCACAAAATAGACCAGTCCTCGATTGCTGCTTTCAACACATCCGTCGGTTTAGGGAAAATAAAAGGTTTCATGCCAAGCCAAGCAGGAATGAGCTGCCAGAGCGCCATTACAAGAACAAAGGCCACAATCGGTCCTAGATAATAATGTTTGAATGTATATCCAAAATTTCGGCTTGTTTTCTTCACAACAACTGGCGTCTCAAGCTTAGGCTGCAAGGTTTCAAATGATGAGATCGACATTAACCCAGCTCCTTCCGATGAGTGCCATGCTCCAAATAAGTTGAGGCCAGCTCAACATATTTACCGAAATCCCGCTCGGTTCGCATGCCAAGCGTCCTTGGATAAGGCAGCCGCACATTAATTAAAGCAGATAATTTCCCAGGACGTGCCGACATGACGGCAATCTTGGAGGATAGCAGAACCGCTTCAAACACATTGTGCGTCACGAACAAAACGGTCATTTTCTCACGTTCCCATATATCAAACAGCTCCATTTGGAGGGTTTGCCTTGTAATTTCATCAAGCGCTGCAAAGGGCTCATCCATGAGCAGAAGCTTTGGCTTCGCTGCTAAAGCGCGGGCAATGGAAACTCGCATTCTCATGCCGCCGGAAAGCTGCCTTGGATATGCTTTAAAATGGTCCTTTAAACCAACCATCTCCAGCACTTGTTTAGCCGCTTCTTTATTTTCTTTCATATTTCCACCTCTGAGCTCCAGAGGTAAAATGACATTGTCCAGCACAGTGCGCCACGGCAATAAATTAGCTTCTTGGAATACATAGGCAATATCGTTCGACTCACGGATCAGCTGCTTCGGTTCCTTGCCATTCACCAGCACACCACCAAAGGTTGCCTCCTCCAGCCCTGCTACCATTCGAAGCGCAGTAGACTTTCCACAACCAGACGGCCCTAGAAAGCTGATAAATTCTCCCTCTTTTATGGAGAAATGAACATCACTTAACGCGATGGTTCCAGTATTATATATTTTACTTACATGGTTAAAGGCTACGATTTCTTTCCCTGCCGCATCATTCACATCGTCTCCCCCTTTTTCGCTTAACAATCGTCAGATGATATTGGTTTTTATGTTAATTTATATGACATATTATCATTCGAAATACCTAGGAACAATAGCTAAGTTAGCTAAAATTGGGCGCACATTATTGTGCAATCCAAATAAAACTAACTTGAATGCGTTATATTCATGGTGATCATAAAGTCATTTATGTTAGAAAACCTAACTTAAACTGACCATTTTTATAAAATGCAAACAAAAAAAGTGATCATCCAAAAAAAATCAGATGATCACTTCTAAATAATTAGCAGCATGAACATGTTCACTATTTGCGTTGATTGTGGAGATGGACAAGCTTTCTTTTCCACTCCTCTTCCCGCTCGCGTTCCACAGAAAAGAGCTCTTTATTCATGACTGCTTTGGCATTATCATTGAATGTAAGTGGCGAACATTCAGCCAACGCACGAAAATAGGCAAACTAAAAAAGCCGAGCAGCAGTTAGATCCTGCACAGGCTCGACTTTTGATTGTGGTTAGTTAAAATTAATATCATTATTCCCAGCGGGTCAACACGATTGGACCTTCCTTCGTAATCGCCACGGTATGCTCAAATTGCGCCGCCCAGGCCCCATCTCTAGTCCGAGCCGTCCACCCATCCTGTGCTATATATACGTCAGCTCTTCCTGCTGTAAGTATCGGCTCTATCGTTATCACCATGCCTTCTTCAAGCAAAATCCCCTGACCAGGCAAGCCATGATGCATCACCTGAGGAAATTCATGCATGCTTCTGCCGATGCCATGACCAACAAAAGCTGTTACTACCTCAAAACCAGCTCTTTCCGCTCTTCTTTGAATCGCGTATCCGATGTCTCCCAGTCGATTGCCTAGCACTGCTTGCTTTATTCCATCTTTTAACGATTGCTCTGCTGCAAGGAGCAGCTTTTCTGTGGCCGTATTCGTCTTGCCAATCGCATAGGTCCATGCTGAATCAGCCTTCCATCCGTCCAATTCAGCCACCATATCAATCGTAACAATATCACCGGCTTCCAGCGGCTCAGAGTCTGGAAAGCCATGGCAAACAACCTCGTTAACGGAGGCACACGTAGCAAATGGATATCCTTTATAGCCTTTCTGCGCCGGAGTCGCCCCTCGATCCAGCATGAACCGCTCAACAAACCGGTCAATCTCCTGCGTGGTGACACCCGGCGCTATCCGTTTCGAGAGCGCTTTGTGACAGGCAGCGACAATACGGCCAGCTTTACGAATGCCCCGAATATGTTCCTTTGTCTTCAAATCCACTGCCATGTGTGTACGTACCTCCTTAAGGTTTTACGTAAGTAAAATCCACTTCGAAAGCATAGGCTCAGGTGTTACGATAGTAAAATCCACTTCGAAAGCATAAGCCTAGGTTTTACGATAGTAAAATCCACTTCGAAAGCATAGACCTAGGTTTTACGTTAGTAAAATCCACTTCGCAAACATATCCCGCCTATGACAACGAGTAGATTTGTCTATGTATAACTTATTCGAGAAAAGGGAGACACATGCCCATCAGATATGGCGAAATTATGATTTGAGGGGGGAAATATTCGTTGCACTATCGAGTGACCAAAAATAATCTGAGGTTAGTAGGATTGGTGGGAAATCCGCTTTTAGAAAAACCTAGCATCCTAAGTTTGTATGTCCTGTAAAAAAAAAAACAAAAAGACTTTGCATCCTGCCTATAGACAGTTTACAAAGCCGTATCCTTCATGATGAGTCTAGCTGACCGAGGAGTTGATTCTGCACAATTCATTTTCCACCAATGTCGTTAATTCATCTTCGTAGCCCCCGGTAATCCGGTACTTGCGAATATACTCTTTAACAAATTTACGCGGGTCCTTGGGTTGAAAAATTCTCGTGAGTTCTTTCAGGCTTTCCTTGACTTCATTCTGGCTATGCTTCGCCATGAAATCTCCTCCCCTTTACGTTGGATGGTCGTCCTAAACAGCATTATACGAGACCGCATGCGGCGATTACACCGCAAGAACCCCCACTCGGTGCAGGCAACTCCATGGCCAATGAGTCACAATGTTCGCATTTTTCTTACTATTATAACATTTAGGTTCAGAATATGAAAGTTAACAATTATTAATCTCTTGGCGCGGCTTTTTTGGATTTGGGCGGCTTCTTATGCTCAGAATCCCTTGCGGTTGTTATGCTAATTACGTTTGGAGGCGAGACATCAGCTGACTGGTGAGACGTAGATGAAAGCCGATCTTTACGAAACATTCTTAAATATGCGATCACGCCAATAATGGCGACCAAAATTCCGAATGCTAAAACCAATGTCGTTACCCAGCCCTGAACCATGTCCTCGCCTCCTTCCCATATTACTTTTATCGGTATATTACGCTTAATTATTAGCTCTGTTCCACTCGAACTATTTTTCCATAATTAGGTATTATTATATCGTACCAGAAGCAAGCAATCAACTTACGAAAATGTGAACTAAATGATCCGATACGCACCAATCCCGCAAACGAGCAGCTTGCCTGCGTCATCCTTTACCTGCGCTTGCAGCGTCAGTGTACGTTCCGTTCGGTGAACCAGCTCTGCTTCGCAAAGCAGCACGCCGCCCTTGGCGCTGGCGAGAAATTGTGTGTTCAAATTTGCTGTTACCGCGCTTTTCTCAGGTGCTGCTAGCATAACCACAAGCCCCATCGCATTATCCATCAGAGACATCAGCACTCCGCCGTGAACGATGTTTAGCAGATTAAGATGCCGCTCAGTTGCATCCAGGCAAATGGCCGCTTTACTTGCGTTTGCCTGCACGATTTCACAGCCAAGCAATCCCCAAAAGGTGGCTTGCGCACGTTCTGCGAGCCTTGTCAGATGACCGGCTTGATCTGCCTGTTGAACAAACCAATCCTCATCCATACCGCTCACTCTCCCTTCTTCTCCGCCTTTCTCGCCTTTTCAGCCTCCGCCTCCTCCTCCTGCAGTTTTCGACGAAGCACTTTTCCGACCATCGTTTTTGGAAGCGTTTCCCTAAAGGAATAGTGGTGTGGCACCTTATAGGAAGCGAGCCGCTCTCTGCACCAACGGTCAAGCTGACTGCTTGATACTTGCCAGCCCTCCTTAAACACAATAAAAGCTTTTACCGTTTCGCCTCTGTACTCATCCTTCACACCAATCACTGCCGCTTCCCTTACGGCCGGATGCTCGAACAGTACCTCCTCCACTTCACGAGGATAAATATTAAAGCCGCCAGCGATAATAACATCCTTAATTCGATCCATAATCGTAAAATAACCATCTTCATCCATCGTAGCAAGGTCGCCAGTATGGAGCCAACCATCCCGCAATACCTGATCCGTTTCAGCAGGCTTATTCCAATATCCTCGCATGACCTGCGGACCGCGAACAATTAATTCCCCAAGCTCGCCGATAGGCAGTCTCTCACCGCTCTCAGGATCAATCACTGCCGCATCCGTATCCGGAAAAGGAATGCCGATCGTGCCGATTTTGCGTTTCTCCCATACCGGATTGGCATGTGTGACGGGAGAAGATTCCGACAAGCCATAACCTTCAACAAGCCTTCCGCCAGTTAAAGCTTCGAACTTCTCCTGCACCTCTAGCGGCAATGCCGCTGATCCGCTTACACACACATTAATAGAAGAAAAATCAATTTTTGCCGCGGACTTATGATGGATGAGTGCGACATACATCGTTGGCGCGCCTGGAAAAATGGTAGGTTTCTGCTGATTAATCGTTTGCAGTACCGTCTCCACTTCAAAGCGCGGAAGTAATATAAGCGTTCCCGCACGCAGTACCGACATATTCATTAATACCGTTAATCCAAACACATGAAACAGTGGCAGTGCCGCTAAAAATCTCTCTTTAGCATCCTCCGCTTTATAGCACCAAGTAGATATTTGTATCGTATTGGCAACGAGATTGCGATGAGTCAGCATCACACCTTTTGGCGTTCCTGTTGTGCCGCCTGTATATTGTAGAGCCGCAAGATCAGATCCTTTTGCCGAATCAGGCAGGCTCATATCCGTATGCTTTGCTGCAAGCAGCTTCTTATAAGAAACGACACCAAAGCTGCCATATGGAATATCTGCACGAAAGCCCTCTTTTCGCTGCTTAAGAGGATAAAGTAAGTTTTTCGGAAACGGCRGCCCATCCTTAATCGATGTGATGATCGCATGCTTCAGCTGCGGCAGCGGGCCCGACTCCGGCTGCTTGCCTCGAACCCGAGACAAGCGTGCATAAAGCAGATCAACCGTAATGACAGCAACAGCTCCGCTATCTGCCAGCTGATGCTCAAGCTCCCGCTCCACATAAAGCGGATTCGTCTGAACGACGACGCCGCCTGCAAGCAGCACGCCATAAAAAGCAGCCACTGCCTGCGGGCAATTCGGCAGCATGATTGCCACCCGGTCTCCTTTGGCTATGCCAAGGGAAAGGAGACCATAAGCGAGATTAACCGCATTCTCATGCAGCTCGCGGTATGTTAATATTTTGCCAAGGAAATGCACGGCTGGATGATTTGGATGATGATTAGCCGCATTAATTAAAAACTGGACGATACTCTGATCGGGATAGTGCAGTGAAGGAGAAACCTCTTTCGGGTAATGTTGAAGCCATGGGCGCGCTTGCTCTTCAGATTGAGTGGACGGTTGCTCGGGCAAAGACGGATCTTCCGGTCTGAGCGAATCCATTCATGCTCTCCCCCTTCACACGACATAATGCTCACTGTTAATGACACGAGCGGCAATTGTTCGCTTCAAAGCAACCGTATCAGAGATAGGCGCGCGCATCAGCTTTTTGAGGACGGACAGCTGCATCTGCAGCCCGTCTCCCGTCTCTAGCGCAGCAAGTGCCAGCTTAGCTAGTGACTCAACCCGCTCCATCGCCTCCTGCACAAAAACTGTCGTCATCGCTAAAACATTTTCCGTCTTTTCCGAAGCGACTCCGCGGCTAGCCTTCCATATTTTTTGTGAGCGCAGCAGTGCGCTTTCCATGGCAAAGATGTTGATCATAAGATCAGCAAGAGAACACAGCACCTCTTGTTCCTGCTCCAGCCGCAGTCCCAGCTTCTGAACAGCAAGCCCGCCGATGGCGAGGAAGATTTTTTTCGCTTGACCTACGCGGAACGCTTCTTTGCTAAGCGGCTTTTCAAGAGGCGGAATCGGCATCGGCTGTAGCAGCTCTGCTTGCAATGAACGAGCTTTACGGAGCAGCGGGAGCTCGCCCTTTAACGCTTTTTTCATCAGCGTGCCAGGAATGAGCATCCGATTAATTTCATTCGTGCCTTCAAAAATCCGATTAATTCGCGAATCCCGATAAATTCTTTCCACCTTATACTCGCGAATATAGCCGTAGCCGCCGTGAATCTGCACCCCTTCATCCGCTACAAAATCAAGCGCCTCAGATGCAAAAACCTTTATAATCGAGCATTCAATGGCATATTCTCCGATTGCCTTAGCGACCGTCATGCCTTCAACTGCCGCCCCACCTTCTTCTGTCGTCCGCAGCATCGAATCGATCCAGCCCGCAGTTCGGTAAACCATGCTCTCAAGCACATAAGTACGAATGTTCATATCAGCCAGCTTGGCGCCTATTAACGGATAGGAGGAAATTGCCTTCCCAAATTGCTTCCGCGTATTGGCATAGGCCGATGCAAGCTCAATGGTCTCCTTCGACGAACCGAGGCAAGCTGCTCCAAGCTTAAAGCGTCCTATGTTCAAAATGTTAAATGCGATTTGATGCCCTTTTCCAACCTCCCCAAGCACGTTTTCAACCGGTACCGCCACATCTTCAAAAAATAAAGGGCGTGTTGAAGAACCCTTGATGCCCATCTTATGCTCCTCCGGTCCAATACTGAACCCCGGCATGCCTTTCTCTACAATAAATGCTGTAAAATACTCACCGTCTACCTTCGCATAAACGATAAATAAGTCAGCAAAACCTGCGTTTGTAATATAGAGCTTTGATCCATTAAGAACGTAGTACTTCCCATTTGGCGATAATCTTGCCGTCGTTTTCGCCCCTAGAGCGYCCGAGCCCGATGCTGGTTCAGTTAAGCAATAAGCAGCGATGCGCTCCCCCGTTGCAAGTGCCGGGAGATACGTTTCTTTTTGCTTTGGTGTTCCGAAAAAAACGATCGGCAGCGTGCCGATTCCCGTATGAGCGCCTACCGAAAGCGCAAACGAGGAGGATCTTGCCAACGTTTCTGCGAGCAGCGTCGTGCTTACCTTGTCGAGCCCCAGCCCGCCGTAAGCCTCCGGCACATCTGCGCCCAGCAGGCCAAGCTCGCCTGCTTTGCGCATCAGCTCTACGGTCAGATCATAATTTAAAGCTTCCAGCTCCGCATCGCGCGGCGTTATTTCCGCATCCATGAACTGCTGCGCCGCATCCGCCATCATTCGTTGCTCTTCCGTAAAATCCTCGGGCGTCACGACCGATTCCGGCACACTGTCTTCCACGACAAACCGACCGCCAAAACGTATCGTCTCCGTCATGCGCAGTTCTCCTTTCAGCCAACCGAATATTTTATTTCAGGATGCTGCCAAACTCCCTTATCCGCCTGCCGACCTTATTGGTCTGAGTTATACACTTCAATTACGCCTGCTGCTCCCATGCCTCCGCCAATACACATCGTGACAACGCCAATACCGCCGCCTCTGCGACCAARCTCATGAATAAGTGACACCGACAGCTTTGTTCCTGTACAACCAAGCGGATGTCCGAGTGCAATAGCCCCGCCGTTCACATTGACGATTTCAGGATTAATGCCAAGCTCCTTAATGATAGGGACGCACTGCGCCGCAAACGCTTCATTTAGCTCAAACAGATCGACCTGTTCAAGCGTAATTCCCGCTTTCTTAAGCGCTTTAGGCACGGCTTCAATGGGACCGATGCCCATAACCTCAGGAGCAACGCCAGCTACACTGAAACCGCGGAATACGGCGAGCGGACGATAGCCCAGCTCCTCCGCACGTGCCCTGCTCATCACAATTACCGCAGCTGCTCCATCGCTCATTTGGGAAGTATTGCCCGCTGTAACCGTACCTTCTCTTGCAAAAGAGGGCTTGAGCGGCGCCAACGTCTGAACCGTCGTCTCCGGCCGGACGCCTTCATCTGTATCGAAAGTGATCACTTTCGACCATGGACGGCCAGCATCGTTCACGCCGGAGCGGCTGGTCGTTATCGGCACGATCTCGGCTTGGAAGCGTCCTGCTTCAATAGCTGCTGCCGCCTTGCGATGGCTGGATGCTGCAAACGCATCCTGCTCCTCACGCGTCACCCCATACCGGCGGGCAACCTCTTCAGCCGTATGGCCCATCCCCATATAAACCTCTGGCATCGTATCGACAATCGCAGGATGCGGCGACAGCCTGAAGCCGGTCATCGGCACATGGCTCATGCTCTCCACTCCGCCAGCAGCAATAACGTCCGCATCGCCAAGCCTAATTCGCTCCGCTGCATAAGCGATTGCTTGAAGGCCTGATGCACAAAAGCGGTTAATCGTTACTGCTGGCGTCGTCACCGGCAATCCCGAATAAAGTGAGATCGTGCGCGCCATATTCAAGCCTTGTTCTCCTTCGGGCATTGCGCAGCCAATGATGACATCCTCTATAAGCTCGGGCAACAAGCCGGGCAGACTCTCAAGCGCACCTTGCAGCACAGCTCGCCCAAGATCCTCTGCCCTCGTCTCAGCAAGGCTCCCCTTTGATGCTTTGCCGACCGCCGTCCTCACCGCAGCAACGATAACGGCATCACGAGCGTGATCTTCAAACGGTGATGAAGCTGACATTTCACTCTCCCCCTTCGTTTTAGGCTAGTTGCGCAGCGGCTTGCCTGTCGCGAGCATATGGCTCATACGCTCCTGTGTCTTGCGCTCGCCGCATAGGCTGAGGAATGCTTCGCATTCCAAATCGAGCAAATATTGCTCGCTCACTTCAGCGCCTGGCTGAATGTCCCCGCCCGCGAGTACAGAACCAAGCTTGCCAGCGATAAGCGCGTCATGCTCACTAATATGGCCGCTAAGCTGCATCGCTTGCACCGCTACCTTAAGCACCGCTCTGCCTTCTCGTCCGGCAACGCGAATACGCTCCTCCGCTGGCGGCGAGTAGCCCGCCCGGTCCAGCTCCAGCACCGCCCGCTTCGCCTCGGCTATCCGTGCCTCCTGCCGCATAATGACCTTATCCTGCGGCCGCATCAATCCCAAACGGCGCACCTCGTAGCCGCTGGTTGATGATTTGGCCAGCGCAATCGTCTCAAACAGCGCATTCAAATGCGGCTGCAGGTCTCCGCCTGGCTTGCCGCCATTCGCAATAAAGGCCCGTTCAGCTGCCATCGCAGCCGCTTCCTTGCAGCCCCCGCCCGCAGGAATAAGGCCAACTCCCGTTTCCACCAATCCAAAGTATGTCTCTGGCGAATAAATAATGCGATCAGCAGGCAAGCATGCTTCTACTCCGCCGCCCAGCGTCATTCGGTGCGGAGCAGCTACGACAGGACGGTCAAGCCGCTTAAGCCCAAGCATACTGCTCTGGAAGAAACGAATAATATCCTCCACTTCATCCCATTCGCCGCTTTGCGCCTCCATTAATAGCAGCATCAGGTTTGCTCCTACACAGAAGTTTTTCCCCTCATTCGCTATCACAAGCCCGCGCCAATTTTGTGACACCTCCTCTGTGCTTTGCCGAATCGCCGATAAAATATCACCCCCGATGGCATTGTTAGGCGAATGGAATTCCAGCAGTACAACGTCATCGCCAATATCGATTAGACTAGCGCCTGAGGTGGACAATACCGTTTTTCCGGCAGCCTTTAATGCCGTTAAGGAAACCGAATCTGCTTCCTCTACCTCTCTCTTGTATGCTCCGCTTGCAGCATAAACCCGCTCTGTTCCCTCCACCTTATAGAAGCTTTCATGTCCGGCTTCCAGCCAAGCTGACACCCACTCTGGGATTGCATCGCCCTCCTTCTGCATTTGCTGCACCGATTTGCGAAGCCCTATCGCATCCCACAGCTCGAACGGTCCAAGCTCCCAGTTAAAGCCCCAGCGCATTGCGCGGTCGATATCCGAGATTGAATCCGCAATGACACCGATTTGTGCCGCTGCATAAAGCAGCGTTTTTTTGATAGTGGACCATGCAAATTTAGCGTAGCGGTTCTGCGGGTCTGTGCGAAGCAGCGCCTTCACTTTTGCCGCCGCACCCTTCGCAGCCTTAGACGCATCAATAACAGTTGAGTTGACTGACCGCTTAGGCCCATACTCGAGTGTATCCAGCTTAAGCGATTCAATCTCACTGCCCCCTTTCCCCTTCACCTTTCGGTAAAAGCCCGCACCCGTTTTCTCACCTAGCCGTCCCGATGCTGCAAGCTTCTCTAGCAGGGGCGGCCTCGCAAAAACCTTTTGCTCCGCTGGATCGCTGCTCCGCTCCCGCACATTATCCACGACATGCAGCAGCGTATCTAACCCAACCAAATCGAGCATACGCAGTGTCGCCGTCTTCGGCCTTCCCATCGCCGGACCGGTCAAGGCATCCGCTTCCTCTACCGTCAGCCCAAATGCCAGCGTATCCTCAAGCGTAACGAGCATGCCGTAAGTGCCAATTCGGTTCGCAATGAAGTTAGGCGTATCCTTCGCCAGTACGACCCCCTTGCCAAGCCGCTTCTCGCACACCTCCGTCAACAGCTGAATAACCTCGATAGTGGTGTCTTCTGTAGGCACGATCTCAACTAGCTTCATATACCGCGGCGGGTTGAAAAAATGGGTTACCGCAAAATGCTGCCGAAACTCCTTGCTTCTCCCCTCTGCCATGGACGCCGCCGATAATCCCGACGTATTCGTAGAAACGATGCTGCCTGGGCGGCGTGCGGATTCAACCTTTGCAAGCACATCACATTTAATGTCGAGCCGCTCCACAACCGCTTCTACAATCCAGTCTGCCTCGCCCAGCAGCTCTAGATGATCGGTCAAATTACCCGGCGTAATGCGTGATGACCAAGCTGGATCGTAGAGCTGCGCGGGTTGTGACTTGCCCATTTTTGCTATCGCCGCATTTGCGAGTCGATTGCGCACCTTGGCATCAGAGAGCGTAAGCCCCTGTCGTTCTTCCTCTGCCGTCAGCGAATGCGGAACAATGTCCAGCAGCGTCACTCGCATCCCCGCATTGGCCAAATGTGCAGCGATGCCGGCCCCCATTACGCCGGAGCCGATCACTGCGGCTCTGCGAATCGTGCTTGAGTTATTTTGCGATGCTTGTGTCGTCATAGCCTCCTCCTCCTTTTTGACAAACAGCGGCTTATTCGCCAAAAACACTTTCGGCAAGCAACTCCGCCACATCACGTGCGATTACCTTCTCATCCGCACCCAGCGCCTTTAAACCATCCTCCATCATCGTTAGGCAATAGGGGCAGGCAGAGCTGATGACYGATGGTTTCACTTCAAGTGCTTGAGCGGTTCGAGCATGGTTGATGCGAGTTCCAGAATGCTCCTCCATCCACATGAGACCGCCCCCCGCCCCGCAGCACATGCCGTTTGAGCCCGAGCGCTCCATCTCTTCAATCGATATGCCTGGAATGGAGCGAAGCAGGCTGCGCGGCGCTTCATACGTATCGTTGTAACGGCCGAGGTAACAAGAATCATGCACGGTTACTCGCTCCTCAATCTTATGCTCCGGCTTCAATAAACCTTCCTCAAGCAGGCGAGAGAGCATTTCGGTATGATGCTCCACGATGATGCTAGGGCTAAGACCGAAGTCAGGATATTCATTTTTGAACGTGTTATACGTATGTGGGCAAGCGGTCACGATCTGTGTTACGCCATATTTGTTAAGCGTTTCTATATTCTCGCGGCATAGCTCTTGGAAAAGCAGTTCATTGCCGATTCGTCTAGCTGTATCGCCAGAGCTTTTTTCCTCCAATCCCAGCGTAGCGAAGTTGATACCCGCATGATCCAGCAGCCTAACCACATCGTACAAAACACGGCGGCTCCGCATGTCATACGCGCCCATCGATCCCGCCCATAGCAGCACATCTGCTTTTTTGCCCTGCTTCTTGAGCTCCTGCATCGTCGGCACTTGAATGCCGGTTCTGCTCTCGCAATCGTTAATCCAAGCCGCCCGCTCGGCACGCGGCAAGCCCCATGGATTGCTTTGCCGCTCGATGTTTTGCAGCGCGCGCTGCCCATCAGACGGCAGCCTCCCTTCCATCAGCACCAAGTAACGGCGCATATCGATAATTTTGTCGACATGCTCATTGCCAACCGGGCATTGCTCCTCGCAATTCCGGCAGGTCGTACATGCCCACAGCTCCTCTTCGGTCAACACCTCGCCGATCAGCTCTACCTCCTCTGGCTTAGCACTCTCTTTTATATTCCATGCCCCAGCCTGCGCAGCCATGGTTGGCGCTATGTTTGTGCCCCATTCGGATTCAGCTTCCCAAGCAGGAAGCACCGCTCCCATCACATGGGCATGAGGCTCACGCGATTTCGAATGCAGCAGGCTGGCTGGAAGCCATGGTGACTTGGACGTTATGGCAGCGCCTTTTTCGGTCAAATGATCCCTCAGCTTCACAATAAGATGCATCGGCGAGAGCAGCTTGCCGGTGCTCGATGCCGGACAAACATTCGTACAGCGGCCGCATTCCACGCATGCATACAAATCTAGCATCTGTTTTTGCGAGAAATGCTCAACCTTCCCTGCACCAAAGGACTCCGCTTCCTCATCCTCTAGGTTAAGCGGCACAAGTCGGCCGGGAGGCGTGCTGCGTCTGAACCAAAGATTCACAGGCGCTGTCAATAAATGAAAATGCTTTGATTGCGGCACGTACACAAGAAAGCTAAGCAGAACCAGAAGATGCAGCCACCAAAACAATTCAAACCCTGCATGGGCTGCGGTGCTTTGCGGCTGTATACCTGCACTCTCAAGCATAGTGGCCAAGGGAGCGCTCACTGGTGCGAACTTCGCCTCAACGATGGCTTCAGTGGACCCATGCACCAAAGCATTCTGGCCCATGCGCTCTTCCGCAGCCAATCGCTCGAATGCTAATGAGAATAAAACAGTCAGCATCAACGAGCCAATAAACCACATAACGAGCGAAGGTTTCCACCCCCGCTTAAGCCGCGGGAGCCGTTCCCCATAACGCCGGAAAGCACCGTACAGCACAGCTGCAAAAACGAGCGTAACGGTCATCTCCTGCGTCAGCGAGAACCAATTATAATAGGGCAGCGGCAGCGGTACACCTTGGTTCAGCCCTTTCCAAACCAAGTCCGCCGCACCAAACTGAAGCACAATAAAGCCATAAAAATAAACCAAATGCATCACGCCGCTTCTCACATCGTTCAGCAGCTTACGATGGCCTAGCACTTGTGAGGCAAAGCCGGATTTACTGCCTGACTTGCGTCGATACCGCGAAAAAACCGCCGGCACCCCAAGCCTCATATACAAGATGCGCCGCTGTACAACCATTGCGAACATGGTAATAGCAAACAGCACAACCGCCGCGAATAATGCCCATCTTCCCCCTATCAACCATTGATCGACATTCCTAAGTGCCAAAAAAGATGGCATACGCCCCGCCTCCCTTATATGCCGGCTATAAAACCGAGCACCTACGCGCGCAGTAGTCGGACAAGTATTGAAGCGCTTACAAAAATAGCCGCGGTGCTCCATGTATATGAGCTTTAGGCCTTGAACATGCCGCACAGCGGGCAATTGCAGGGCGGTCTATTCAATTCCAAGACAGCATATCCTAGCACTGATGGACAGTGTCAACAAATTAGCGGTACAAGTGAGGGAGCTTCTATGCTGAAAATAGTTGTGCTTCTCAAGCAAACGTTCGATACCGAGGAAAAAATCATTGTAACACCTGCTGGCGTTGACGAAAGTGACGCCAAATTTGTAATCAATCCCTACGATGAATACGCACTCGAGGAAGCCATTCGCCAGCGGGAGCAGCTCGGCGGCGAGGTCATCGTGATCACCTGCGGTGCCGAACGCTCGCAAGAGGCGCTCCGAACCGCTTTGGCTATCGGAGCAGATGAAGCTATTCGGCTTGATAGCGCAGATTTGTCCGATGACAACTCAGCCGTCGCTGCTGCTCTTGCTGCCGTAATTAGGCCGCTCTCTCCTGACTTGCTGCTAGCCGGCTTGTTTGCAGTAGACAGCGGCGCTGGAAGCGTAGCTCTGCAAATTGCCGAGCTGCTGCACTTGCCTCATGCAGCTTCAGCTGTGAAGGTCACCATCTTAACTGCTGGGGAGCTTGGCTCCCTGCCTGCCGATGGACTTCTCAGCTCACCTACTGCTGGGAGCGCTGAGCGTTACGCATTAGTTGAGCGCGATGTTGAAGGAGATACCGAAACGGTATCGATTCCACTTCCTGCGCTCATTACCGCTCAGCAAGGACTAAACGAGCCGCGTTATCCGTCGCTGCCAGGCATTATGAAAGCGAAGCGCAAGCCGCTTCGCACAATAACGGCTGCTGAGCTGATCGCCAGTGGCGAGCTTTCACTTGAAAGCGTTTCGCCTCGCACGGCGCGCACGCAGCTGCTCCCGCCGCCTCCGCGCGCAGCGGGCAAACGGCTCCCCGGCGACCCGGCCGAGCAAGCCGCAGCTCTTGTGTCTCTGCTGCGAAAGGAAGCGAAGCTTCTTTGAGTTCGCGACTATTTTATAGTTGGGAGCTGTAAGGGGTAGTGGAGTTGGGCTGGGGGATGTTGGGATTGGAGCTGAGCTGATCGCTAGTGGTGAGATTTCACTTGAAAGTGTTGCGCCGCGAACCGTGCGCACGCAGATGCCCCCGCCGCCTCTTTGCGCTGCTGGAAAATGGCTCCCCGGGCGAGCCGGCAGAGCAAGCAGCGCAAGCAGAGCAAGCAGAGCAAGCAGAGCAAGCAGAGCAAGCAGAGCAAGCAGAGCAAGCAGAGCAAGCAGAGCAAGCAGAGCAAGCAGAGCAAGCAGAGCAAGCAGAGCAAGCAGAGCAAGCAGCAGCAATTGTCTCGCCACTGCGGGAGGAAGGGAAGCTTCTTTAGGACGTGACTTTTTATTATAGTTGGGACTGTTCAGGGGTAGTCGAGTTTGGCTGGGGGAGGTTGGGATTGGAGCTAAGCTGATCGCCAGTGGCGAGCTTTCACTAGAAGGCGAGTTTCGCCACGTACTGCGTGCACGCAGCTCCCCCCCCTCCACCTCCGTGCACTGCAGGCAAATGGCTTACCCGGCGAGCCAGCCCAGCAAGCAGCACTTGTCTCGCCCCTGCAGGAGCAAAGAAAGCTTCTATAGGAACATGACTTATTCAGTGTAGTTGGACTGTTCAGGGGTAGTGGAGATTGGCTGGGGGATTTAGCTAGTGGAGTAGGTAGTAAATTTGTGTTGAGGCATGTTGGTATTGGGCAGGTAGTAAATTTGTGTTAAGGCATGTTGGTATTGGGCAGGTAGTGGATTTGTGCTGAGGCATGTTGGTATTGGGCAGGTAGTGGATTTGTGCTGAGGCATGTTGGTATTGGGCAGGTAGTGGATTTGTGCTGAGGCATGTTGGTATTAGAGCAGAAATGATGCAGAGACATTTGACAAGAACTGAATAGTTACTGGTTACTAGACAATTTAGTTAGTTCTCTTGTTGATAGAGTGGCTCAAATCAAAAGCAGTGTTTGACCAACATTGGACTTTGGTAATTAATCAAACCTTCCCAATTAACGGACATCAGATGCCTTATTTGCTGTAAAACCTTCTATTTCTCGATCTAACGGACATAGGTTCCCTTATTTCATAAAATATCGAGCGTTTGGGTGCCATTTAGGGCAAATAACGGATCTCATGTCCGTTAAATTGTAATTTAGCCCTTAAATACAGAAATAACGGATCTCATGTCCGTTAGATAATAATTTATGCCCCTAAATTCAGAAATAACGGATCTCATGTCCGTTAGATAATAATTTATGCCCCTAAATTCAGAAATAACGGATCTCATGTCCGTTAGAAAAGTAACTTCACCCTAAAACCCAGAAGTAGCGGCTCTCATGTCCGTTAGAAAAGTAACTTCGCCCTAAAACCCAGAAATAACAGCTCTCATGTCCGTTAAGACGATACCTAAACAGGGCAATCACTGATTATAGAGTTGAACGTGTAAGAGCTAAGCTTATTCGTAAAAGCTGTGGAAGAGGAGCTGTATCCTATGTCCAAAACCATTCTCGTATTTGCAGAAAGCCGGAATGGCGCGCTGCGCCGAGGGCGGCGATGTACGCCTCGGGCGCAAAGGCGCGAAGGGCCGGATCGTCGGCGATATGCACGACGTCCGCGCCCCGCGCGATCAGTGCGGCGGCTTCATCCGCCGCACCGCCGAAGCAGGCAAGGACGGCGTGGACATG
>NZ_JBFTPZ010000008.1:0-171789 GCF_056398745.1 Paenibacillus sp. 01T424 | reverse complement strand
GTTCTTGTTCCTGTTGATTAAAGTGTTTTTTACTCATACGATCGCCCCCGCTGTTCACTCTAGTATACAAAAAAAGGTACCCATACACTAAACCCTTTTTTCAAAGTGTCCAGTGTATGGGTACCAGTTTAAGGAGCCCTCCTCTTTTTTATGTTTTGATTAGTCTTCAATTGTGGACAAATCGCCCGTCGGCAGGTTCAGCTCCCACGCTTTCAGCACTCGACGCATAATTTTGCCGCTTCGTGTTTTGGGAAGCTTATCCTTAAACTCAATTTCTCTTGGTGCCGCATGGGCGGATAAGCCTACTTTTACGAATTGTGAAATCTCAAGCTTCAGTTCATCCGAGGCCACATAGCCTTCGCGGAGCGCAATAAAAGCTTTAATGATTTCTCCACGCATCGGATCTGGTTTGCCGATAACCCCCGCTTCTGCTACAGCCGGATGCTCAACCAGCTTGCTCTCAACCTCAAACGGGCCTACTCTCTCGCCTGCTGTATTGATTACATCATCGATACGGCCTTGGAACCAGAAGTAGCCATCTTCGTCCATATAGGCGGAATCTCCAGAGATATACCAGCCTTTAAGATAAAAATATTCCTCATACTTAGAAGGATTATTCCATACCTTGCGCATCATGGATGGCCAAGGCACATGTATGGCTAAATTGCCCATACGATATGGAGGCACCTCATTGCCGCTATCATCGATAATAGCAGCTTTCACGCCTGGCAACGGCTTGYCCATCGATCCTGGCTTAATATCCATACTAGGATAGTTGCAAATCAATTGGCCGCCTGTCTCCGTCATCCACCATGTATCATGAATGCGTTGGCCGTAAACCTTCATTCCCCATCTTACGACCTCTGGGTTAAGCGGTTCGCCTACGCTTAGAACATGCCGCAAGCTTGTAAGATCAAACTGCTGTGATATTTCGTCACCTGCACCCATTAACATACGGAATGCCGTAGGCGCGCTATACCATACCGTAACGCCGTATTTCTGAATGACGCTATACCAATCGCTTGGACTAAAGCGTCCGCCTCGTATGACGTTTGTAGCGCCGTTAAGCCACGGTGCAAAGATTCCATAAGAAGTGCCAGTAACCCAGCCTGGATCTGCAGTACACCAATATATATCATTTTCTTTCAAATCAAGTACTATTTGACCCGTATACATATGCTGAATCATCGCATTTTGTACATGGTAGACACCTTTTGGTTTGCCGGTTGAGCCGGAAGTATAATGCAAAATGAGACCATCCTCGCGCTCCAGCCATTCAATCTCAGCCTCGTCGGACGCTGCAGCCATCTCTTCTGCAAAATCAACAATGTTCTCTTCCTTCGCTAAATCCTTGCCGAATACGATTACATGCTTTAAATTCGGCAGCTCATCTCTCTTAATTCTTTTGAGAAGAGCAGGTGTTGTAATAATAGCTGTAGCTTCGCTATCCAAAAGTCTGTCCTTTACCGCTGTCTCCATAAAGGCTTCGAATAGCGGACCAACAACCGCGCCGACCTTCAAAGCACCAAGCGCGCTAAAATAAAGCTCCGGCGTTCTCGGCATAAAGATGAAGACACGCTCTCCTTTGGAAATGCCAAGCTTGCGCAAGACGTTTGCAAAACGATTGGATTGTTTGCTCAGTTGTTCGAAGGTGTAGGATTCATCCCGTTCACTATCGCTATAGTAAAGGGCGATTTTATCGCCTTTTCCTTGCTCGACATGACGGTCAATGGCCTCATACGCCATATTTACTTTTCCAGTTGTGTACCAGCTAAATTGACTTTCGATTTGACTCCATTCAAAGGAATTAATCGCTTCTTCATAATTCGGTAAGTTCGAATTTTGCGCAGTCGCTGGAATTCGTTCTTGATGTAAGTTGATCATACTATCACTCTCCCATCAAATCTGTGTTTCTACTTTGTAAGAATACGCTTTCAAAACGAAGTCGTAACTTGAGGCAAACAAGCCGACAACAACTCGCGCATCCCATGATCTTAAACCGCCAAACTTATTATAACATAACCTTTTTCTATTCGACTACGCTTTTCATTTAGTAAAATCTTTGTTATAAAGAGTAATAGAGGATTGTGTTTAAGCAGCAATTTAACAGCAAAGGGGGGGCAGCCTTGGAACATCGAAAGCGTTTGCAGCGAGAGCAGCTCGTTTTGGACGCAAGTCGTGAACTTATTTTGGAAGGACCAGTACCGCCCGATCAGTTAGCTAACATGACGATGCACAAATCGCTGGATGCATTCCGCAGACCAAACGAGCAGCATGTTGCGCTAGTTGAAATTGCCGGCCTAGAAGAAGGAAGAATTATTTTAGCGCGTGAAGGCTCGGTTATCGTTGGATACGTAACCTTCCACTATGCGGACGAGCTTGAGCGCTGGTCAGAAGGCGGAATGACGGATTTAATCGAGCTCGGCGCGATCGAAGTTGCAGATGATTATCGCGGCCTTGGCTTAGGTAAACGAATGATTCAGCTCGCCTTCGCCGAGGAGCAATTAGAAAATATGATTGTATTTACGACAGAGTATTATTGGCATTGGGATCTTGAGGGCACGAAGCTGAATGTGTGGGATTATCGTAAAATGATGGAAAAATTAATGCAATCCGTCGGAATGATTTGGTACGCCACAGATGACCCCGAAATTTGCTCCCATCCCGCGAATTGTCTTATGGTGCGTATCGGCACAGAGGTCCCGCTAAGCTCGGTAGAACATTTTGACACGGTACGTTTTCGGCAGCGCTTTATGTATTAAGCTTTTGCTTACGATGCTGGTTTGCTTCGCAAACCTTAGTTTATGCTTACGATGCCGGTTTGCTTCGCAAACCTAAGTTACGCTTACGATGCTGGTTTGCTGCGCAAACCTAAGTTACGCTTACGATGCTGGTTTGCTGCGCAAACCTAAGTTACGCTTACGATGCTGGTTTGCTTCGCAAACCTTAAGGAGGATAGGAATGGCTTCTGACTCTATTTTCATCTATCATTCGGATACTAGCGGATATAAATTCGGTGAGGAGCATCCTTTCGATCCGCTGCGGCTTGCTCTAACGATCGATCTGCTCAAAGAAGTTGATGCTTTGTATGATGAGGATATTCAGCCTCCTGCAGTGTATTCCGAGGATGAGCTGTTGTCACTCGTCCATAGAACCGACTATTTGGACGCTGTTAAACAATTGAGTGAAGCCGAAATCGATGATAACAGCGTACTTGCACAGCAGTTTGGACTACACACAGAAGACACTCCTTATTTCCCTGGCATGCACAAGGCAGCTATGTCCATCGTCAGAGGCTCTGTGACGGCCGCTGAGCTTGTTATGACGGGTCAAGCCAAGCATGCCTACCATCTTGCCGGAGGATTGCATCATGCCTTCCCTGACCGCGCCTCAGGCTTCTGTGTTTATAATGATGCAGCAGTCGCTATTAAGCATATCCGTCAAACGTATGGGGCAAAAGTGCTTTATATTGATACGGATGTCCATCACGGGGACGGTGTTCAGTGGGTTTTCTATGACGATCCAGACGTATGCACCTATTCGATCCATGAAACGGGAAAATTTTTGTTTCCAGGTACGGGCTACGTGCACGAAAAAGGGACAGATCATGGTTTTGGCGCTTGCTTTAACGTGCCGTTAGAACCGTACACAGAGGATGAATCCTGGCTGGAGAGCTTTAATATTACGCTACGCAAAATCATTTCGGCCTTCAAACCCGATGTCATTATTAGTCAGCACGGCTGCGATGCTCATGCCTTTGACCCGCTCTCTCACATTCATTGCAGCATGCGTATATATGCCCAAATCCCTGCTATCATCCATGAATTAGCCCATACCTATACCGATGGCCGCTGGATTGCGTTAGGCGGCGGCGGTTATGATATTTTCCGCGTCGTTCCACGAGCTTGGTCTTTAGTATGGCTTACAATGATTGATCACCCTATTGCACATGCGATTGCAGCTGGTGAAGAAGCTAGGCTTCCAGACCGCTGGTTGAGTCATTGGGAATCCATTAGCCCTCACAAGCTTCCTACGCATTGGATGGACGATCCCGAAGATATTGAGCCTATGCCTAGACGAATCGAAATTACGAATAAAAACAGAATGATGCAGCAGATCGTTATTCAAGATCTGTAATCCGATTACAGCGTCATGCTCGCATAAAAAAGAACCAGTTCCGATGTTGGCATCAGAGCTGGTTCTTTGTATTTCGTTTAAATATTTTGCATGATATCATCAATAATTTGATAAGAATTGTTGGAGGCGATTACCGTAAACTCTGGAAAGTTCACATGAGCCGATCCATCCGCTTTGTCAGACATCGAACGAATAATGACAAATGGTGTATTATTCATATCGCATACTTGAGCGACTGAGGCGCCTTCCATCTCCGCGCATGCGCCTTGCAGCTTCTCGTGAAGCAGCTTGACCGACTCGCGGCTGGCAATGAATTGATCGCCCGAAAGCACTTTGCCCTGTATGCTGCGTCCTGAGAATAAACGATTGCTAGCTGCAGAAGCCAGCTCAATTAATCTCTCGTCTGCAAGAAATTCTGATCTTGGATGAAAAGGAATCGTTCCAAGAGCAAAACCTAGTGGTGTACAGTCCATATCATGCTGGACACAACTCGTCGAAACGACGATATCTCCAATGTTAAGCTGCGGATCAACTGCACCGGCAACGCCGGTGAACAGAACGCAATCAGCACCAAGATCAAGTAAAATTTGCGTGCAAACCGCAGCATTTACTTTCCCTACACCTGATTTGCAATAAATGATCGTTTTGCCATGAAGTGTGCCTTCATAATATGTAATACCTGCTTTAGTAACCTCAGACACTACGTTTACATGCTCATGCAGCAATTCAATTTCTTCAGCCATAGCGCCAATAATTCCAATTTTATTAAACGACATTTCTTTTATATTCCTCCAACCGATTGACGCACGATAATCTCATGCGGCAGCACAACTTTGGATTGATCTACATTTTCTTTCTTCATCAGCTTTGTCAGCAAACGCATCGATACCGCTCCAATATCATACATTGGCTGTGCTACAGCTGTAAGCTGTGGACGAACCATGGATGCCATACGGCTGTTATCAACACTAATGACAGATATATCATCCGGTACTCTTAAGCCGGAATCCTGAATGCTGTGAATTGCGCCAATCGCCATTTCATCCGTTGCGGAGAACACAGCTGTCGGACGCTCGTCCAGCTCAATGAAATATTTCATCGCTTCTGCGCCTGATTCATAACGGTAGTTGCCCGTACGAACTAAAGCATCATCATAAGCAATACCTGCTGCTTCAAGAGCACGCTTATAGCCTTGGAATCTTGCATAACCAATGGATGGATCTTGCAGTGTTCCGCTGATCATTGCAATTCTTCTATGTCCTTGCTCATACAAGTTTTGTACAGCATCGAACGCAGCATCCTCGTGGTTGATGTCAACAGACGGAATTTGTCCGCTCTCATCGGAAGTTGCACAAAGTACAATCGGAACATTAGCCGTCTTAAATGCTTGCAAATGCTCTTCCGTCACTGCCCCGCCCATAAATAGCAAGCCGTCTACTTGCTTCTCAAGAAGTGTATTGATAACACGGATTTCTTTATCTTTTTTCTTATCCGCGTTACACAAAATAATATTGTAATGATACATATTCGCGATATCTTCAATTCCACGTGCTACTTCAGCAAAAATAGCATTTGAAATATCAGGAATAACTACGCCCACCGTCGTTGTTTTCTTACTTGCCAAGCCCCTTGCTACGGCATTTGGACGATATCCTAGGCGCTCTATTGCTTCATATACTTTTTTGCGTGTTGCTGGTTTCACATTGGGATTATTGTTCACAACCCGAGAAACCGTAGCCATTGATACTCCTGCTTCTCTTGCTACATCATAAATGGTTACCGTCACAGTGTTTCTCTCCATTAGCTCAGATTTTATAATTACGCACGACGCATATTAACGTTATCATACGACAAAATATTTCTTTTCGCAATGTTGACGCATGTTTCACTCATCTGCACGTCTTGTAAAATCAATAATCTGAGCTTCTATGTAAGCAACGTTCGACGGCTTATTTGCTCAAGTCTCTTTTTCAAATCCAAAATCCATGCTTCATCGTTAAGCGTTTGAGCAAGCAAATACAAATCAAGTAGCTTATTGATTCTCTGCTCAACCAATCTCTCGAATCCGATGCGATCCGTCTGCTGTTTGTCTGCCTTTGCCTCTACCAGAATGCTAGCCCACTCGTTGCATTCATTAAAAAGGAATGTCTGCTTGTCTGGTTGAGCCCCCAATTGTGCTATTAAACCTGATAAATCAGGTTTAACTTCCGGAAATACTTCACTGCGATTGCAGGTTGTGCAAGAATATATAGGAACGTTATCGATCTCAACCTTCCCTGAGTAAATAACTGTGCGCAGTTTCATCTTCATGATGTCGCCACAATGACAACTCTTATGCAAAGTGGTCCACTCCTTCATAGTAGCAGCTATCGTAACAACCATAGCTTTCAGAGTAATAATGTATAAATGATTCGACTATTTTCGCACAAATTCCTGCATGCACAACCTTGTAATTTTTACTACTAAAATCACACTCAAAATTGACCACAAAATGCTAGTTATGGCGCAACTTTTCTCCACATTTTCCTTACTGGCGGCACAGCTGCAACAATCGTCCAAATCGCTGCTCCGATAAGATCATTCCGCACATCCATAACGTCCGGCATTCTGCCGCCAACAAAAGACTGATGATATTCATCTGTAATTCCATATAAACCACAAATAAGTACAATAACGACCTTCATCCAAAATCGGTCGCCCCTCTTGCCAATGCCGTAGTCTATCGTAAGTGCAAGTATGAAGTAGGAAACAAAATGGCCCCAATTAAAACCTTCCATAAAAGGGAAAAACTTTTGAAAGAAAGGGAGAAAGGTATTTATCTCATCACCTGTTCTCGAAGATAGCGCAAATATAACAGCCATCCATGCAATAGCCGGCAAAAAGCGCAGCAGCCTAACGTATGAAAATGGTTTAGAATAACTCTCCGTTTGCTTCATTGTTTCTCCTTCGTTACAATAATAGAGATCTTTACTAGATGGAGGGAAAAATATGCCGTTACAAAATAAAACCGTCATCTGCTTGCTAGACGACGAATTTGAGGATTTGGAGCTATGGTATCCCGTATATCGTGCGCGCGAAGCTGGTGCGACCGTTTTATATGCTGGACCTGAGAAAGGTAAAACACATATCGGAAAATACGGCGTGCCTGCAGTAGCTGATTTGTCATTTGATGAAGTAAATAGCGAAGACATTATCGGTTTATTGGTCCCAGGCGGCTGGGCACCTGATAAGCTTCGCCGTTATCCTAAAGTTCTCCAGCTCGTACAAGAACTGAACGCCGCTGACAAACCGATCGGCCAAATTTGTCATGCAGGCTGGGTGCTCATCTCGGCGAAAATATTGGAGGGGCGTAAAGTCACTTCAACACCTGGCATTCGAGATGACATGGAAAATGCAGGAGCGACATGGTTCGATGAGGCTGTCGTTGTTGATGGAAACCTCATTTCCGCACGCCGTCCGCCCGATCTTCCTCCTTATGCAAAAGCGTTTGTAGATGCACTAGTACAGCGAATGGGTTAACCATTCGCTGTTTTTTTGTCCAAGCGCTCCATAAAACCAGTTAGCTGCTCCAATATTTCTGTACTTGTACGGCAATAATGCAGCTGCTGAAATACCTCATGGCTTTCTTCTTGTGAAGTGAAGAGCAGCCTTTCCTTGATGGGCAAAATCGAATGTGAAGACATACTCAGTTCATCTACATCAAGGCTTAGCCAAATCGGCAGTGCTCTTAGATCTCCTGCAAGCTCGCCGCACACGCCAACCGTTATCCCGCTCCGCTTTGCCGCTTCCACCGTCATGCGCAGCATTCGAATGAGCGCTGGATGGTATGGCTCATACAAGTGCGCGATTTCCTCATTCATACGATCCACAGCTAACGTAAACTGTACCAAATCATTCGTGCCGATACTAAAGAAATCAACCTCTTCCGCGAGTAAATCAGCAATCATAACTGCGGCAGGAACTTCAATCATAATTCCGATCTTCATCCCTTTATCATAGGGATACCCCGCTGCTTCAAGCTCAAGCTTCGCTTCGTTTAATACTGCATTTGCAGCACGAACTTCATCGACAGATGAAATAAGCGGATACATAAGCTTTACTTGACCGTAATGACTTGCCCGCAAAATAGCACGAAGCTGCGTTTTGAACAAATCTTTACGATCCAGCGATATCCGAATGGCTCTGTAACCTAGAAAAGGATTGTCTTCCTCTGGCAGGTCAAAATAATCGAGCTGCTTGTCACCGCCGACGTCCAGCGTTCGGATGACGAGCGGCTCACCCTCAAGTCGTTCGGCTACGCTGCGATATACCTCAAACTGTTCTTCTTCCTTTGGAAACCGATTTCGATCCATGTACAAAAATTCCGTACGGAACAGCCCAACCCCATGCGCCCCGCTCGACATCGCAATTTCCAGCTCTTTGTAGGAGCTAATATTGGCTGCAAGCTCCAGCCTTTTGCCATCAGGCGTTACCGGGCGATGACCTGCAATGCCATGCAGCCTTTTTTTCGCTTCCGATTGATGAGAGTGCAGCTCTGTGTAATAGTCAATAACTTGCTGAACAGGATCGATAAACACAGTGCCGTCATTGCCGTCAATTACTAGCGTTTGCCCTGTTTGAATAGGCTCAACTAACCTCGTCTCTACACCAACAACAAGAGGTACGCCGAGCGCTCTTGCCATAATAGCTGAATGTGAAGTTTTGCTGCCAGCAAGAGTCACAATGCCGAGCACATGCTGCGGATTAATATGTGCTAGCTGAGAAGGAGACAACTCTTTAGCAATCAATATAAATGGCTGCGTATCTGAAGGCAGTGTAATTTCTGGCGCTCCCAGCAGATGCTTCAGCAATCGATTGCCCACATCCTTAATATCTAGCGCCCGTTCTTTCATGTACTCATCGTCAAGCAGATCAAACATTGTAACAAAATGATCTATAGCTTCTTTAACAGCAACCTCAGCCGCTTTGTACTGGCGTTGGATAATACCTTGGATTTCATTCATAAAGACAGGATCGTCCAAAATGGCTATATGAGCATCGAATATATGTGTTTCCTCTGAACCGACTACATCTCGCAGATCATCTTTAATCTGTTCAATTTCAGACTTAGAGGTACGAATGCCTTCGTATACACGTTCGAACTCGCGGGCAAAATCAGCTACATCGATTTTTTGCTCCGGTAACTCCCATTCCCAATTCGGAAGCACAAACGATCTCCCAATCGCTATGCCTGCTGACGCCCCTATTCCTTGAATCATTGTGTTTCCCCTCCACCGTTTCTCTCTTTAAGTACAACAGACAATACCGAGGACTGCCCCTTTTTCACCGCTTTGAAAGGTGCAAATCGCCATGAGTGAACAAGATCAGAATTTGTTATGACCATAGGAGTAGCAAGAGATTTGCTCTCCTTTCGAACTCGCTGCAAATCAAATTTTATAAGCATCATGCCTGGCGTTACTTCGTCTCCTTCTTTAACGAGCGCATTAAAATACGCTTTGCCAGCCAGACGCGAAGTATCTATGCCTATATGAAGCAGAACTTCCAACCCCTCAGGAGTAAGAATGCCGATCGCATGCATCGTCGGATAAATATGCATCACCTTGCCCTTGACCGGCGATACAAGCTCTCCTTTCTCCGGTATAAATGCGACGCCTTGTCCGACGAGTTTGCCCGCAAATATCGGATCAGGCACCTCATCAAGAGGAATCATGCGGCCTTGCATCGGCGAATGGAACAAAACTTGTGCTTGATCACGATGAATAGTCTTGATCATCTCTTCACGGATGAGTTCGGAATACGTGCCAAATACGACCTGAACATGTCCGCCGCCTAATTTGATTACGCCTGCAGCACCCAGATTCCGAAGTGCATTTATGTCGAGCAGCTTATCGTTGGAAACTTTAAGCCGCAGTCTTGTAATACAGGACTCCATCTTTTCTATATTTTGTTTACCGCCAATGGCTTGCAAAATAAGCGGTGCACGATAAGGGATATCGCCTGCCCATTCATCAAGCTGTGAGCCTTCCTCACGACCTGGTGTCGGAATCCGAAATCTTCGTATCGCCCAGCGAAACAAAAAGTAATAAACGAAGCCAACAACGATGCCGATCGGTATGATTAGCCAACCTCGCGTTGCCAAATGCTCGTTGATAACATAATCTATGGCTCCTGCTGAGAAGGAGAATCCGTGCTTAATGCCAAGCTCATAAGTAACCCACATGATAATGCCTGACAATATCGCATGGACGACGTATAAATAAGGAGCAACAAACAAAAATGCGAACTCTACCGGCTCAGTAACGCCAGTTAGAAATGACGCAAGCGCTGCGTACATAAACGTTTTCCGAATTTTCGGCTTTAAATCCTCGCGCGCTTCGTGAATAATGGCGAATGCGATGGCTGGCAAAGCGAACATCATCGTCGGATAAAGTCCAGCCATAAACGAGCCGGCAGTAGGATCGCCAGCGAAGAAACGCGGAAGATCGCCATACACCATCTGTCCTGAAGCTGTTTCAAAGCTGCCAATTTGAAACCAGAATACATGGCTGACCAAATGATGCAAACCGAATACAACCAAAATCCGGTGTACAAATCCGTATAAAAATACGCCGAAACCGCCACCCGATTCAACAATTTCACCCAGATTTATCATCATGCTCTGTAAATAAGGCGCAATATTGATCATAGCTATTGAGAACAACAAACTAACAACACTTACAAATAACGGTACAAACCGCGGTCCGCCAAAAAATTGTATGTATTCCGGTAATTTTAAGCTTTTAAACCTCTCATGGCTCACGCCTGAAATAATTCCTATTAGTGTACCAATGAGCACGGTTGGCTCAATCGGCACCTCTGCCGACCCTGTAATACCGCTATAAATAGCCATACCTACAAGAGCAGCCATCCCTGCTGCGAGAGCATTACCCGTTAAGCCAAGTGAGATGCCCAGCGCAAAAATATATGGTAAATATGTAAAAATCGTTTCGCTTGCAGCTAATAAATAGCCTTCCATCCCTGGCAGGCCAAAGTAATCCCATGGCAGCTTGCTTAAACTCAAAAATATAGCCGCACCTGGCAGGACAATCATCGGCAGCATGAATGCTCTACCAAGCTGCTGCAGGCTCCCAATGAAAACCATCTTGCACCTCCTTCAAGTTTTGCGAAGCAAAACTACTTCGTAAGCATAAGCTTCAAGTTTTGCAAAACAAAACTAACTCCGTAAGCATTATTCAACACATCTATATCGATGTTAAGCGTTTGCTGCGTTTTTGTCAAAGTAAAACGGCGAGCCTGTAAGGGCCCGCCGATGTTGATGATTCTTTTCTAATTGTATTAAAAAAGTGTTATCGATTACCGCCTGAATAAGGAGAAGAATTGACTGCACTCGTCGACTGCCAGCCTACATGAGAAATGACAGGCCCTGCGTTTTGATAAGCATTCGTTGCTTCATATACAGGGTGAAGCGACGTGTTTGAGTGAGTTTGTGTCATACCGCCATATCCATTTTGGAATTGCGATTGGCCGTAACCTCCATAATTGGAAGCTGCATGCTGAGCATACTGCGCCCCATTATTCGAGGATGGCTGGTAGTAGGAATGTTGTTGGTTATGCTCAGAACCAGCTTGATAACCTACATGTGCGATAACCGGACCTACGTTGCCAAACGCCGTTGCTGGCGATTGCGCGTAGCTGTGAACCGGTTGATGCGACATGAATGAATTGTTCGTTCCCACCGGATGCGTCATATTCGAATAGTTGTTAGGAGCATAATGTTGTGTTTGCGCTCCTTGGCTATAAGCATTAGACGATTGGTAACCGCCTGGCGAGTTAGCAACAATCGAGTGCGTTTCTCTGCCAAAAGTCGGTTGGCTTAGCTGCCCTTGGTAGTGCGATTGCACATGGCCAGATGGCTCAAAATGTGCATTTTGGTTAAGGTAGCTCTGTTGGCCTTGGTAATTACCCGGTTGTTGCGAAAACTGATTCACGTCGTGTCCTCCTTGAATTACAATCGTATTGTCTTCAAGTGAATGCCGYTTGTTTCGCTTTCTACATGCGAAAAACAAGTACGCAATCGCTCTTGAAGCTTTCTTATTGTGTAGGAGTGACCTGTTTTTTATAACTGTTATCTTTTGGGTTTCCCGTTCGGAAGCAGGATGGAATCCTCCACCTTGATACAACGATCCATTATAACCTCAAGACCGCCTGCTGCAGCAATCGCAGCCGCTTCCTCGTTTGCAATGCCAAGCTGCAGCCAGAAGGTTTTTGCGCCGATGGCAACCGCCTCTTCAGCTACAGGCGGCGTATGCTCGCTTCTGCGAAAAACATTTACGATATCTACTGGCACGGGAATATCTTTTAGAGACGCATAACTTTTTTGTCCCAAGATTGAATCGGCGTTAGGATTAACAGGAATAATCGTATAACCCTTCGCTTGCATCGCTTCAGATACCATATAGGATACGCGCTCTGGATTGTCTGACAAGCCTACAACAGCTACCGTCGTGCTATTCTCCAAAATACCCTTAATATGCTCGCGAGTTGGATTCTCAAATGCCATGATCATACCTCGATTCATTATTTTGTGAACAAGCTTCTAAACGTCAACTAATAATTAGCCTTCAATCCATTCAACCTTAGCGCCTAAAGCTTGCAAATGATCGAAGAATATTGGATAGGACTTCGCTACATGATGTGCATCACGAATTCGAATAGGCTGTTTCGCACGCAATCCAACGACCGATAATGCCATGATGACACGGTGGTCGTAATGCGCATTGATTTCGACACCGCCCTCTACACCTTCAGGACGTCCATGCACGATAATCTCTGCTTGGCGTTCTTCGACATTGGCTCCAGCTTTTCTTAATTCATTCAAATAATCGGTAATGCGGTCACACTCTTTGTAGCGCAAATTTTCTACATTATAAAATCTAGATGTGCCTTCAGCAAAAACAGCCGCTGCAACCATTGCAAGTACAGCATCCGTTGCATGATCGCCATCGAACTCGACTGCTTTGAGCTTGCCATTGCCCTTCACGTGGACAATGCCATTCTCATGCGTAAGCGGAACTTCCATCATTTTCAACACATCAACGACAGCGCGTTCGCCTTGCTTGCTCTTCTCTTCCAAACGGTGTACGATGACATCCGATTCCGTTACAGCCGCAGCTGCTAGAATGGCTGCAGACCCCGGGTAGTCGCCTTGCACAGAATAAGTTTTTGCTTCATAGCTTTGACCGCCTGGGATGCGGAACCGCATAAAGTCCTCATCTGCATGGATAACAATACCCGCTTGCTCCAATACTTCTAGTGTCTGGCCAACTACTACTTTTGACTTCAAATCATGCAGCACTTCAATTTCACTGTCCTCTTCGAGAAGAGGCGTCAAAAACAGCAGCGCACTCAAAAATTGCGAGCTTATGTTGCCTGAAACTTGAATTTTGCCACCCTTTGGAGCGCCGCCTTGAATTCGAATAGGCAGCTTGCCTTCATTATGCTCAATAGAAACGCCCATCGCTGTCAAAGATTCAATGAGGTCGCTATGAGGTCGTTTACCTAGAGAATCTGGATAACGATTAATAAAGGTTACGTCTGGGCAAAGTGCCGCGATGGCCATCAAAAACCGCAAAACCGCACCTGCGTTACCTACATCCAGCTGCTCAACTGGCTTAGGATTGCGGCCAAAACCGGTAATAACGATTTTCTCCTCGTCTTCCTCTACCGTTGCTCCCAAATCCCGAATGCAGCGGCGCATTGCATCGCTGTCTTCACTGTGGGCTGGGAAATAAATCGTACTTGTTCCTTCAGCTAGAGCGGCTACCAGAAGGTAGCGAGTGGTATAATTTTTTGAAGAAAGCGCTTGAAGTTCACCTTCAAGTCTTGGGGTTGGTGTCACTAAAACGTCCATAGTTCGTATGATCTCCCTTTTCAATAATATATACACATCTACAGCTGATCGGCTGATTGAGGTGATGATGATCTCCGTTATTTATGAAGCGACCATTGCTCGAGTATTGCAGCAACAACTTCTTCCACACTCATATTTGTCGTATCGATCGTAAAATGAGCAAAATCGTAAGCATGCTCACGCTGTTTAAGCAGCAGATTAACTCGCTCCTCTGCATCGCCTTGAAGCAAAGGCCGCTCTGTGTCCGTCTTTACCCGAGCGATGATTTGATCTGGGCTCGCCTTTAAAGCGACGACAAAACCGTTTTTAAGCATTAGCTCACGATTAATGGGACTTAGCACTGCGCCGCCGCCTGTTGCAACCACACAGGTATCCTCGCGCTCCAAAATCGTTCCCAGCACTTTGGTTTCAATGATCCGGAAACCTGCTTCGCCATCCGATGCGAAAATATCAGAAACCCGCTTGTTTTCCAGCTTTTCGATTTCTTCATCGCCGTCGATGCGCGTGCAGCCCACCTTCTCGGAAAGCAGCTTGCTGACGGTTGATTTGCCGGTTCCCATAAACCCGATAAGCACTAATTTACTCAATTGTTGCCTTCCCATCGTAACCGTTTCACCCTTTTCGTTCTTGTTAAACCAATTTTTCTACAATATCATATCATTTTTTTGTAATACTAGGGTATAAAAAAGTTATATATGCCGTATGGATGATAAAGATGTTTATTCGAGAATAGGAGTGACATTAGCGATGAACAGTGATCTTCAGTTGCCTGATCAAAGTCCAACTCAAAAACGCTTCAATCGTATTCTCGATCCTGACCATCCCCTTTGCCGGGAGGATGTGGTCTGGATGCTTGAATTTATTAAAAAAAAGGTGGCTGACGAAGATCCAGCCTTAAAGGATCTTACGCAGCCACGCTTATTGCAAAATTTTCATTTCTTTGCCGAAGCGGCCATGTCGCTCATCCATCGCAGACATTATTCCAATCAAGAGGCCGATCGGCTGCGCGACTGTTTGCGTCAAGCAGCTTATGGCTTAAATAAGGACAATCCTCGCGAGACGAGGAACTAATGGCTGATCTAATTAAGATTGCATCCAGTTAAAGTGGAAGCTTCCTTCTTTGTCCACACGTTTGAACGTGTGAGCACCGAAGTAGTCACGCTGCGCTTGAAGCAGGTTTGCAGGCAAACGCTCCGTACGGTAGCTGTCGAAGTAAGCAATTGCACTTGAGAATGCAGGAACCGGCACTCCGTTCGAAACTGCAGCGGAGATCACTTCACGCCAAGCCCCTTGGTACGACTCAACGATGTTTTGGAAATAAGAATCAAGCAAAAGGTTGCGCAGGTTAGGATCACGGTCGTAAGCGTCTTTGATGTTTTGCAGGAAGCGAGCACGGATAATGCAGCCGCCGCGGAAGATCATAGCGATTTCGCCGTAGTTAAGATCCCAGTTAAATTCTTCAGAAGCTGCACGCATTTGAGCAAATCCTTGAGCGTACGAGCAAATTTTACTTGCGAACAATGCTTTGCGAACAGATTCGATAAATGCTGCTCTGTCACCTTGGAAAGGTGTTTTTGCAGGTCCGTTAAGTACTTTGCTAGCCGCAACGCGCTCTTCCTTCATAGCTGACAAGAAACGAGTAAATACGGATTCTGTAATGATGGAAAGCGGTACGCCAAGATCTAGCGAGCTTTGGCTTGTCCATTTTCCAGTACCTTTTTGACCAGCGGAATCCAAGATAACATCTACCATTGGCTTGCCTGTCTCAGGATCGTATTTGGAGAAGATATCTCTAGTAATTTCGATTAGGTAGCTGTCAAGCTCGCCTTTATTCCATTCGGAGAAAATTTCGTGCAGCTCTTCAGCACTAACATCAAGTACGTTTTTAAGCAGATCATAAGCTTCGCAAATCAGCTGCATATCGCCGTATTCGATTCCGTTATGTACCATTTTCACATAATGACCGGCGCCATCTGGTCCGATATATGTGCAGCAAGCATCGTCTCCAACTTTAGCTGAAATAGCAGTAAGAATGGGCTCAACCAGCTCGTAAGCGGATTTTTGTCCACCCGGCATAATAGAAGGTCCTTTTAGAGCTCCCTCTTCGCCGCCAGAAACGCCAGTTCCGATAAAACGGAAGCCTTTAGCTTCAAGATCTTTGCTGCGACGAACAGTATCAGGGAAATAAGCGTTGCCGCCATCGATGATGATATCGCCTTCAGCCAAATGTGGAACGAGCGAATCAATTGTTGCGTCTGTTCCTGCACCTGCTTGTACCATAATCAAAATTTTGCGGGGAACTTCCAATGATTGAACAAATTCCTCGATTGTATAAGTAGGAACAAGATTTTTCCCAACTGCTTCTTGAACAAGATCATCAGTCTTCTCGCGGGAACGGTTGAACACCGATACCGTGAAGCCTCTGCTTTCAATGTTAAGGGCAAGGTTTTTACCCATTACGGCTAATCCAATTACACCAATTTGCTGTTTTGACATCTGGTTCTTCCATCCTTCATCATCTATTTTGGGTCACAATAGTTTCATTTTACTCTTTTTGCGGCAAGAAGAAAACTGTCTGCAAGGAAAAATGTCGCAATAGTCGCATCAATTATATTGAGAGAACTAAAAAGTTTATCTTATATATACCGAAAAGCTTAGACATTTTTATAATAAAAGGAGTCTTTTTTCATGGTAAATGAACAACATAAAAACGATCAAATGCTGTTAGAAGGCAGCTTTTGATCGTTTTTATGTTTTCAAATGGGGGCTAGCATCTATCATCAGAGTTCCAATTGCAACATTTCCGAGCGAAGAGTATTCAGCCGCTCTTTAGACTCAGTAACCGCTTCCTCATCCTTGCTCTCTAGCGCGTCAAACAGCATCGATAGCTCATAATCCAGCTCATAACGCAGTACAACCGCTCTTTCCTCAGCACGCTTTGATTGAAATGCTCTAATCATTTCTTCTATTGTAACGAAAGGCTTCTTCTGATAAATAATCCGATGTTCCATACCGGACACCTCCACGAGTCGTATAATCTCACCGAACATAATACTCTCAATGACGATTTGACGATCTTTAATGCGCTTCACAATCGCATGTCCACGTGTGTCATTAATCAGCTTTTCAATTAATTCTGACAGCTTCTCATCTTTAATAATGTAGTCCCCGACAATTTTGTAACGGTTCTTCATTCGCTGAAACTGAAGCTTAACGAGCTTGCGGCCAGTTCGAATGGATACAAGAAACTGCCCCTCCGTCTCACTCCAGTACAAGGAGTACCCTTCCTGAATAAGATCGCGGATGAGATTTTGGATTTGCCGCCGGTCAAATCGCAGCTCCAAATTGCAATATTCGACTTCATGGCTTTTGTTCACGGCAATCCCTCCCTTACCTCAGAATAGTTGACGAAATGTTCTGATAATTTGTTCTTACTTTTATCTTATACTCCATCTTATGTTATGGCAACTTGGATTATTGACTAATTTTACGCTTACAGCCGACTTATCTAAAAAAAGGGCGCGAGCGTCTTCATATGAAGCGGTCTCGCACCCTTTTGATCTTATATTCCATAGGCCTCCATGGATTTATCAAACCCATTTCATGCATATGTTTTCAACTTTAGTTGCGCAAAGCAAAAGCTATAGCTTCTTCTAGTTCTAGCTTTTGCGCTTCTAATTCGTTCCTTTGCTTAAGCTCTACGATTCCATCAGCAGCTTGTTTCCCTACTACAATGCGCAGTGGTATGCCGATAAGATCGGAGTCCTTGAATTTGACGCCTGGGCGCTCGTCACGATCATCGAGCAGCGTCTCTACCCCAGCCTCATGCAATCTTGCTGTAATATGCGCGGCCAGATCCATTTGGACCTGATCCTTCACTGATACAGGTACCACATGGACTTGGTAAGGTGCTATCGATTTAGGCCAAATGATGCCATTGCTATCGGAGTGCTGTTCAAGTACTGCAGAGAGCAAACGTGAAACTCCGATACCGTAACAGCCCATTATTAACGGCTGCTCCGAGCCCGACGCATTTAAAAACTTAGCATTTAGCGCTTCACTGTATTTCGTTCCCAGCTTGAACACATGGCCAACCTCAATGCCGCGGTAAAATACCAAACTGCCTGTCTCGCAACGCGGGCACCCGTCTCCTATTGCTGCATTTCGATAATCACCTGCCTGCACATCCGTCAAATGAATGCTTGGGATAACATTTCCGATATGATAATCCTGCTCATTCGCTCCTGCTACTCCTGATTTCATCGCAAGAACAGCATGGTCAGCATAAACGGGAATTTGCAAGGCGATCGGCCCAGCAAAGCCGGTAGGTGCGCCAGTTACCCGCTCTGTCGTAGCTTGATCCGCAAGCTCCAGATGTGCTACAGCAAGCGCATTTTTCACTTTTATTTCATTTACCTCATGGTCTCCCCGAACAACAACAGCAACCGGAGCACCGTCTGCAACATAAATCAGTGTTTTCATAAAAGCATCTGCTCCAAGGCCAAAAGCCTCAACAAGCTGGTCAATCTTCTTGATATCCGGTGTATGATATCGCACCAACGCAGTATCATTGTTCTGCTGTGTATTCGTTGTTTGTTCCGACAGCTTGTATTCAGCTTTTTCCAAATTCGCCGCATAGTCGCATGAATTGCACACAGCAATCGTGTCTTCACCAATATCAGCCAACGCCATAAATTCATGTGTTCCGCCTTCTCCGCCAATTGAACCTGCATCAGCTTCAACCGGACGGTAATTTAGACCACAGCGTGTGAAGATGCGATTATAAGCCTCGTACATGCTCGTATAGCTGCGATGAAGCCCATCCCAATCCTCATCAAAGGAATAAGCATCTTTCATTAAAAACTCTCTGCCTCGGAGCAAGCCATAGCGTGGACGCTTCTCGTCGCGGAATTTAGTTTGAATCTGATACAATGTCATTGGCAGCTGTCGATAAGAGCTTACCTCGCTGCGCACCAGAGCTGTAATCACTTCTTCATGCGTTGGTCCAAGCGTAAACTCGCGATCATGTCGGTCACGCAGCCGCATAAGCTCAGGTCCATACACATCATATCGACCCGATTGCTGCCACAGCTCTGCCGGCTGCATAGCGGGCATTAATACCTCTTGAGCTCCGGCTTGATCCATTTCTTCTCTTACGATTTGCTCGAGTTTTCTGAGTACTCGCCTGCCTAGCGGCAAATACGTATAAATACCTGCGGCAAGCTGTCTAATAAGACCTGCACGCAGCATTAATTGATGGCTGGCTGCTTCCGCTTCTGACGGCGCCTCGCGCAAGGTAGGCATTAAAAGCTTACTTTGTCTCATAATAGATAACCCTCCGATGATTAGATTTAAGCCATAAAAACAAAAAAAACGCATTCGTAAGGGACGAATGCGTTCGTGGTACCACCCTCAAATAGCCGCCAAATGATCTGGACGACTCTCAATAGATAACGGAATGAATATTCCGGCAGCGGAAGAAGAATACGCTTCCTACTGCAGCTCGCAAGATAGGGATTAATCAATCGTTCATAGAAGCCTTCCAGCCTTCGGGCTTCCTCTCTGATAGAAACGTTTGCTGATTAACATAGTCTTGGTCGACGCTGTTGCGATGTCATTAACTTTTGACAAATTTACAATACAACGATGATGAAGTCAAGCCAATTTTCAGGGCGCTTGCTGCTTAGCATTTTAGCTTGTTCGATTTGGCCTGAGCACGGCCGAACCAAAGGCAATCAGCACAGCAGCAAATAAAAGCAGGATAAGAAGCGGAAGCAAGACGTCACTAAAGCTGCCCCCGCCGCCTAAACGATCAATTGCTGTAAGCGCCCATTTTTGCGGAAAGAAATTAGCAAGCTTTTGCATAAAATCAGGTAGCATGGAAAGAGGAAAGAAACAACCGCTGATCATGCAGGACGGAGCGATGATAATGTTGTTGATTTGAGACAGCTGCGTGCTATTGCGCACCAGACCCGCTACCGCTGAAGCAAGGCCGACAATTGCAAGCAAAAAGAATTCTAATACGAGCAGCATCCATCCAAACGAGATACCAGGTGAATAGTCAAATACAAAATAAGTTAAGCCTAGAACAATGACAAGCTGAATCGTGCCCACCAGCATGCTGCCCATAAAATTTCCAAAAGCAATATCAAGCGAGCGAAGCGGCGCTGTGTACATCCTTGCCATGGTGCGCTGCTCTCGATCTTCCATAATGAAACCGATAGACTGGCTGACAAGCAGCATAACAAACATAAGGATGAGACCGATCATCGTTGGATCGGATACAATTTTGCCAAGCTCCATTTCCGTATTTACAAGGACAGCTTTAGGTGTGGCTTGCGCTTCCAGCAAAGCGGTCAGCTTAGATAAATCCACAGGAGATTCAGGGTCAGTCCCTCTTACAAGAGCGGCAGAGGAAGACAGCTTCTGAGCTTCTGTCTGAAGTGTAGCTTCAAGCGAAGCGTTCCAAAGCTGCGTATTCATTCGGTAAAGCTGAGCTGATGAAGGGCCTCCCTCCATCATTTTTGCTGAGAAATCCGAAGGAATATAGATCGCAGCATCCGCTTTGCCCTCTAGGACTCGATCCTTTAATTGCTGTTCATTCATCGCCGGCTCCGAATGAATCTCATACAATGGCTCTTTCTGTAATGAGGATGCCAAATATTCGCCTAATATTCCTGAGTCAGCATTATTCACGATAATAATAGCCTTATCTCTATTCGTACTAGCGAACAACCCTGCCATTATAGATAAAATGATCGCTGGGACAAGAACATTCATAATCAATCCGCGACGGGAACCCATGGTGCGTCGTACGAGATGTGCAGCAATTTGCAAACTAGGCATGCTTTCTCACCACCTTTGGCAGTCTAATGACTGCGATTATTGTTATGCCTAAAGCGATTGCTCCAAGAATACCGATTGCATTCCAAATCGTTGCTGAAGCTTCACCGTTCATGATGGCACGAAGCGTTTCATTAGCCCAATGATTGAGCGTCCACTTATCGAGACCTCCTACCATCTTCTCAATGCCTGTAATCATTCCGCCGCTAATAAAGGTCATGCTGAATACAATGATGCTGAACAGCGTTTGTGTCGTTTTTTTGGATCGTACGAAGGATGAGATCGAAATAGCAAGTGCAGCCCCAGCAACAGTCGTAAGCAGACAAGTCAGCGCAATAGCTCCAAAGTTATTTCCCCAATCGACACCATACACAAAAGCTGTAAATGCGATAATCACTGCCGCTTGCAGCGCTGCAAGCATGACTCCTCCTAAAATAATGCCAAACACAATGGCTCTAAATGAGCCTGGAATTGCGTACATACGCTGCAAAGTTCCCGCTTCCCTCTGATTGAGCAGCGCGATCGTCGCCGTCATGCCGCCATAGAGCAAAAACATAATTAAGTAGGCCACAGAATAGTATTGCATCGCTGATTCTTTGCCAAAGGCTTGATTATCTCCTGAGCTCAAATTTTTCGTCTCAATGCGTGATTGTCCTGCTGGCGCTTGACTTTGAGCAGCACCCGCACTTAGCTCTGGTCCAAGGATTTGCAAAGCTGCGGCTTGCAAATTTACAGCAGCCATATATTTATTGATAAAAGCAGAAGCAGCAATATTTTTTTCTTCATAGCGCCCTTCAAACGTTGACCAATTCGCCGTTTCCCCTGCGCTTAGCTCACTGGAGAAGTTTTTCGGAATCGATACGCCATAATCAGCAATACCCTCGCGTATCCAGTCCTTTACCTCCTTCTCTGAGTTTGCATCTAGAACCTTCACATATGGTTTTATTGCTTCATTGCTCCAGAAAGCATCAATGCTAGCTCGCATTTCCCCCTGATCCGCATTATATAGGGCAATTTTAGCCGGCTTTATTTCTGTGTCAAATGCGCTGCCAAGCAGCAAAATCAACAATAAGGGCAAACCGATCAAAATAATAAGAACGGAACGCATCCGTGTATATTTTATAAGCTCATAATAAGCAGCTGTCCACCATGCTGGCATCACCATCATCTCCTATTCGTCACGTAATGTGCGTCCGGTCATTTGCAGGAATAGCGATTCAAGATTCGGCTCTTCCCGCGTCAGCTTGCGAATATTAATGCCATGCTTCTGAAGGATAAACAACAAATCCTGTAATATAGACAGAGATTCCTTCACCGTCACTTCAAGCGTCAAGCTATTATCTCGTTCTGCAAGCTGAAGCACGCCTGGATGCTCAGCCATCTCTGTCATTGCCGTCGCCGATTTTTTATCAATTTCAAAAATCAGCTTCTCTTCTTGGCCAACCTGACGTTTTAATTCATCCTTCGTCCCGCATGCAATAAGCTTGCCTTTATCAAGAATGCCGATTCTTGTACAAATCGCTTCTACTTCTTCCATGTAATGGCTGGTGTAAATGACGGTAGAGCCTAACTTATTTAATTCCCTTACGGACTCCAAGATATGGTTGCGTGACTGAGGGTCGATTCCAACCGTTGGCTCATCCATAATGATCAGCTTTGGACGGTGCATGATGGCGCAAGCAATGTTCAGTCTCCGCTTCATTCCACCTGAGAATGTGCTAGGTTTATCCTTCGCTTTGTCCAGCAACCCTACGAATTGCAGCGCCTCATCAACACGATCGCTAAGCAGCGAACCTCTGAGACCGTAAAGCTTTGCAAAAAAAGTAACATTTTCGCGAGCGGTCAACGTCTCATAAATAGCCAGCTCCTGCGGCACTAAACCAATCCGTTTCTTTACTTCAAGCGGATGCTTGCGAATTGAAAAACCTTCGACCAAAATATCTCCGCCGCTTGGCTTCAGCAAACCAGCCAACATATGAATCGTTGTACTTTTTCCCGCTCCATTTGGACCAAGTAAACCAAAAATTTCACCCTGATCAATATTGAAGCTAAGATGATTAACCGTTATCGTTGTGTCGTATTTTTTGACAACCTCGCGAAATGTARCTAGATTCATATTTATTCATCCTTTCAGTTCGTTTCTGATAAACCAATTGTACGTCATGAAAGGCAACGAAACAGGTCTAAAAAGTCATCTTATGAAGGTGACTAAAGTCATCTCTTTGTAAAATGGCTTCTATCCGCATGAAGGTTGGATGAAAAGCGGTTTCAGTCTCGTTCGCTCATTAAACAATGTGCTATAATAAATCAAATTCAGCTGCAGGAGCTGCTCGGATATGAAGAAACAACTGAATCAAATTCGTTCCTTGTTAGTAGCGATTCCTTCTATTATTAGTATCGTGCATGTCGAAGCAGGTTTATATGCTCATTACACCGCCTCTGTACTCCTTGCTCTGCTCCTAACGAAAGCTGGCTCCCTATATCCTAAATATCGAATTTTATTGCTGGTGCTGGAGTTAATCGCTTTTTCATGGTTTTCCTATTCGTACGGTGGAGTTCTGTTTCTATTGCTTTTCTCCACCCTTATTGCCTCATTTCAACAAAGGCCGACTCGCATGGTCAGCACAGCTTGGACCATCGCTGGCTTAGCTGCTTTATTGACAGGTATGTATGGCAGAGAACCCGAAATCATATTTGCTGTAGCGGTACTATGGATAACTACAGCAGCCGTCCTCTATGCTTCCAACGAGTTTGAGGACAAACATCATCAAATAGAAGATTTATACGGAGCACTGGCTGCAAGCCATGCAGAGCTTGACTCAGCCAAACGCAGAATGCAGGTTTACGCTTTGCAGGTTGAGTATCAAGCCCAGATTGAAGAGCGAAACCGCATCGCCAAAGATATTCATGATGATTTGGGGCACCGCCTTATTCGCGTCAAAATGATGTCCGAAGCGGCTTTGCATTTATTCGATGCAGATAACGCAAGAGCTCGCAGCACGGTTGAGCAAATGCGTGATCAGCTGCAGGACAGCATGGAGCTAATGCGCAGAACGGTACGAAGACTTGCATCAGATGCGGAAAAGGACGTTAGGCAGTATGCCCTCGACCGTCTGGTTGAAGAATCCGCTTCTGCTCTAGGCATATCCGTAAGCTTCCATGTAACGGGCCATCCCAGACCGCTTTACCCCAGCATCGAGCTCATTTTATTCAAAAATGCCCAAGAAGCGATTACGAATGCTGTTCGGCATGGAAAAGCGACGTCGGTTGCGGTTACTTTAAATTTTTTAACTGCGTACGTAGCGCTGACCGTATCCAATAACGGCAGCTTGCCCGACGAGCCTATCGAAGCTGGTCTTGGCATGAAGGGGATGCGAGAGCGGATTGCCTTAATTGGGGGCCAAATGGACTGGCAGAAGGCCGATYAGTTCTCAATAACGACAACACTTCCGCTGCTTGGCGGTTAACGACGATTCTGCTCTTTTTAGAAATGGAGAGATTTGAGCAAATGATTGAAGTGCTGATAGTGGATGATGATCCTTTTATTCGAGAGAGCATGAACGTTATTTTAGGATTGGATAACGAATTGCATGTCGCTGGCGTTTGTGCAAACGGTCTGGAGGCCGAACAATTTGCCCGCCAACATCCCGTCGATGTCGTGCTAATGGATATTCGAATGCCGCTCTGCGATGGTGTGGAAGGAACGAAGCTGCTTCGCGCACTTGATCCCCCACCTGCCGTGCTTATTTTGACGACATTTGATGATGACGAGTACATCGCGCAAGCCATCCGAAACGGAGCCAACGGCTATTTGCTCAAAAATGTACCGCCAAGCCGTATTATAAGCGGCATAAAAACTGTTCATGAAGGTTCCGTGCTGATCCATCCCGACATCGCCCGTAAATTGGCTGGGATGCTGGAGACGCCACGAGCCGATTCAACCAAATCAGTAATGATTTCAGGACTTACACAAGCTGAGGTACAAATTGTTCGGCTGATTGCGGACGGTCAATCCAATAAGGAAATTGCCGCTACCCTTTTCTTAAGCGAAGGAACAATTAAAAATTATATTACTGAAATACTTAATAAACTCGAGCTTCGAGACCGAACGCAAATCGCCATTTTTTATTTGAAATTATTGCACCAATAATTGTTTGATTGAAGGAGATTAATTTAATGACAACACAGATTACTTCTACCCCGCTTGTTGGCTTTACACAAGCCGACTTCGATGTTTTTGCGCTTCAAGGGCTTGAGGAGCGTATGGCTGCTATTCAAAATCAGATTCAGCCGAAATTCCGAGCGATCGGCGAGCAGCTCAGCGTCGATGCAGCTGTTCACGCCGGCAATGAAATGTACTTGCATGTTGCAAGGCATGCTCGTCGTAAAGTGAATCCGCCAAAGGATACTTGGCTTGCCATTTGCGCTAGCAAACGCGGCTACAAGGCACATCCGCATTTTCAGCTTGGATTGTTTGATGATCATCTATTTATGTGGTTTGCTCTCATTTACGAGGTTCCGCATAAATCCAATATCGCAACGGCCTTCCTGAACCAAATTGATGAGGTCATTGCAAATGTACCTAAGGATTTTGTACTTTCACTTGATCATATGAAAAAAGAGTCCACCGCTGTCAGTACGATGTCAAAACAAGATTGGAACGATGCGCTCGTTCGTTTCCGTGATGTTCAGAAAGCTGAACTGCTTATCGGCCGTCATGTGCAAGCGAGCGATCCGATTCTCAAAGACGGCGATGCACTGCTTGAGCTTACTTCCTCCACTTATAAAACGCTAATGCCGTTATATCATATGGCTAATGTATAAGAATGGATTTAATATCTATTCAAAAAAAGGCAGTACCTTTAGGTCCATTCTGACCTAAAAGTACTGCCTTTTATCGTTTAGTTACACTTGCTGTGATGCAGCCGCTTCCGCATGTGCGGAGGAAGCCATATTGCGACGTTGCTTGCGTGAAGTACGGAAAAATAACAGCTCATAGACACAAGGAACGATAATTAGCGTGAGCAGCGTAGCCGCAACTAGCCCACCAATAACGACGATCGCTAAGCTTTGGGAGACGATGCTGCCCGATTCATGCGAACCGAATACGAGTGGCAGCATCGCGGACACTGTCGCCACCGCAGTCATTACGATTGGACGCATCCGTGTCGTAGCCGCTTCAATCAACGCTTCACGAATCGGCATCGTCAGCTCGTTTTGCTTCACACGATCAATTAATACGATAGCATTCGTGACGACAATTCCGATTAGCATCAGCGCTCCGAACATGGCTGTGAAATCTGGCGTTACGCCTGATACGAGCAAGCCTGTTACTGCACCGATTGCTGCAAGCGGCAAGGAGATCATAATCGCCAGCGGAGCACGAAGCGTCTTGAACGTCAACACCATGATCAGATAAACAATACCGATGGAAATAAGCGCTGTTAAGCCCAAATCTGCAAAGTCGCTCGATTGGTCAGCCGACGCTCCGCCTACTGCAAGGCTGACGCCATCAGGAAGCTTGAGATCCTTTGTTGCTTTTGATATTTCATCGCCGACGACCGATAGTTCTTTTGGTTCGGCGCTCGCTGTGACACGGATATACGTTTTGCCTTCTTTATGATAGTACAAGGAAGGCTCCTCGGTACGAACCAACTCCGCTACCTTCGACATCGGTGTTGGACCAGACTCTGTCATTACGGTTAATTTCTCTAGTTCTGCCTTTGAATCTGGGTTTACAACAGGCAGCATAATAACCGGAATTTCACTGCCTTCTTGCTGGATCGAACCTATCGGCAAAGGATTAAGCATGCTTTGCAGCTGCATGGCTACCTCTTGGCCTTTGGCAAGGGTAGGATCAACATGGAAGGAATAAACCGACTTTTTCTCCTCTTGATTGCTCTCAACCTTGAGCACACCATCGATAGGTTTAATCGCTGCAATCAACTGGTCTGCGGTTGTAGAGAGCTGCTCCAAGTTTTCACCAGAGACATCGATGTAAATTTGCGATGATCCGCCGCCCATAATTAGATCGGCCGCATCAACCGTCAAGGTTGCGTCCTTATAATTATCCTTCTGAGTCTTGATATTATCCATCAAGAGCTCTGCGTCAACGCCTTCCTTCAAATCTACCATATAAGTAATGAGCGTTGGCGAAGTCACCGAGCCATACTTAGCCGCATCTGCACTATTGCCAAGCATCATCATGACCCATTCAATATCTGGATTTGCAGTTAGATAGGATTCGAATTTCTTCCCTGCTTCGAGTACTTGATCCGCCGGCGTATCGCTCGGATATTGCAGTGCTACATTTAAATTCCCCGCACTTGAGGAATCAAGCGCTCCTTTTGGCATGAACATATAAGCGCCGATCGATCCTGCAAACAGCAATACCGCAATGATTAACGGCACTAATTTATGAGCAAGATTCCAACGAATGAAGGAAGCGAATTTTGGAGAACCAGCATGCTCCTTCTCCTTTGTGCCGCGAAGCAATATTGCACTTAAAAGAGGTACAACTGTCAGCGCTACAAGTAGAGAAGCGAGCAATGAGTAAGCGACTGTCAGCGCGAATGGCAGAAGAAATGCTTGCAATGAACCACGCAGAAGGCCCATTGGCAAAAATACTGCGACTGTAACGAGCGTTGACGAGGTAATGGCCGAAGCCACTTCCTTCGTTGCATCCGTAATTAGCTTAATAGAGAAGGACTCCTTTTGCAGCCTTCTATAAATATTTTCAATAACGACGATACTATCATCGACCAGCCTTCCAACCGCGACGGCTACGCCTCCAAGTGTAATAATGTTAAGTGATACACCAGAGAGCTGGAGAAGATACAGCGTTATGCCAAGCGACAACGGAATCGAAACAATCGTCACGAGCGTTGCTTTAAAGTTGCGCATGAACAATAAAATGACGATGGTTGCGAACAATGCACCAAGCAAAACCTCTCGCAGCATACTATTAACAGAAGATACGACCGAATCAGATGTGCTCAAAATGATGGAAGCATCGATACCTTCCACATCTGCATTTAAACGATCAATCGTTTCTTTGATTGCTTTGCCTACATTCACAGCATTCGCATCAGCAGATTTAGAGACCGTGAACATAATCGCATCTTTGCCGTTCATACGGCTTATGCTTTCTTGGTCTTTGGCGAGCTCAACCGCTGCAACATCCCCAAGCTTCACACCTGCTGCAACAGGAAGCTTGCGCAGTGTTTCCACATCAGATACTTGATCGTACACGTTAATATTGCCATCTGCGCCATCCAACGTGCGTTCCCCGAGTGAAACCGACGCTCCCCTGCCTTGAAGCACGCCCATTAACGCTTGTACCGGAATTCCTGCCTGTGCAAGCTTCTCCGTATCTGGTACGATATGAACCGATGGCGACGATTTGCCGCTAATGCTAACCTCGCCCGCACCCTCGGTCTTTTTAAGCTCCGCAGTTACTTCTTTCAGCTTTGCGTCTTTTTGCTGCTCAGATAATCCTTCATCAAAGGTCAACGTCACCCATGAGATTGGAATCATTGAAGTATTCAATTGCAAGACGAAAGGCTTCATTACATTTGCCGGAAGCTGTACCTGAGCGACCAATTGCTCGACTTCCGTCTTCGCTTCCTTCATATTCGTCTTCGAATTGAAATTCAAGCTGATTTGAGCATAACCATCACCTGATGTAGAGAACATATCCGTTTTTCCTTTAACGAGCGTTACAGCTTCTTCCAAAGGATTTGTGACCATCTGCTCCATCGYCTTCGCGTCATTCCCCGGCCCTATTGCCGTGACCATGACCTGTGGATTATCTGCAGCAGGCAGAAACTCCATCGGCAGCCTCAAATAGCTGATTACCCCCATCACTAAAGCCATAATGACGATCAGTATAATAGCCGCCTTATTTCGGAACGACCATTCCGTCAATTTACTCATTTGTTTCCGACTCCTTCTCCGATTACGGATTTCTTTTTTTGTCTTTTCTAATCATAGAGGGAAAGTATGATTACCAAAAACGTCCAGAGAAGGTTATTGGTTCTCGGCTTTAGTCTTGATTCATCTACGACCAGAGACTGAGGATGTGGACAGCCTGGAATAAAAATGAGTAAGTACTCACTTTTATTTTAGGCATTCTCTGTATATAATTGGGTGGAGTGATTACTCATTTGAGAAAGTGGAGTGTGATCGATGATGACTAACAGTCCAGCAATATTAGCTGAAACAACCTTCGCCGTAGAACTGCAAGACATTAACCGTTCATTTGGGGATCGTACCGTTCTTGATGGCATTACACTTTCTATTCCGCGAGGTGAACTATTTGGTTTATTAGGCCCATCGGGCTCGGGGAAAACAACGTTGATCAAGGTCATGACTGGAATAGACAGGGCAAATGCCGGAACGGTCCGAATGCTTGGCGAGCCCATGCCGCAATTGAAAATGCTGCAAGCCTTTGGATATATGGCTCAATCAGACGCTTTGTATAGTGAATTGACTGGCAAGCAAAACTTAGCGTTTTTTGGGGCTATGTTTGGATTAAAGGGAGCCATACTGCAAGATCGGATTCAAACGGTCTCCAAGCTTGTTGCGCTAACCGATCATCTTCATAAGCAAACGGTTGATTATTCTGGCGGTATGAAACGCCGTCTTTCGCTCGCAATTGCGCTATTGCATGAGCCTGAGCTTCTCGTACTCGATGAACCAACCGTTGGCATTGATCCTGTTTTACGCCAGTCGATTTGGAAAGAGCTATCCGCACTGAGCAAACAAGGCGTGACCATTATTATAACAACTCATGTCATGGACGAGGCCGAGAAATGTGATCGGTTAGGGCTCATACGAAGCGGTAAACTTACAGCCATCGATACGCCTGAAGCACTTAAGCAGCAAGCAGGCTGCGCCACACTCGAAGAGGCGTTCATTGCGCTTGGTCAAAGCAAAGGAGCTGAACAATGAGAATACGTGCGCTCGCCATTCGAATTATTAATCAATTTTTGCGTGATAAACGAACGCTTGCCTTGTTATTTCTTGCTCCCCTATTCATCTTAACTTTAATGAAATTAGTATTTGATGGGCAAGCTGTCTCTCCAGCAATCGGAATGGTTAATGTGCCTGTAGCTTTAACAGAAAAGTTTGAGCAGCTTGATGCTGAAATCACACTTTATGATGAAAGTGCTGCTGCTCAAGCTGCTTTACAAGACGGCAAGCTCGACGCGATATTGGAAGCAACCGGCGGCATGCCTAAACTAACGCTTGAGGGCAGCGATCCCTCCATCAATCGAGCGGTAATATTGCTTATTCAAAGCGTGATGCAACAAGGCTTAGATAAAGCCGCCCCAGCTATATCATACTTGCACGGCGGTCCTGACATGGCTCCATTCGACTCCTTTGGGCCTGTTTTAATAGGCTTCTTCTCGTTTTTCTTTGTTTTCTTACTTGCAGGTGTCTCCTTCCTGCGCGAGCGAACGAGCGGTACTTTGGAGCGCTTATTAGCAACGCCAATTAGGCGAAGCGAAATCGTAGTCGGTTATTTAGCCGGTTTCGGTATTTTCACCCTAATTCAAGCCTGCTTGATCGCCTGGTATTCCGTTCAAGTTCTTGGGATGTACATGGAGGGCAGCATTTTATATATGCTGGTCATTAATTTATTACTATCATTAACAGCGTTAACACTCGGAACACTGTTGTCTTCTTTTGCAAGCAGTGAATTTCAGATCATACAGTTCATTCCTATTGTCATCGTGCCGCAAGCCTTCTTCTCAGGGTTGTTTAACCTTGATGCCATGAACCCCTGGCTGCAAAAGCTAAGTTACCTAATGCCTCTTTACTATGGCGCAGATGCTATGCAGGGAATAATGATACGCGGCGAGCGCTGGAATGATTTTCAGGTAAATGTATATGTGTTGGCGGGATTTTCCTTATTGTTTGCAATATTGAATGTGCTGGCTCTAAAGAAGCACCGCCGTATATAGACATATGTAGACAATAGAACAACTGGTATAATCAAAGGAATGGGTTAACGCGAAGGAGTGTCTTGCATGTCAGAACCGGTGGATCAATGGCTGCAGAAGCTATTGCAACTAGATAACGAAGAAGAAAAAATGACGGAAAAACAATTGAAAATCGTGCAGGCTGCCTCCGAAATCTTTGCTGAGAAGGGCTTTGCCGCCTCTTCTACAAGTGAAATCGCCCAGCGAGCCGGTGTGGCAGAAGGAACTATTTTTCGTCATTATAAAACCAAAAAGGATTTGCTTTTCTCGATTGTTGCGCCTGTTATGGCAAAGTTAATCGCTCCTTTTGTACTTCGCGATTTCTATAAGGTTCTCGAGAGCCGCTTTGACACATTAGATCTTATGCTGCGCGCAATTATAGAAAATCGCATTGCATTTGTTGAGCGTCATGTTCAGGTGTTGAAAATTTTTGTTCAAGAGATTCCTTTTCATCCCGAACTGCTGGACCAATTCCAGAAGCTCATCCTCTCAAAAGTGGTACAAAAATTCAGTATTAGTATTACGCAATTTCAGCAGCAAGGCGTAATCGTTAATTGGGCCCCATTAACTGTCATTCGATTAATCGCCTCATCCTTAATCGGTTATGTCCTTAGCCGTACGTTCATCGGAAAAACAGATGGCATTCACTGGGATGATGAGTTAGAGAAAGAGGCGACTATTACTTTTATTATAAAAGGGCTTGCCCCTTAAGCTCCAAAAGAAAACAAGCCGGTCGCCCATCGCAAGATGAGGAACCGGCTTGTTTTCATTTTATTTTGCAGCGTTAACTTCTGTTTCCGAGGCGCTAGTTTTATCCATTTGACGGAAACGAAACAATAGCAGCAGTGCAGCTAGACATAGTATGCCGCCGAGCAAGTATGGCAGTCCCATTTCTATCGTGAAGAAAAATGAACCGAGCAGCGGGCCGGCAATACGCCCCAAACTGTCCATCGAAGAGCTTAGACCGGATGCTACCCCTTTGCCAACAGTCGTCTTCTGAGTGATGAGCGAGGTGACACATGGCCTAATTAAGGCATTGCCGATTCCGAATACAGCAAGTGACAACGTAGCCCACCAAAGGGAATGTGCGCCTAGTAGCATAAAAAACCCAAGTGCCGAGATGACAAGTCCGATCGCAATATATTTCGGCTCCTCGCCTGTCTTAATTCTCCGCCGCACAACTCCGCCTTGAACGAGTGCTCCCACAAATCCGCAAACAAAAAATAAGATTCCGACCTGAAACGGAGTCACATCAAAACGCCGCATGCCAAAAAACTGCAGGGTCGCTTCCATTCCAGCGAGAGTGAATGTTACAAAAAAGGCTAACACATACAAATATTTAAGCGGTCCTGTAAATGCAGCCCAGCGTGATACACGCTTCTCTGATTGGCTGCTCCGCTGCTCAGGTGTTAGTGATTCCTTGAGCTTTGATGCAGCCAAGATGAACGTTAACAGTGCTAACGCTGATGCTGCATAAAATGGCGTTTCCAGTGAGATCACGCTTAACAAACCGCCAACGCCAGGTCCGATCGTAAAGCCTAGACCGATGGACATCCCAACGAGCCCCATCCCCTTCGTTCTTTCCTCAGGCGATGTAATATCAGCGACATACGCTACAATAACGGAAGCAACCGCCCCCGAGAACAAGCCCCCTAGCACCCTTGAGAGGTACATGAGCGTTAGGTTTCCTGACGATAAACCAAATAACAAGAAACTTGCGGCAAAACCAATAATCCCTATTAAAATAATCGGCCGTCTGCCGATACGGTCGGACAAGCTTCCCCAAAATGGTGATAAGAAAAAGGAAACTGCAGAATAAACAGCAAGCATCCAACCTGTATGGAGTTCCGCTTTGCTCGGATCTGCGGCTTGAATAATTTCTGGCATAACCGGGATGATAATGCCGAACCCTATAAATGTTGTCATTAAAGTAGCCATTACAATTAGCATTCGTTTATCTTTCATAATACAACCCCTCCACCAACCTATGTTACCATATCCATTTATCACACATGTATGAACAATTGAAGAACAAATTGAAAATGATGCTCCTATCTCAAAAATGAAGCTTGCATTCCCCCCTGTATTTGCTATACTCAACTTTGTTTGTAAACTTTAAAGAAAGGCAGGGATGAAAGCGATGGATCACAATAAAACCCCGCTCTTCACCGCGCTTCGTAAGCATGCGGAGCAGGATCCCGTTCAGTTTCATATTCCCGGACATAAAAAGGGATTAGGCAGCGATTCCGAATTTCGCGAATTTATCGGCGATAACGCGTTGTCGATCGATTTAATCAATATAGCACCGCTTGATGACCTGCATCAGCCAACCGGCGTTATTGAGGAAGCGCAGAAGCTAGCTGCTGACGCTTTCGGAGCAGACTATACTTATTTCTCTGTACAAGGAACAAGCGGCGCAATTATGACGATGATTTTGACCGTATGTGCCCCGGGGGACAAAATTATCGTGCCTCGTAATGTTCACAAATCCATTATGGCCGCCATTATTTTTGCAGGTGCCAGACCAGTTTTCATCTCGCCAGCCCGTGACAATAACCTAGGTATTGATCATGGCATAACGACCCGCTCCGTCCGTAAAGCGCTTGAGCGCCATCCGGATGCAAAGGCCGTGCTTGTCATCAACCCTACCTATTTCGGTATTTGCGCCAATCTTAAGGAGATCGTTGATCTCGTTCATAGCTTTGATATCCCTGTACTCGTGGATGAAGCACATGGCGTACTCATTCATTTCCATGAGAAGCTGCCAATGTCAGCGATGCAAGCAGGCGCGGATATGGCTGCGACAAGTGTTCATAAGCTCGGCGGTTCTATGACGCAAAGCTCGGTTCTTAATGTGCGCAAAGGAAGAGTTAACCCGCATCGTATTCAAACCGTTATCAGCATGCTTACCACAACGTCGACCTCGTATATTTTGTTAGGCTCGCTTGATACGTCTAGACGAAACCTTGCTTTGAACGGACATGCAATCGCTGAGCGCGCGATTGAGCTTGCTCAATCCGCACGCAAACAAATCAATGAAATCCCAGGTCTATATTGCTTCGGAGAAGAAATTCTCGGCGATGAGGCTACTTATGATTTCGATCCAACTAAAGTTTCCGTTCATGTTCGCCACCTTGGCATCACAGGATATGAAACGGAGAACTGGCTGCGCGACAACTATAATGTGGAAATTGAAATGAGCGATATGTATAACATTCTTTGCTTAGTTACGCCTGGAGATACCTCTGATTCCGTGTCTAAATTGTTAACTGCCCTGCGTGGATTGTCTGAACATTTCCATGAAGGCGCTGAAGCACGTGAATTAGTGGTCAAAATTCCAGATATTCCACAGCTGTCCTTAACGCCTCGTGATGCGTTTTACGGTGAGACAGAAGTTCTTCCGTTCAAAGAATCAGCTGGCCGAATCATTGCTGAATTCATTTATGTATACCCGCCAGGCATCCCGATTCTGCTGCCAGGCGAAGTCATTACCCAAAAAAATATCGATTATATCGTGGATCATGTCCAAGTCGGATTGCCTGTCAAGGGGCCGGAAGATCGCAGCATCGAGTTCGTTAAAGTAATCGTTGAAGAAACAGCCATTTCATAATAAATAATAAAACCGATCTTCAGGAATCTTATAGAAATCCTGAGGTCGGTTTTTTCTAATTATTTTTACGGAATACCACTTATTGTCAACCTATTTCGAGCATGCTATGATGTTGGCAGAGGTGAGATGCGATGAGTCAAAGCGCTTATATCAAATTTGTGCAAGGATCATCCGTGGAGAAACTGACGCTGCAAGAAATTAAGAACGAGCTTATAGGTTACCGGGAGCAAACAAGCCTTACCGGCTCGCAATTGGATTGGGACTATGCCGAAGCCGCATTTCCTTATACGATCGAATCGAAGGATGATGATCGTTGGTTTTATTTAAAGGGTATTAACCACCTTTATAAACATATCATCTTTGGACCCGGCGAAACGGCAAGCGCAGCAGGCCAAAACGTCCCTTGCGTTCAAGTCGTGTTACCAGAGGAAGCTACGCACGGAGACAAATCGAAAGCAAATGAACTATGCAAATATATAGCTAAGCAGTTGAAGGCAGAGCTGACAATGTTTAATGGAAGAACGATTTATTTTAATCCACGCAAATAAGTTAATAAAAAAAACGATCCGCAAGCGAAACTCGCAGATCGTTTTTTTAGTACTTGATCGTTTAAAGCTTAAGAGAACTAGTTCTCTTCGCTTTCCGTACGAGCAATTTCTTCATAAATCGCTGTTACGCGATCCCATTCCGCATCATCTTCGATGCCAACTAGGAAGGACTCATCGTTTTCTTCTTCAATACGGAAGATAACGCCGTCTGCTTCTGGATCGTTGCGATCCAGCAATACAGCGTAAACTTGGCTTTCGGATTCAAACGTATAAACCATGACCATTTCACGTTCCTGGCCCTCGTCGTCAGTCACGATAAAGACATGCTCTTCATGCTCGTGGTCTTCACCACAGCCGCAATCATCGCCATGCTGATGTTCGCTCATGTTATTACCCCATTTCAATAATGTTTACAGACTATCGTATATTAACATGACACTCTATCAACGGTCAAACGAAAACGCCCCTATGAAGAAAAGGAGCGCCTTAGGTAGACCATTTGATGACTACAAAGAAGAAATTAGTTTTTCTGAAACAACAGTCCACTCATCTGAGCCCTTAAGCTTAAGGTAAAAACGAATCGGATATTTCCCGCTAGATTCGAATTTATATGAGATATCTTCTGTAGCGAACCAGAAATTATCTTTTGATGTTTTGACACTTTCCGTTTGAATCACTTTCTCTTTACCATTCGGATCGAAAATGGAAACCTTGACGGCTACAATATCCGTCATCAAGTTATCGATCTGGGCAAACACTTTAAACTTCGCTTGATAGCCTTTTGCTACGTTTCCGAATACGGCATTATTTTGGAACAGAAACATATGCACGTTAGGCTTATAAACGGTCGCTTTTTTCGTTTGATTGTCCCATTCCACAATGGCCTGCATAGATGTGGCTAATTGACGAAGCGGCAAATAAGTTTTGCCATCGGTCATTATTCCACCGTCATCCTGATCATCTCCGTTAATGAGAACGCGAACCTTCTGTATAGCTGAGTCTGCGAACATCATCGATCCACCCCATAGAGATAGCAGCAGAAGCAGAATAACGATTTTTCTGATTTTCATAGTTGTAAGCCCTCCATCCGATAGCCTGGATGAAAGGTTATACTCGTCAACCCGAGCAAAGTTGCGCGTTTTATGAAACATTTTTAATCCCATACTACAACTTAACCATTATTGTCAAATGCTGTTGAAACCTGCGCTTGCCTGGGAAATATTAAAGTGGAAATAATAATTACCCATACGTTCTTGTTAAAATGCAAGGAACACCTTTGCCGACTGTACCAGGATTTTTCATTCTTGCAAGGTATGCCATCCCTCTTGTACACGGTGTTTTACATACTGCACAGGTATCCGAAAGTACAAGTTTATAATTATACTGTTTCCGATCGCTTGCCGGCTGTTTCTTCTTTACAACTTTGCCTTTTCCTTTGCTCATCACTTGTTCGCCTCCACTGTACGTATCGCTTTAGCATTGTATGTAGACACGGGCGAATGTGCATCTTTATTTGTCAGATATATTTTAAATTTGGTACATTAAACAATATAGAAAGCTRAGGAGGTGTGATTCATGAAAATAAAAATGATTGGGACAGGCAGTGCCTTTGCCAAAAAATACGATAATAATAACGCTATTATTGAAGTGAATGGCTTCCGATTGCTCGTAGACTGCGGAATCACTTTACCGAAGGCTTTACATCAACAAGGACTGGCCTTCTCTGACCTGGATGCTGTTCTCATCAGTCACATTCATGGGGACCATGTAGGTGGATTAGAAGAATACGCCTTTCAAATGATGTTTAAATATAATCGAAAGCCTGTCCTATACATAGCAGAGTCGTTAGTTGAACCGCTTTGGGAGCAAACGCTTCGCGGAGGTTTAACGCAGGATCCTTTAACCAAGCTTGAGGATTTTTTCGAGGTCCATCCGATTCAGCCAAATAACGAATTTGAAATTCATCCTGGTTTGACTGTTATGCTGTTGCAAACGAAGCATATTCCTAATAAGCCAAGCTATTCCTTTATTTTTAACAACAGCTTCTTCTACTCTGCCGACATGCGATTTGATCCAGAGCTGCTTCAGCAATTAGTTGATGATGGCGTAACGACTATTTACCATGATTGCCAGCTTGAAGCGCCAGCTGTTGTTCACGCAAGCCTGGAGGAGCTTCTAAGCCTTCCTGAATCTATTCAAAGTAAAATATGGCTTATGCATTACGGAGACACCATAGAGCAATATGAAGGTTTAACCGGCCATATGCGAATTGTTAGGCAGCATGAAAGCTATGAGATCAACTAAATACAAAAAAGGCGCCGACATCTAAGAAGTGCGGCGCCTTTTTATTAATGTAGTTAACATTTCATTTAGAACATTGGAAGCTGATCCAAATTGTTTGTTGGATCTCCATCTGCGTCGCCTCGGATATAGATGTCGCCATCTTTTCCTTTAAAGGCATTTACCCCTGCAATATGACCTGCTTGTACCTCTTGAAGTGCCGTTGCATAGTCAAGCACTCGGCCGCTATTCGTTTTGAATGCGGTAAGATCACCGTCTCCATCCTTTTGTACAGCAACAATTTGCTCCCTAGTATCTTGTCCGCCAACCTCGTGACTCATCTTTGTTAGCCCCTCTCAACTGATAAGAATGTACAGCCAATTACTATCATGCCTTGCGTGTGCAATAATTATGCACCATCGCTTACAAAAAAAATCCAGCGCTATCGCATGAGGAGCGAACGCTGGATTTTTGTTTTTATTTTCTTTTGATTGCGTCAGCTGGAATTTTCCTTCGCCAAACAAACTGCTCGTCATGCGACAAGGAATCATGTATTGCGAAATTTGCTACAGAACCAATAACAATGCCGATAATTCCAAACATCCCCAATAGCCAAATGGCTAAATAGGCATACTCTGCTGCCAACAGCAACCGCCTCCTGCGCGCTTTCTATCATCGTATGCTGTTAATCGTGCCTTTAGTATTGTTTAAATTAAATCCACAATTAGGTCGCATGAAATAGCTTTAAGCAGCATATCAGAGCAGTTCTAGCGGGCAACGATTTATTGTAAAGAAGTTGATCGTTTTTGCCGATAATGGAGTAAGGAGGTGTATTATGGATATAGCAGCAGCATCAATTGCGATGAATCAGAACAGCTTAGCACTTGCAGCGAGCATCCGTGTCATGTCTTTAGCAAAGGAACAAGCTACGCAGCAAGCGCAGGATATGGTTCAAATGATGAAACAAGCACAACCTCATTTAGGCCAAAGCATCGATATACAAGTTTAAACTGAACCCCCAAAGGCATAAATCGCTACTTGGGGGTTTTCCATCTTGAAACTGTTTCAAATGAAACTGATTGGTTTAGTTAATCTAATACGAAGGCCTGCTTCTTTGAGATTGTTCAGAAAACTAACATTATCCTAATCTCATTGTTAAAAAATTCTAACAACCTTCGTTTATCCTTAATTTAACAAATGAAAAGTTGGAGGGATTATGATGAACATTTGCTTTTATCAACAAAGAATTGAAGAAGTACGAGCTGAAATGGTCGAGATATTTGGCGCGTGCAATAATTTTACAGATCAAGCTGTTCTCAAAATTAGCCAAGAACTGGATTTTCTCTTAAATCAATATTCCGGATGTTTAGCCAATCATTCAAATTAGCCCTTTCGCATGAAGAGGTTTTCTTATATTGCATGGAAGAATATGAAATTACGTTTCGGAGGTCTGATTGTGGAGATAAAATAAAAAGGACCCTTGCTATGCAAGGGTTCTGAACGTGTTCCTACCTAATCAAAATTTTGCAGCACACTCCTCTTCACCTCATAAGGCTCACGATCCTAACTGCCACAACACTATTCGATTTCCCTGTTTTGATTTCCCTCCTGCTTCCTCTAATTAACTACTTTACCTTACCATGCTCGGCGCAGCTCTTTCTTAAAAGAATGGAACAATCAACTGCCGCGATTAAAGTTAGCTTTTTCGGGATAAAAAAACACCCACAATACTGGGTGCTTGTTTCTACTATTTTAAAACGATTTGAGCTTTTTCCCCATCATCTTCAAGCTTAATTACAAGACTTTCATTGGAACTAGCTACCGAGTCTGGAACTTCGATTACAACAAAACCTTTTTTGCTCGCTAATGGTTTAATACTATTTTGACTCAAATCTCCATCGATCATAGTTACAGTGTAATCATATTCATACTCGCCTTTAAAAATAGCTTTCATTCGAATACCATTTATCATTGCAGTAAAATCATTTGCCTCTTTACCATTATTGGTAACATTATAATTTAATACGATAAATTTATTGCCTTCATCAGCGCTTGAGGAAAACATATCACTACTCACTTTTTGATTAAACTCAAATGATTCAAGGGTAATTTCCCAAGTGCCTAATTTGAATTTATCACCTGGCTTGAAGGATGCTTCTTTCGGTTCCTCCGTAGGCGGAGTTTCTGTTTCTTTGGGTGTTTCAGTAGCCTCAGTTTCCTTGCTATCCACCGTGCTTGCTTGATTGTTATTCGAAGATTTGGCTGCATTATTTGTTTGTGATCCCCCGCATGCTGATAAAACAAGCAATATGAGTGCGAGTAATGTAAAGACTTGAACTTTTTTCATCAAACTTTCCCCCTTCAACAATTTTCTACATATTACCACAAATTCTAAGGGTTGTCTTAGAAATATTTGTAATACTACGTCAATTCTTTTTCAAGTAATTGATACCTATAATAGATTTCTAAAAAATACTTTTAATAATTGCTCTATTTAATATCCATAAAATGGTAATTGTTGAAGTTTCTCATTTGCTATATCAAGCACCTATTTACTGCCTGAGTGTTTTGAACTAATCGTTTCGAAATGGTATAGTAAGTTTATTGCTCCCAGGTTGACTTTTCAGCGAATTGTCAATTACAGAGAAAGCGAATTCTTAGCATAGAGACGCGGCAGCACCTGCCTTTTTCGTCGAATATCTCAAAAGGAGGATAACAGCCCATGCAGGTTGAAAACTGTGTACCGTCTGGCATTCAACCCAAAGACACTGGCTTCGGCTACACATTGTCTGTTATTGGCGGCAAATATAAAATGACCATACTGTACTGGCTCTCCGAAAACAAGGTCATGCGGTTTAATGAGCTGCAACGGAAAATCGGCACTATATCCTTTAAAACATTAAGCGTGATGTTAAAAGAGTTGGAGACAGACGGCATTGTCAGCCGCGAGGAATTCCCACAAATCCCTCCCAAAGTTGAGTATTCCTTGACCGAGTTGGGGCAAACGATTATTCCGGTACTGGATATCATGTGCCAATGGGGAGAAAAAAACGGCATACCAGCCGCGCAGGCGGCGACAATTCCGCTTTCGATGTAAATGCGCACGAAGAAAAGAGGTTGTCCCAAAAGCTATGAAAATGGCTCTGTGACACCTCTTTTCAATTTTCAAGAGACTGTCAACTAATAAATATAACCTTTAGCGACTTTTAACAGCTCCCGCTGGTATCCCTCGATCAATTTGTTCGTGTAGATGAGCTTGCGCAGCTCCAGCAGATAGGCAAAGATGGTCGAGAGCTCCTCTCGATTTCTGTCCCCACGACTTCACTAGTAACAGGCTTTACGTTCCCCATTCTTCCACAAATCGATCCAGTTCCGCCACGCAGACAAGAAGGATGTCTTGGCCCCATTAGGAGCTTGCCAAAAAACCATTTGAATCGGTAAAGTATTCATCCCGTGTCCAATATTCAAGTATTGACTCTCATACAAACATGAGATATATTTATTTCGTAGCTTATTAAAATAATTAAAATAACTATTTAAAAATAATAAAGGAGAATTATAAAAACATATTCGCAGGACCACAAAATAATTTAACACAACGGAGAATGGACATGGTTTTTCTTATTTTAATTTATTTGGCCTTTATCAGCCTTGGATTGCCCGACTCCCTGCTTGGTTCATCCTGGCCCATCATGAATACGGATTTGGGTGTTCCCATCGGAAATGCGGGAATTGCATCCAGTATTATTTCCATAGGCACCATTATTTCAAGCTTGCTCTCATACAAGTTGATTCGGGTCATTGGTACAGGCAAGGTAACGATTATCAGTGTCGCCATGACTGCCGCTGCACTACTTGGTTTTTCGCTTTCGCCTTCCTTCATTTGGTTATTGGCTTTTGCGATTCCGCTTGGTCTTGGGGGCGGAGCCGTTGATGCCGGACTGAATAGGTTTGTGGCCGAGCATTATGAAGCCAAACATATGAACTGGCTGCACGGTTTTTGGGGTGTTGGAGCTATGCTAGGCCCTATTTTGTTGTCTACGCTCGTATTGTGGGGAAATACGTGGAGAAGCGGATATTTTACTATATCGATGGTACAGTTTTCATTAGTTATGTTACTGCTGTTTTCTCTTCCAATGTGGAGGAAATTTGAAGGCCCGTCAACGAAGCCGGCTAACGAAGATCTGCAATCCAAAGAGAAGCCAGGACTGCTCGCTTCGCTGAAAACAAAAGGTGCTATCTTTGGGATGTTTTCGTTCTTTCTGGTTTCTTCAACGGAAGCTTCCATGATGCTATGGGGATCAAGTTATTTGGTGAAAAACGAAAGCATTTCGCCTGAAAGCGCTGCAGGTTGGGTATCCTTATTTTTCTTGGGAATCACGGCCGGACGGATGTTAAGCGGCTTTATCTCTATTAAGTTGAGCAATGAGGCGCTGATTCGCCTTGGAACCTTTCTTATGATTTTCGGATTTTTTATCATGCTGTTGCCGCTTCCGACGATTTTCACATTAATCTCATTCATTATTGTTGGGACAGGGCTTGCGCCGATCTATCCATCCATGCTGCATCAAACGCCCATTTATTTTGGGCAGCATAACGCACAGGCGGCTATGGGCATGCAAATGGCATTTGCCTATACCGGTACTACGTTGGTTGCACCATTGCTTGGACAACTTTTTGCGCACGTCTCCTTCTCCTTAATGCCTTATGTTCTTCTCACCTGCGGCGTCGGATTGCTGACTTGTAGGGAAATGCTAACGCGGGCGTATAAAAGCAAAGCTGGCGTTCACAAAAGCACTTCTTTGGAGAGCTAAGCTAAGTGTTTGAAGTAGCAGGCCGAATGCTCCAGCTTTAAATATAGAAAGGCGGATGAATGATGCGAATTGAACATGTCGCAATCTGGACCAAGGACCTTGAAATGATGAAATCGTTCTATGAGAAATTTTTCAACGGCATCATAAATAAAAAATATGTGAATGAAAAAAAACAATTCCACTCGTATTTTTTGACCTTTGAATCAGGTGCGCGTTTGGAATTGATGCAAAAACCCGAGCTTGTGGAGTTGGAAACTGCCGATTATTACGGCATAACCCATTTTGCTTTTTCAGTCGGTTCTGAGGAAAAGGTGAATGAATTGACGGATCGCTTAAAGAAGGAGGGCTTTCAGGTTTTTGATGGGCCTCGAACAACCGGTGATGGGTATTACGAAAGTGTTGTGCTTGATCCAGAAATGAATCGGTTAGAAATCACGATTTAAACGTATTCTTCTATCTCCGTCACACCCCAATCGGTGACAATGGGCTAGTCCGGACTCAGATGTTGGAGAAAGGAACCTATGAAACATGATTCATGCCTTCTCGTTTGAAAAATATAAACCGAAAGAGGGAATTAAAGATGAAAAAGATGAATATTGGCCTTCAATTGTATACACTTCGTGAAGAGATGGCGATCGATTTCAAAGGAATGCTGAAGAAAGTGGCCGAGCTGGGTTATGAGGGGGTTGAATTTGCAGGATATGGCGGTCTTCCTGCCGATGATCTGAAGGCGCTATTGGATGAACTCGGCTTGAAAGGATTTAGCAGCCATCTTTCTCTGCACGCGCTTCGTGCTGATCTGCAAAAAGAGATTGATTACTTGAAAGCCATCGGCGCTCAATACATGGTCTGTCCTTATCTTTTCCCTGAAGACCGACCGAAAAATGCAGACGAATGGCGTACCTTATTTGTAGAGCTTGAACAAATCGGGAAGGAAGTTCAAAAACAGGGACTCATTTTGGGTTATCACAACCATGAATTTGAGTTCGAGGGCGTAGTAGGCGATAACAATCCTTTTGAAGCCATGTTTGCAGAGACAACTCCGCAAGCTGTTCAGGTGGAGATGGACGTATGCTGGGTGCAATTTGCAGGCAAAGATCCTCTTCAGTACATCGACAAATATGCCGGCCGTCTCCCCTTGCTTCATCTAAAAGATTATAGCTTAGACGACCAAAGACAGATGGTTACATTAGAGCTTGGCGAGGGCGTAGTAGATCTGCCAGCCGTAATACAAGCAGCTGAGCAAGCCGGAGTCGAGTGGCTGATTGTGGAACAGGATTTTTGTCAGAGCCCTCCGCTGCAAAGCATTGAAAAAAGCTATGCATGGTTAAAAAGAAACTATCTTACCTAAATGAGGTTTTATTTCAATGAGTATGGGACAAACAGCTAAGCCAAGAGCAGCTCCTTTGTCTTAAAAAGCTTTGCGATTTTAATCTACCTTATTTCAATTGAAAGACAACGACTCTCGTCGTTGTCTTTTTTTGATTAGATGGAAAAACACTACACAGCGAAGACGTTTCCTGTTACTTGGTTGGGCCAGGAATCGCTACGCACTATCTACTTCACCCAAATTATCAATTATTAATTCTAACTGGACGACTCACTTGAATTAATAAGTTTGTTTATCGTTTCAGATAGCTCTGATTTCGAGAATGGTTTTAATAAATAATCTCTAACTCCTAGTTGCATTGCTTTGCGAAAGTAAATGTGTCCGCTGAGCCCCGTCATTACAATCCATTGAGTATCTAAAAATCTATTACGATAGCTCTCAATAAACGTCATTCCATCCATCCCCGGCATGATAATATCTGTGAGTATGATATCCATATGATCCTCTTCCATAATTACAAGAGCCTCTTTGGTAGAAGAAGCTTCATATACGTTGAAATCTGGAAAACTCTTCATTAGGGTGCGTTTAACATCACCTTTTATTATGAAATCATCATCAATAATCAGAATATTCATGACCTTACTCCCCTATCGTTGAAAAGATTCAAGTAAACGCGGGTTCATCAGAACCTTTTCACCATAGAAGTCTACTTTAATAAATTTATCTTAGATATATTCGTTGTCTTGTCGATAATTTCCGAGCAGACCAGACTGATATGCTGCTATCGCCTGAGCAATCAAACCATGAAGGATGTCGGAATCTAAATCACTTTCATAATTAACAACAGGGAATATTTTTCTCAAACCCTCTGATGGTATCGCTTGCTCAATCGCTTCTTTTAAAGCTTCGGAAAAAAAATCACCGTAAAGAACAACGTATGCGGGATTGATTGTCCCACAAAAAATACTGATTAATTTAGAAATGGCAGCACCTAGCACTTTGGGGTCATCATAGTTAATCGTTATCCAGTCAACATCGATCGGAAGCAGATTGACTTCACCAGCATAACCAACGACCCCTTTATGAATGCTGCCATCAATTACAACGCCTGCACCTGGACCAAACGTACGAGGGAAATAAATGCCGACAATAGAGGATACTTTTTCTGTATGTTGGCTAAAGCCAAAAGCTGCTGCATTGACATCATTCTCAACAATGACCGGTATCTTATACTTATTCTGAAAATATTCTGTAAAGGAAGTCCCTTTTAAAGATGTAAAGTCGTTTTCCAAAATAATACCATTACGCTCCACACCCGGCAGTGAAAAAGCAACAAGACTTATAGTCGAATAGTTTCGCAGGGCCTCATCGATCATCTGATCAAAACTAGAGAGTTGGATGGTATCAAACGGCTCCTCTGCGTCCCATACGCGTTCCCCGTAAAGATTCCCGATACAAGCACTGATAATATTTTTCCCGTTGCGTACCCGCGCCGATAGCCCCAGCACATGCGCAAATTCTGCATTAAAGCTATACGCTTGAGACGGCCTTCCTCCCGTCGCTGAATACATTTTACCGAGTTTGACTTCTCCGCTTTCTACAAATCCATTCAGTATGTTCCCAACGGTAACAAAGCTTAAGCCTGTCGTTTGAGCCAATTGTTTAATGGTGGAAGTTTTGGATGAACAAAGGCTCCAAAGAACTGTTTGTGAATTGCTCTCTTTCATGTCCAGCATATTTATTCCCATAAAAACCCCCGGCTTATTAACTCTGATTTTCATTTTATAATGTTGCAATCCGCCATAAATTCCTGACTTTGAATCATGATATCCGTTTCTATTTTCCGAATCACTATGCATGAATCTCCTGCGGCAAGCGAGTCAGGTGGATTATCTTTTAGTATAACATTTCCTGCACCTGTTGTTTTTCTAAACATTAGCTGATGTAATACCCGATTTCGTTAGATAATTCAAGCTCTCTTTTACACAATCAAAGGCGTCCTTCTGCCAGTTTTCTTGCTCGACCAGACCCCATTTCACACCGGTTCGATGACAAGCCTCAAATATGGGCAACCAATCAATCCGACCTTGGCCAAGTGGAACCAAATATTCTTTCCCTTCGGTTGAGAGTGCATAATCTTTAAAATGGCATATGTCTACTCGCCCTTGATACCGTTCCATTAAAGCCACAGCGTCCTCACCTGCCCGAACAGCGTGATACACACATAAGGTTAAGCCCACTTCAGGCAGCTGTTCCATAACGATATCTATGGCACGAATGCCATTTATGTACTCATAGTTGAACCAGAGCGGATGGAAGGTGAGTGCGATACCATGTTCACCCAGCGTCCTAGCCATTTGGTCCAGCGCGTCGCAAAATTCCACGATGCCTTCCGGTGTCATTAACTCGCGCGGGATGGTACTGACACATAAAGACTTACTTTCCCACAGTCTATTCATCGTGATATAGTAATCCAGATTATTTTGCACCACGGTAAAATCTTCTTGCGTTGCGATACATTTCAGCCCTGTTTCTCGCAAAGCTTTTGCCGTGAATGCCAGAGGTACGGCAGGATCGATCCATTGCAGCTGTACATCGTGATACCCCATATTGTGCAGTCTACGGAATGTATATTTTACTTCATCTTCTGTCGTGAGATAAGGTCTAAGACTTGAAGCTTGAAAGCCAAATGATGTCATAATTCACCCTCCAAGTTTATTGATTGGTTATTAAAATGAATTTAATAAATATAATTTAACTATACCCCTGTCTGCATAAGGAGTCAATGTCTTATGTATTAACTCCTCACTATCCCATAACTTGTTGAAAGAAAGCAGCAATAGACGCAAAAAGAAAAGGAGTTAAGCACAGACAAGCTGCTTAACTCCTTTTCTCATTTAGACATTCATCTTCAATGAATATCCGATGTATCCCGCGGATCCTAAATTTCCACTTATGGGACTACCTCTTTTTGTTTCTTCACTAATTAAAGACTATCAATAAAATCAACATAACCCTGCGCGCTAATATCTAATTTCCTTAAGTAATCTGGATTTCCTTCCGTCTCGTATTCTGCGCCATAGAAGGCATAGAAGGAACGATAATCGGCGCCGCAATATAAAAATGTCGTGTCAAAGGGAGATAGGAGTTGGTCAAGTCCGTAACGTAGTTTCCCTTCTTCGGTAAAGTCTTTTTCCCGTCCACCAGCGGTTACAGCTAGGGCGGTTTTTCGATTTCTTAATTTATCGCCCTTTGACCCGTATGCCCACCCGTAAGTTAGCACCTCGTCAAGCCATTGTTTAAGCAGCGGTGGAGAACTGAACCAGTAAACAGGGAACTGCAAAACTAAATTGCTATGCGCTTCAATCAACTGTTGTTCCTTTTCCACGTCGATTTTTCCGTCGGGATAGGCTCCGTGCAAATCGTGAACCGTATATTTGTCGGGATATTTACGAAGCTCATCCGCCCAGCTTTTATTGACGATGGATGCTTCCATGTTTGGATGTGTAATGATAATAAGTGTTTTCAATGTATTGCCCTCCTTGAGCGGTATTTGTTTCTGAACTAGAGTATAGATCGCATCGCCGTATTGCGGAAGTATGCACTTTTAGTTCACCTACTTACCATAAGGTAAGTACTGTACCGAACAGTTAGTCCCAAAATGTTAATCAAATCTTTTAAAAAATCTATACTGATTTGAATGGGAAATGGAATGCTTAATGTAGTCAAGGAGAGAATGTTGAGGAGAATCTGAGGGTTAAGATCTCGCAGTTTTGAGTATAAAAACAAAAAAAGCCTTGATTATCAAGGCTTCCGAAGTTTAAGTTATGGTGATCTGAACAGGGTTCGAACCTGTGACCCCTACCCTGTCAATGTAGCCCTTCAGGTATCCTTATGTAATTTGCAATGCTCGGAAGCCTACTCTCATAAGGATTTCGGTCATCAATTATTTCCGAATGTTTCCCTTGATTTCCAAGCGTTATTAGAGGTTTGCTACCACAGCGCTACCACGGTATTGATCACTGGCTCTTTGCTGCTAGTATGTTGAACGCATAATCCTTTAATTTAATCATGTAGTCACAGTCACATTTTTGGTCGCCAATGCCTACTCCCCGTTTTCATACACCCATGATTTACTCAGACATAGCAACATGTGTTTTCTCTGTTCAGATTTTTGAATTTACTGGATACGTACTTATATTTAGAATAATTCGTTCAGTGGGGGGATAATATCCAAGACAAAGAGTACACAACAAATTGTTATTACGGTTAAGGCAATCAATGCCCTATTTAGAAACTTGGTTATTGACCTATGATCACTTTCATTGCTATGGTACACTATGATCCTGTTCGTTATTCGAACAAAGTTCTCTTTATTGAATGTATCTACACTAACACTAGTCCGATGTTTAGGCATAATGACACTATAGTTAGATCCTGGAGAAGTTCCTTTGTACAAATTGAAAAATATGAATATTAGTGGATTGATAAGCAAATTTTCACTACGATGCAGAAAGATAGTAAGCAAGATTAAAATAAACAGCATCTCGAATAATTGCTGCGATGTTGTATTGTCGTTAATTAAATTGAAGGTGAAGAATGGAAGAAGAAAAAAAGACAAGAAATCACTCATAGTGGTGTTTGCCAGATTTTCAGATGTTATTACAACGTTTGACTTCAACTTACTATTAGTGGCCATTCGGATTCTTACAAATGCCAACAATATAATAAGTATGAGTAACGAAGCCAAGAACATTAACAAAAACATATTCACATTTTTATCTATATTCCTAATCATTAACAAAAGAAATAAAGGAAACTGAGCTCCAATCAAATAAAGGAAGTAAAATAAGAAATAAACTCTCCTCACCACCTTCGCACTTGCTTATTGGAAGTATATAATCCAGCTTATGCCGTAACAGTTGCAGATTTGTTTAGCTTACCGAAGGTCTTGTAATATACAAGTTCCCCTTCAATGTTCTGGGCCATTCTATTTGAGAACAAATACGTAAGAAACAGTGATGCAATCTTTCCATCCGTAACAGTTAGCTTGTTCGTACTAATATCAAAATTCACACCTACCTGATACTCCATACAGAAGGTAGATATTGCTTTCTCATTTTTTTTAACATAAGCTTTCATCTCAGTCTTATTCATCCTAATCATTGAAACCGAACGAGCCATGTAACCTTTGTTTAACTCTGGAACCGCTAAATCAAACCCTTCTATCAGTTGACTATCAGTTAGTGTCTTCATAGCTTCTAGTTTCTTGCGTAATATTTGGCTATCGAAAGAAAATGCTTTCTCAAAATATTCCACTGAAGCTATGTAGTAGCTCTTAGCTGTCATTAAGAATGATATGTTGTTCTTTAACTTGTAGTATTTTTTCTCCTCGATATTCTTCAATTGGTTTTTGAGTAGTGTTCTAATACTGGTCGTTGCAAGGCTAGTATGGGATTGATTGCAGAAGGCTAGTATTTTAGAATTGCCAATCAACAACCTATGTACTATCAATTTGACTTCATCATTGGGCGGATAACCGTTTCCTTCGTAATTGTGAATTTTAATTTCAGGTTGATCTTCACTATTCTCCCTATGGCTAATGGCGTACTCTGAATTTTCTGCAAATGCTTCTTGAATCCTGTTTGAGCTGAGGAGTAATCCATCGTTATTATACTTATATATAAAATCAGGATCTTTGTCCTCTAGCCTGTACTCCTCTACATACTTACTACTAAGTAATTTCATTTCATCAATTATTATTTTTCTATCGCTTATAGTCATATCGATATTTTTTATGTACCAATTCTTATATGAGCTCGAAACCTTAACAAAGAAAGAAGTATCATACACTACATGATCCCAAAAGGTATCTAATGTGATTCCCTGTGTTACAAGATCAACATCGCTCAGTATTTCTTCAATCAACTTCTCCAACTCAATCCCCCCTTGCATCAGTAAGTTCGACATAGATCGTCAGTTACCTGCTTTCATTTGACCGAACTGTAAATATCAATTAGACTTCTGAATAGTACGTTACTTAGGAGCAACCAACATGCCTGAATATCAATATGGAAACACAACGATTGAATATACATTGGAACAAAAACCTGAAGCCAAGGATATCATTATTTCAGTCGATTGGATTGATGGCGTTAAAGTTATATCACCGCCATCGGTTGACGAATTAAAGCTACAGGAAGTACTACATAAGAAGTCTCCATGGATCATGAGCAAATGGTTTGAGTTCGAAGAGATAACGACGCCACCGAATCCCAAAGTATACGTAAGTGGTGAAAAGTTCCTCTATATTGGAAGATCATATCGACTCAAAGTGCAGAAGGTGAACATGGATACCCCATCTCTAATGTTTCAAAAAGGCCGCTTCAATGCTTCTGTATCCTCCAAATTGACGAACACTGAAGTTTCTGAGCTTCTGCGCCCCCTTTTTGTTAACTGGTACATGCAACATGGACAAGCTAAGCTTAACGAGAGGTTGCATATATATGCTCCCAAGATGGGTGTATCCCCTTTTAAGCTGCAACTTAAGGATCAAAAAATGCGTTGGGGATCTTGTACGATGGATAATGCCATATACATCAATTGGCGCATCATGATGGCACCGATGAAAGTAATTGATTATGTACTTGTCCATGAAATGGGCCATTTGAAGTATCCAAACCATTCGGCAGACTTTTGGCAGTTCGTGCGTACCATCTTGCCTGATTACGATGCACGTAAAGATTGGCTTAGGGTCAATGGCCCATTATTAACGCTATAACAAAACCAGTCCGTTATCTCTTGTAATGTACCTCAGCCAGTGCTGCCAGCTTCAAAGTTAGCTCTTCGAGTTGATCTTTCGGGCATTTTGCCACGCGGAGTTGCTGCTTTATCTTTTGCCTCATCTCCCGCTTGACGTCATCTTTATTTGTCCACTCAATGACAGCATGCTCGATAATCTTCTCTGTAAGGATGAGCGTCAAATCCCTCAGTACTTCCTTATCGTCCTCTGAAACGAAATATTGCTCCAGCATCTGATAAAATGGATACTGCTCCCGTGCCAAACCTTGTATCTGGCTTTTGGTGGCGGTATCCCGCATGCCATCGATGATTCCGCGAAGCTTTTCTGCATACTCCAAAATATCCATCTGAAGCTGCTTACGCGCCTCGATCAGCTTCTCCAGCTTCTCTTTCAATGAAGTATAATACACAGGGTTTTCTTGAATCTTGACCCTGATTTCATGGCGTATCGCATGCTCCATCTCGGAAGCTTTGGCTTCGTTGCTATTAAGCTCATCTACCTTCTTCTCGAACTTACTGGATAAGATATCAATGGGTTCATGCAAGATTTCAACGGAAGAAGCTCGCATATGCTCCGCAATTAGCTGCTTAACCTTCTCGCCGCAATCCGAGATATCCATGCTTTCATCACGGTAACGGGACTTCGCTAGCTGGCGAACCTTGCCTACAAATTGAAGATCACTAACATATGGTTGCGCCCTCGGATCTGGCATGATCATATCCATGCTTGAAGCGAACCGCTTAAAGGCTAGCTCAAACTGTTGCCGAACATCCTCTGGCTCAAGAACCTGGATACACGACTCCACATCATCTTTTCGGATGTAGTCAAAGAACTTCATCGCTGCTCTGTGGCGGGTCTGAAGACGTGGAATCTCGCTATCTATAGGCATGAGAGCACCTTGGATGTCTTGCTTAGAGAAAATAGCCAGCGCCTTCTCCAAGAAACGTGACACACCAAAGTAATCGACAATCAGGCCGTAATCCTTCTTCTCGTAGGTACGATTGGTTCTTGCTATCGCTTGAAGCAGGTTATGTTCCTTGAGTGGCTTATCCAAATACATGACCTGTTCAATGGGTGCGTCGAATCCAGTAAGCAGTTTATCACAAACGATAATGAAAGCTAGCTTATCTTCAAACAGCGGCTTCTTAAAGCGAGCAATTATGGCTTTCTCATCATCTTTGCTAATATGATGCTTCTTAAGGTGCTCCTTATCGTCTGTACCCGCCGAGAATACGATAGCCGAGTCAAGATCACTGAGCTCGTCCAGCTTCTCCTTGTACATAACTGCCGCTTCGCGTGTGACCGCTACGATCTGCGCCTTGAACCCATTAGGCATGATATGAGTTTCATAATGTTTGATAATGTCGAGTACAATCTGCTCGATACGCTTAGGTGATGCAATAATAGCCTCTTCCGTAGCGTACTTTTTCATGATTCGCTCCCGCGTCTTCTCGTCATACTCACGGAATTTACGGTCAAACAACTGATCTAACGTTTCGCCCTCTACATGCAATTGCGTTAGTCTTGCCTCATAGAAGATCGGTACGGTTGCGCCGTCATCAACCGCTTGTTCGATTGTGTATTTATCGATATAAGGACCAAACGTGCGCGTCGTGCTCTTATCTTCCTTATCAATCGGTGTTCCCGTAAAGCCCAAATAACAGGCATTCGGTAGCCCTGTGCGCATGTTCATGGCTAGGCCTTTATACTGCGACCGATGGCTTTCGTCGACCATAACAATGATGTTCTCTGCATCGGAGAGCTCAGGGAATTTGTCTTCGTCATTACTCGTTTGAAACTTCTGTACAAGTGTCATGACCGTCGAGCCTGGGCCCTTCCTTAGTAGCTCTTTAAGCCGAGCCACACTAGAAGCCTGTTGTGGATTGGCGAATCCGCAGCGGCGGAATGTCTTCGTAATCTGATCATCCAAATCTGAACGGTCTGTTACGATGACAATGCTAGGGTTCTTCAAAGATTCAATGCGACGTAGCTTAACAGCTAAATAAAGCATTGTAAGGGATTTGCCGCTGCCCTGCGTATGCCACACGACCCCTCCGCGTTCACGAGGTGACTTTGCGGTCATCAATCGGTTAATGGCTTTATTGACCGCACGGAACTGCTGGTATCTAGCTAGCTTCTTGATCATTCGTCCATTCTCAGGTTCAAAGACGATGAAGTTCTGGATGAGATCGAGCAAATTAGATTTCGAGAGCATACCCGTGACAAGTATATCTTGAGGCGTCGGATGATCGCCTACTTCGGGAGACGTTAATGGATATGGATCTTTCCACTCTCCAAAATGCTTAAGCTGCGCGCCTATTGTACCTGCTTTAGCTCGGTCATTGCTCGTTGCGATCATGAACTGATTATAGTGGAATAGGTATTCACATTGACCTTGATATCTTCTCAACTGCTTAACAGCTTTACCAATCTGTTCGTCCACAGCTACCATCGGGCTTTTGCATTCAATCACAACGAGCGGAATTCCGTTTACATAGACGAGCAGATCGGGACGAATGGTGCCGCTGGCATCAGTGATGCTATATTGATCGACGATGAGGAACTCGTTACTTGATGGATAGTCAAAGTCGATGATCTTGACCGTTTGGTTCTTCTTGCCCTTACCCATGTCTTGCAGGATGGAAGTATAGTTCACGAGAATACCATGGAACGCTTCGTTGGCTTCCATTGGGCTTGTTGCTTCTATGTAGGTGATGCTGCGTACGATCTTATTGAGGTTAGTGTCGTTGATCCAAGGATTTAGCCGTTTGAGTGCGTTGATTAAACGATTATGCAAGATGACCGCACGAGTAGACTCACGCTCCGCATCCAAAGTAGAGCCATGAATATGCTCATAGCCCATCTCTTTGAGTTGCTCGATAAGTCTATTCTCAACAAGATGCTTCTCGTTCCATTCGCTTGTTGAGCTCACGTGGTCACCGCCTCTTGATCGTCTACTTTGACGCGGACTTTGCCTGTTAGGAGGACTTGCATCAAACCGTTCTTTAAGCGTTGTAGTTGATTTAGATTCCGTTGTTCAGTGATGATCTTACCATTGATAGATGAAATAATATCAGCAATCTTCTTCTGTTCTTCTATAGGAGGAATTATGTGCAAAAAAGAGCGTTGTACAGTAATTGGCACCTGATTCCTGGTTGATTGTTTCATCACTCTGCTGTACTGGTTAACAAAACATGGCGATTGCATATAACATCCCAAATATAGATTGTTCACCTTCTCTGGGTTACATCTGTAATAAGTAAGTGTAGTGCTTAAGACGACAAGTTGGAGTTGTGTTTCTAATATAGCAATTGGGCCAACTGTAGCATTATGTGCGAAAAGAACATCATTGTTTTGTGATAACCCTTTTTTCAACTGAGCAGCTCTTTCAAGAGTCAGATATTTGACCTTTGACCAGTCAACTCTGCCATTTGCTAAGCAGTTTGCTGATAAGTAAGGTACACCTTCTTCAACAAATTCTTCTGACTTAGGATAGTATGAGCCATGATTCCCGTCGAGGTGGCTAGTAATATAACCTTCTTCAATCATTGAATTAAGTGACATCACTTCCCACGCCTCAGGAATCTCTCCAACCTCCGTCTGTTTGAACTTCGTATGTCCCATCCCCTTGGTAAGAAGTTGCTGCATGAGCCCCTTCTTGACCTTCTCTGTTTGTTCAATGATGGCCTCAGTTGTGGAAATATTATTATCAACAGTAGTAAGGATAGCAGCAATCTTCTGTTGTTCTTGAATAGGTGGAATAGGTATGGACACTCGTTTAATGTCTTTTAATACTATTCTCTTGATCGCCGATCCACTTCTGAACTTCTCTAGATTAAAGTAAAAAAAGCTTGATTCAAAGAAGTGTTTTAAATAAAACGGGTTAAGCAAGTCGTTTATCGTACGAATAATAGCAATTGATGAAAGCAGTACGATATTATCTGTTTGATTATAAACAAGTGTCTTCCCTATTGTGCCATCTTTAGAAAGTAAAACATCTCCTTTTTCTGGAGCACAGGAATTCCTTTTTAAATCATTAARGTCTTGCTCTGAAATCCGCCTACAAGAAGACACGTCGATTTTGTGTTTCTTCATATTTTCAACTGTGGCGATAGGCTTTCCACCCTCATAAGTCTTTGGTGAATTATGAGCACCGTCTGTTATTTTACTTGTTAATGTATCAAGTTGCATATACTCCCAGTCAAAAGGAATAGCTCCTATTTCGGTTTCCTTATTTTTAATCAGCATAACCCAACTCCTTCAGGAAGCCGTACATAATAATCTCTATTTCTTCCCGTTCTTCCTCTAACTGACGCAACTGGGCTAATGCTTCCTCTACATCGATCTGCTCTTCTTCCTCAGCAGTATCAATATACCGTGCGATGTTAAGGTTATAGTCGTTCTCTCGGATCTCCTTGATCTCAACCACTCTGCAATACTTCTCTTTTTCTTCCCATTTGTCGTATGCCGATACGATCTTCTCGATATCTAGATCACGAAGGACGTTCTGATTTTTTCCTTCTTGGTAGTCCTCCGCGCCATGAATAAACAGCACTTGCCCTTTCTTTTGTGCCGCTTTGTTTCGATTAAAGATCACAACACTTGCTGGAATACCCGTACCATAGAAGAGGTTCGATGGCAGGCCGATAATTGCTTCAACAAGATCCTCTTCAAGCAATCCTTTACGAATTGCCCCTTCTGCACCGCCGCGGAAGAGTATGCCATGCGGCATAACTACGCCTGCTTTACCTTCATGATTAAGGGTTGATACCATGTGTTGAACGAATGCGAGATCCCCTTTATCCTTAGGAGGCAGACCAAATCGGAAACGGCCCAGTGTATCCGCTTCTGCTTCTTCACGTCCCCAGTTACTTAAGCTAAACGGAGGATTCGCGATTACTCGGTCATAAAGAATGAGCTCTCCATCCTCAAGCAATTTGGGTTCACGAATGGTATCTCCTTTTGCAATCCAATGGTCGCTAAGCCCGTGCAGAAGTAGGTTCATTTTACAGATAGCCCAGGTGTTGAGGTTGCGCTCTTGACCATGCAGAGTCAGGTTACGTGGGTTGCCGCCTTTGGATTTGATGTAGTCGACAGATTGAATAAGCATACCGCCAGATCCAACGGTTGGATCGCAGACACGCATGCCTTCTTCTGGTTTAATTAGATTGACAATCAGTTCAACGACCTTATTTGGCGTGTAAAACTCTCCGCCCTTCTTCCCTGCATCGTCAGCAAACTGTTTAATGAGATATTCATAAGCGCGGCCAAGCATATCGGGCTCAGACAAGTCACCGTTGGAAAGTTCAATTGCCGAAAAGTGTTGAATGAGACGCTGCAGGAGCTTGTCAGGCAGCTTCTCTTTGTCGTTAAAGTCAATGGTTGCCAGCACACCTTGCAACGATGCATTCTCTTCCTCAAGAGCCTCAAACGCTTTATTAATCCCGTCTCCAATGTCTTGCGTCAACGTTTGGATGTTCTGCCAGCGTGCACGTTCAGGAACGAAAAATTGATGCTCGTCGCGATCGTACCAGCCGTAGTTGTCCCCCTCTTCCGTCTCGATGCGTTTTGCGGTTTCGACAAACACGTCATTCAGCCGTTTCAGGAACAACATGCCAAAGATGTAGTTTTTATAGTCAGAGGAATCGATACTACCACGCAGGATGTTAGCGGATTCCCATAAGTGCGATTCCAATTGTTGTAGTGTAAGTTTGCTCATAATGCCTCCAGATTGTATTTAAGACTTAAGTACTATGTCTTATTTCGACATGTGAACGACAAGTTCCTTCTAATCCAAGTATGGACAATATCACAACAAAGCAAAAGAGCACCCTATAGGTGCCCCTGAAACAATCGTTAGTCGACACTAATCAGGAATAGCTTTTGGGCGAATCCACCACGATCTTCTTTTTTTGCTAAACGGACTTGATCGAATTCATCAAGACTTACATTTTTGCTCCCCACAATTGCGTAAATAACCTCAACGATATCTGCCAGTTCGGCTATTTGCTCGGTGTCGCTGGCTTCTTCGAACTCCTGCAGCTCTTCGTGAAGCTTCTTATTAAGCATTTCACAGTACTCACGATCACTCAATGTACGCAACTCAAATGTCTTGCCGTTCATCTCCATGATCTCTGGGATTTTGTCACGGATAAGTTTGTTGTATACTTTCATAATTGCCTCCTTAGATTAGAACGCTGGAGAAAGTTCAAATATTGGCTGCCAGCGATGAATAAGTGCATTAATAGCCAACTTATCAAATTGGAGGAGGAAAGAATGCCTGTCCTTCTCCACCTTGCCAGTTTGCAAAATCAGTGTCTCACGGAGAGGATGATGACTCTCAATAAAGAAATTATTACGCTTATGCAGCCTCTCCAGTAAGCGGATCGAAGGAATTCTAGCAAATTTGCCGTTATCCCCTCTATTACAGGACTTGCAGGCCAGCACGAGATTCCAGACGCCATCTAGATTCACTGATGTTTGTCGCTTAAGTGTATGTGGGAAGAAATGATCCACATCAGCCAGATCATCTGAAGTAGGATCAACCGTTATATCTCGAAAGCAGTAGAAGCATTTCCCTTTTTGATATCCATTTAACGCATGCCGAGCCGATGTAACAGCTGTTCTTCTTAGCTTATCTTCCTGAGCGTAGAATAGGTTGTCTGATTCATCATAATGTACAGCTATTAATGATGACTTCATTCCGAGCTTCCATGCCGTCTCTACTAAGTTCCATCTAGCTTCAACTTCATAAGGCAGATTCGGATTCTGAACAGACTCCATAAGACGGAAGATGTCGTCGGTAAGGACAATCCCCTTCTGTTTTCCATTCATAGCTTTCTCAAAAAACTTAACAGGAATCTCCTCGCGGTTGACTACATGGAAAGCATCCAGGACGTTCGCATAGCCAAATTTTAAAGTCGTACGGATAAGCTCAGCTTTGTCTAATGTCCCAGCATTATAGTTCCTACAAGCATCAATGAACGTGCTGGATTTTGATGTAATCTGTTTATCGTTAAGCTTGAGATGCTCAAGAATATGCCTAGAGAATGGCTCCGAAAGATCCTCAAGAGGAATAAAAGTATTTGCACTTGGCGATACCTCCAAGAGGGACTTGGCTAATGCGAATTTGTAAGAAGCAACGTTCTGACCGAAAAGTATAACTGAACGCCAGTAGGATTCAAGTGATGGATATTCTTCTGTAAATTGTGACATTAGTGCCTCCTGACTGATGAGCAAGTGTAATTTACGGATTGTGGTTACTCAACTTGAATTCGACTGAATGTGATCAGGGAAAGCGATATCGATTGAACCTCCCAATCAGCAAGCAGCCATGCTTTGGCATGAGAATGCGAGATATCATTCGCCCACCATGCACGGTGTTTGACTGATGAAGCAGGCAGCGCAAATCCAACGATCTCTTCTATTTGCTCGCTCGTCAACGTAATAACCGACTCACTAGCCGCAAAAAGGTAATTATATAACGGAGTATACTTCCCAATCGATGGAGCAGCCTTACTCTCTACCTGAACACGCTCCCTTATCGCTGTAACTAGTGACGTGTGCGCAATCGGCGCTCTGCCTTCTAACGCTTGTGATAGCCTTTGAAGCATATAGCCGATTCCTTTGCAGTCATGCAGAGGAAGCTCGATCTGCTGCCCTGACTTGAATATTGCCTTCACGCGGTCAACATAGTGTTTTCCACCTAGAACGGTTATCTCATCGAACTCAAACAAACCAGATTGCATGGCTTGATGTTCCAGAGCTTCTATCGTAATGGTTTCCGATGAAGGCTTGATGAAGGAAACGTTATAAGCTTCAGGCACCGTATCGCCAGGAAATAAAAATCCGTGCTTTGCAGATAAAACCACCCAATGGTCAAAGAAAGCACGGGCATAGCGTTGGCAACTAGAAGCAAATACCCCCGTATAGACATCTTCGGCTCTTTGCGGCCCTGCATTCAGATTCGAATCCCATACTTTCGCCGAACCGCAAGGAATAATACAAAGCCTCTTCTTATTACTCATCGGCACAATTCCACCAATCTTAACATGTCTTCAGAACTTAATGGTTCCTTGTACAACTCATTGACCTGCCATAGACCGCTATTTCGAATCTTTAGTACAGGAGAAGACATTCCAAGCCAGCGCACGGACGGCCCGCACTCCTGACATGCTGCTACGGTAGAGACAATACGCGATTCAAGATATAATCGTTCTTCTTTACTTGGCACTTCCAGTACGCAGRACGAGAAATTCTGCTGGATGTATTCACTTACCCTGAGTTCGATCTCCTGCTGATAGGTTGCGTCTATTAACGGTCCATGCTTCGCCTTGCCTTCAGATGAAGTACAATCTAGCTCCCATACCTTGAGATATGGGTCGGCTGCTCGATGCAGTATGCATCTACCAATATTCTTCCGAAAGATGCTGCGGTCTTTATTCACATGAACAAAATGCTGCTTCAAACGTGATCGAAGCTGATTCACGCCCCTATGTGTTCCGATTCGTACGATACGGTCAGCATCATGTCCAGTCTCGTTCTTCTCAAAGACAATATATATTCCATTCTTCGGAATGAGCTTGTCATTGATCGGGAAGTGAAATCTCGGCAACTCATTCACTATCCGATGTAGTTCAGTACATAAATGGCTCATGCATTCGACTCCAATCCATAATGCGGTATAAGGATAGTATCAAACTACTCTGTCAACTGGTTGACAGCAAACATCAGTTCTGTATCGTTATACATTTCGACGCTATTTGGCAATATCCTTGCTAAAATAATTTTATATAAGCAATCTGAAATTTGAAAAATTTCCAATCTCAAGTAATGCAACTGTGGCTAGCATCAGTGCTTTGAAATCGCCCACCCGTTCCCTGCGTAAGTAACATAGTTGCCATACCAAGAGCTCCCGTCTGATACCTAACAAGGTTATCGACGAGAGCTTCTTTTGTTGGACAGAGATCCAAAACAAGCCGTGTGAGAGTAGGCAAAAAGGAGGTGATGAAACGTGGAGAAACGACAAATAGCTGAAGAGATGATTGTGCTACTCCGTCAGCTTGTAATGCAAGATCAATTGGTAATGGCGGCTCGCGTCTTGAGAGTGTACTTCCAGCGTGTATGGAAGATCGATGAGGAGTTGGCTAATCGGTATGTGCGAGCTTACTTCGCAAAGTACTATCCAAAACAATTGGAATGGTATCTTAAGCGTCAAGATCGCGCCAGTTAAGAAAGGATGATACGCAGATGATTAAACAGTTGCGGGAGCGTAAAGAGGCTCTCCAGAGCGTCAGAAAGAAGCGTCTGAACAACAAGGCATCGCTTAGAACCGACGACGGAAGGCAGTATATTTGTTGCTTGGCAATGCTCATAAGCATGGAAATGAAGATCGAAGAATTTCAAGGCATGAAAAAGGACGCCTGCCAGCGCCCTCAGTAAAACCATTATCGATTCAATGATAACTCAATATCTATACCCATTCAAGGGGAGGCCGAGTGCCTCTTCTATTTCTATTTCTATTTCTATTTCTATTTCTATTTCTTGGAGGTAATCCACAGTGAACATGTACTCTATTAGAACAGCTTTAGCTGATGCACTTTGCGTGAAAGAAGATAGCACCGTCATTCAAGAGCTATTTACTCGCTTTGTTACGCCTTATGAACTGCTTGATGCTAATGAAATGGAACTTACACGCATCAAAGGTATTGGCTCCGCGAAGGCGCGTCAGATCGTTAGTACTCTCAAGTTGGCGAGGGCATTAAACACGCCGCGTGAAAATCCGTATGTTATCCGTTCTCCGAAGGACGTTTTCGACATGATCCGTTTCGAGATCGGGCACCTAATGCACGAAGAATTCTGGATAATTCCACTTAATACGAAGAATCACGTTATTTGCAAAAAGCGAATCAGTGTTGGGACGCTTAATAGTGCAATTGTTCATCCTAGGGAAGTCTATCGTTCACTCATCCAGAGAGCTGCGGCAAGTTACATTGCAGTACACAATCACCCTACTCAGATGACAGAAGCCTCCCCAGAGGATGTTCAGATTACCAAACGTTTATCTGATGCTGGAGAAATTCTAGGCATTGAACTGCTTGACCACGTTATCGTTTCAACAGACAGTTACTGCTCACTAAAGGAAAGAGGTTTAATGTAAAACATTCATTAGGGGTCGGCTTTTATGGCTGGCTCTTTTCGCTATGCCTTCGGCTATAGAGGGCGCGCTCCACTTCGTTTCGCGCATTACCTGTCTATTCGCATCATGAGGTGTTCTAATCCATACTAATTCTTATGGAGGTAATTCAATGATTACAAACACAGCAATCACAGGGTATGCCCTTCTGGCAGCACGGGAGCTTGGCTTATCAAAACAAAAGTTTGAATAATTGGAGGCTATAATAAGCTCAGTACTTGATGATTATACTGCCCAGGAAGCCGAAGAAGTTTACAGAAGAAATTAATAGAGTATTGGCGCGAGGGGCCATCTGATACAGGTGGTTCTCTTCGTTATTCCTTCATTAATGTACTAGCCGAAAAACGAAAAGAGGGGTTAGTCATCTTCCTTACATACAAATCCAATTGCAAATCAGTATGGGTAGTCGCGGTGTCATTAGGTTTCCTATTCATAAATAATAGATACATACGTTTCCTGTGGATATTGGCCTCGCGTTGTGCTGGACTACACGAAGGCAAACTACTTTCCAAATCAAGCGCCCTTAGGAATTCATCTTGTTCATTCATCGTTATCATCGTCTCCTTCATCATCTTGGTTAAAGCCAAATATAAATTCAGGCCAGTAACTTGGCTCATCTTGCTCATTCATTTCAATAGTGCTATTCATGCATGTTACCTCCTGTTTCAATAGGTGTATTAGTTTCCACCGCAGATCAGTTACAATATCGTACCATACAGATCAGGATCATTATCCGTTATTGACTTCCAGAAAGCCCTTTGTTCTTCTATATCCATTTCTTTCATTGGTGGGTTTAGATCATCCTCAGTAAAGCTATTAATTAGTTCCCCATCTGAATACCAGCATTCGTAAAGATAATGCTCAAACTCTTTCAAGCGGTTCTTAGGTATTAATCGCTGCCCAGTTTCAATCATACTTATAGTGGAAGCAGGAAGACGGAGTATCATCCCGAGTTCTTTCTGGCCGAGCCCATCATGTATCCTCTTGGTCTTTACCTGGTGATGAAGCGGCAAGCAATCCATATTAATTATTACTTCGCGTCTAGCATTATAGATACTCATGCAATCATCGGGATCATCAACATAGTCCCGTCTAAAGCCGAACTCACCGTACTTATCTAAATCAGACATATCCATAACATCATTCCTTTCGGTTATTACGCCCCCCTCCTGGTATGAAGGGAGGCTATATTGAGAAGGTGCAAACGATTTGGGAAACAGTGGGGAAACCTTATCGTTCTAGTGTAACGTAACCATTTAAAAGAAATTTTACAAGCTATTTATTAAACGAATTTATAAGTATCTTTAATCTTCAGTGCACTTCACACAGTGTGTGGACTATATTTCCCTCAAAGCCGCGCCAGTCCTAGGGTTTGGGAGGTTGGGGATGTATTCTAAAATATGCTAAATTGGGTATCCTCAGGGGGGGGAAAGCAATTAGATGATGTTGATTTTTAACTTTATTGACATCAATACTGACGTATCAAAGTTGTATATCGACAGTTAAAAGTGCTAGAAAATCTATGAGGTAATTGAAGATAAAAAAATGCAAAAGCAATTTCAAATGAAGTGGCAATTAGTCTGATAAAGAACATATTACCGAGCTCAAAGAGAGTAGTTGTGGATTGACAGTCATGTATCAACTGCTTACGCTAAAAGAATACCGATAAAGAATGGAGTACTCTCATGTCTATCACTCATCTACTGTTATTTAACGATCAAATTAAGGATTTATTCGCCAATATACCAAAACTAAAGGAATCATTTATTTGCATGGACGGCGGCGATCCATTTCCCTCCATACCTCCAATCATTGTTCAGCATGAAAACCGAGCCAATCCAGTCATTGGACACGCATATGACTATCTATTACGTGCGTATGTACAGCGCATCAATGGTGCTCACCAGGAGCGCGAGGGTGATCATTTAGCGGCATCAATAGCAGTTAGCATCTTAGATAGGAAGTATATCCATGATGCTTACAATGGAGTTGTAGAGCGGCGAAACAGGTATATTGGGGGGGACTCAGCGCTTACCCAAGTCATAATTAAAGATGCAATTGTACTGGGTCAGTTGGAGCAGTTTTATCGTTCAGGCGCTGGTGATATTCCCGCAATTCTTCATGCCATTGATGACGATATTCATGACCTACAGACCCTAATGCAAGTCACAGAGAGGCATTCAGAGAGGTTTCAAGCATCACATAACATTATGTGTAACCCACGGTTTGGAGAGGCTGTATCTGCTCTTGTGGACGGCGCTGATGGCGATCTAATCATCGATAATACACTTATCGACATCAAAACAGAGTCAGAATTTCGCTGGAAGATAGGGCAGAGTCGTCAATTAATTGCCTATTGGATATTATCCTGTCTCTCTCCAGGCTTTAAACCTGAGATCRAGCGTTTAGCATTGTGGAACCCGCGTTATTGCCGTCTCGTGTCCATTGAAGTAGAGGTAATATGCCGCGCAATCAACATGATAGAATTCGTAGACTCTTTCATAGCCATCATCACCGATGATAACTTTGGAGGCAGTGCTCACCTCTCCCCCACCCAACGGACATTGCACGTTCAAGCAGTTAATGATGTTTGGAACACCGCCGAGAATCCAATAAGAAAAATATACAACTAAAGGGACGGTTGCTGCCGCCCCTTACAATATGAGTCAATTAACTTTGCTAAAGGTATAGGAAATGCGGCTGTTAGGACGCGATACCATAGTTTTCAGAACTCTGTCGAGATCTGTCGCTGTCGGGGCGACATATTGTATAGTGCTTGCCGTTTCTTCCTTTTGATAAGGAACGACATGCAATGGTCGAGTTTTCTCTACTAACGGTACATTACTATTATCCATCCACGGCAAAAGTAACGGCGGCAAAAACACTTCACTAATAATTGGTGCAAGTCCCGCATGAGCTATCTTTTTAAGATACATGTTCTCTTGTCTTTCATATTTTTCATTATCTGTATGTATTCCGTTCGTGCGCCTAGAAATGAACCCAAGTAAGGTTTCGGCCCACTTCTCATCATAAACATTCTTAAGTCGCTGATAAATATCTCGCTCATTGGTCATTATTAGCTCAGATATGTTGAGTCGCCGCAGAAACCTTTCCAAGTGATCGTTAAGGAAGGTTTCTGACATTACTTGACCAAGCGAATGCGACTTAACATAGTACTTCATATCGTAGCGAGCCACGCCAACCTCAAATCGTAATACATTCTGGCTAAGTTCAAGATCACGCTCATCCTGACACCCATCTTCAATGAGTTTAGCCCTCTTATCGTAGAACTTGCAGTCCTTCGAACCGCTCTCGAAGCTCGTCGTCTCAAATCGATAGTTCTTTGTCTTGTATCCTGCTAGATCAATCTGTGCAATCGACTGTACATATGCACCAACGTCACTAACCTTGAAATCAAAGTATGTATCCCCGTTCCTAACCTTCCATTGGTCGGCGGGCAGCAAAAACTCAATTGCTAAGTCATTAACGAATGACTGCTGTAGCTTATCAATAAAAGCAGGTACATGAGTAGCATCCATCCTCTTCATACGGTATCCGAACATGAAGTAGGAGCAACATGGAATGGTTATAGTTACTCTTCCTCTATCCTTATTGTATTTGAGTCTGGGCATAAGACGATCTCCTAATAATACATAGGAGAAGGTGGTAAGTTCATCTTCTTCTTCTTCCCCTGGGTTAAGATACTTTACCCTTGCCCTCTGATCCATCATTTGCTTTAGTCCTTCTTCTGGTATCCTACATTCCGCAATTACGGTGAGTGTATCGAACATAATGGTGTGCCTCCTACGAGAATTTGTATAACATTCAGGTTATTATATTGGAGCATGAACGCTTCTACCTGATTCGTATGTAACCGAACTAAGTGAAGCGCAAGTGAATGGCACATATTGAATCCTCTCCATTCTTATTTCTCTCAATATGAGCATAACACCAATATTGCACTTTAGCAATAACAAGTGTTGCGTTTATGAATTACATTTGATATGATACATACAGAACCAGAAAAGGATGTGGAGCTCATGGGATTAATGCCTTACTTAATTACAACCGAAGACCTTAAGACACTTCAAGGCTACGGTAGTCTCGGCGAAATTCATAAGTACATTCGTGAGAGAGCAGAGGAATGTAACCCAGGTTTGTTTACTATCAACGGCTTGGCTGATAAAATCGGAACCTCCCCTTCGACTTTATCAAGATTTGAATCAGGTAAACAACAAGAACTAAAAGCAGCATTGCTTGCCAAAATTGCTCAAGTGATGTCCGTACCAGTTGAAGCTTTCCAACTTGATTATTACAGGAACCCCAAGACCTTTACCATCTGCGGGATTACACCTTCTATTAAGAACTTTGACTTACTGGAGCCATCGCACCGAATGCACCTGAACTTGAAGGCATACTCTCCAGCAGGAGTGATGCATGAAGAAGTGGATGAAATAGCGGAAATGAGTGTACTGGAATTCGAGGAATTCATCGAGGAAGTGAAAGCGCTAGTTAGAAAGGTTGAAGCTCGACGGGAAACATGGACGAGAAAGAAGAACGCCGTAGATCAAATGAATGGCTGGTCTACAGAAACATGAATAAAGTTCCAGCCTTAATCGGGCTGTACACATAGATGTAAGGAAAACCTGTTAGAGGATCATATCCCAATGACACTTAGTAGTTGTAGCGATGTAGGATTGCGCCCTTCATTAGAGAAGTGGGCTAAATAGTAGATAAGTAGTTGTGTCAAAACATGAAAGCTGGATTTAACGGCCCAACCGCAAATCCTTCTATTCTTGTATGGATATGATTGCTTTGAGGACAGGTCATTGTACCTGTCTTTTTTTGTTTAGTTCTGACCACCACTAATCGAAAGGTCGTGTTTACCTTGGAAAATGTAGAGGTTCTTCGAGTTAGCGATATTCAGCAAATATTAGGGATTGGCCGTCGACAAGCATATGAACTCGTTAATTCAGGCGAGTTTCATGTCATAAGAGTTGGTAAGTCCATCCGAGTTCTAAAGGAAGTTTTCAACAACTGGATGAGCGGTAATTATCTATCTTGAAAGGTGGTGATGAAAATGAGCATTGTGCGTATTCGAGGTGATCCGTTAGATATTCCGATGTGAAATATGGTCCATAAATAATCGTATTGAAAGGAGAATAAACATGACTAGAGTTGCAGGTTATATTGGTAAATACAACGTAAAGAAAGAGAACAAAGATTTCTACTACTATGTTATTACTTTAGGTAAAGACGCTAACGGAAAAAGAATTCAAATAAAAAAACGAGGATTCAAAACGAAGAAAGAGGCTGAGAAAGCCCTAAGGGAAGCGCAAGTCGAGGCAGATAAAGGTGCATACATCCAACCATCAAAAATGACTTATGGTGAGTATTTGACTGAATGGATTCGTGCGAAGAAACAACAGATCTCCTCTCAAACCGCTCATGTAACTGAAGTGTATATGAGAACGCATATAGTCCCTGAACTTGGAGGGATCAACCTCACACAGTTGAATCCATTGATCATTCAGAGATTCTTGAGCACTCTCCAGGACAAAGGCTTAGCTGATTCTACAATTAAACGAATATATAATATCGTTAATACTTCCTTAAATGCAGCAGTCAAGAAACAAATCATCAATCGGAACGCCGCTTCCCTTATCGATAAGCCAAGAGTTAAAAGGAAAGAAATCGAAGTATGGGATGTAAATGAAGTGAAAGCATTCTTGAATTATGCACGATCCTATACCAGATACTACATTGCCTTTCATTTAGCTCTAACCACTGGGATGAGACAAGGCGAAATACTTGGTCTTCGTTGGATGGATGTGGATTTCGATAGGAAAATGATATCCGTTAGACAAACGTTAAGCCATAATGGGAAAGAAATCATTCATGGAGCAAAAACTGCTACAAGTATACGCTCCATATCTTTCGATACAGATACAGCCACCGACCTTCAAAAGCACATGAGAATGGTTAGACGTGAAATGCTTTCACTCGGAAAGTCATTAAGTCAGGAAGATCTTGTTGTCTGTAACGGGCTGGGTACAAAAGCTAACCCAAGAAACATCAATAGGATATGGTACAAACTACTGGAGAAAACGGAATTGAAAAAAATCACCTTTCATGACCTTAGGCACACCAATGCCTCACTGCTACTCAAGATTAATACGCATCCTAAAATAGTGTCGGAAAGATTGGGGCATAGCTCAATAAAGATTACAATTGATCTGTACTCGCATCTGTTCCCTAACATGCAAGAAGAAGCAGCTGCTGAGCTAGCAAAATTGCTTTTCTAATTTGAACTAATCAGTTAGAATTGCTTGCTACCACGCTGCTACCACGGATACCAATGAAGGGATTATGTTGACATGGCAATGGTTGATCACAACAAAAAAAGCCTTGCTGGACAAGGCTTTCGGAGTTTAAGTTATGGTGATCTGAACAGGGTTCGAACCTGTGACCCCTACCCTGTCAAGATAGTGCTCTCCCAGCTGAGCTACCAGATCATGTTAGCGACAATTAATAATATATCAGGTGAAAGACGCCAAGTCAACATATTTCTTTACAGATTTTTCTGACTCTCCACTCTCATCACGATGTCTCCACAAAAGTGGAATCGGTCATAATGATTGTATAATAATTGCAACAATTTGTCTTTTAACGACGTCAAGTAAGTGCTGCAGCAAATAAAAGAAGAGGTGACCGTATGAAAAGACGATTGATACTGACAATGACACTGGTTGCAATGATGCTCTTCACTCTTGGACAATCCGTATGGGCATTCAAGGACGTTAAAAATGACGTAAACGAGCATAAAATTAACGAGCTTAAGAAGATGGGCATAATAAGCGGAGATAAACATGACAAGTTTAATCCTAAAGGCAAGCTCACTTATGCCGAAGGCGTTTCTTTGATCGTTAAAGGGCTAGATATTAATATCAACCATATCCGCTTCATTAAAGAACCTAAAGCAAGCGACTATTTTACAAACATAAAAGATAACGCTTGGTATTCGCAAGCTTTTATCATCGCGAGTATTAATGGTCTAGAAATTCCAAAAACGGTCAAAGCTAACGACATCATGACCCGCGAGCAATTTGCTCATCATTTGTTTAAAGCTATGATGACGAAAGGCGATTACGCCTTTATTGAAATTTTCATGCAGTTGGAAGATGCGGCTGATGTGAACAAAACCTACATGGACAGCATTCAAAAGCTTCTCATAAGCAAAATCGTCACATTGGATAGTGCGAACAAGTTTTATCCTAAAAAAGCTATTTTGCGCGGTGAAGCAGCAGGCTGGCTATATGACGCCATTACATTTGTAAAGGAGACGGCTCCGATTCCAACTAAGCCTGAGCAACCGAGCCTCGACCTGAAGCTTTCAATTGAGGCGGTAAACCCGCAAATCAATAAAGTAACCGTAAGCACTCAAGTAGGACATCCCGGTTATGGTTTCCGTATTACCTCTATTGCTTTCGAAGGAGATCAAGCTTTCATCAATGTAGAATTGGTCATGCCTGATCCTGATAAAATGTATCCTCAAGTTATTACAGATGTATCCGCCTCCACTTATATTGATGCTAAGCTAAAGCCAGTACTCACCCAATCCTCGCAATCTACGGGATCAAGTGAATCATCAACAGGCAAAGCGATCATCATCAATTAAACCAAAAAAGACTTCTCTACCTGTCTTATAACCATCAGACAGTTGAGAAGTCTTTTTTTTATTTGCTTTCAAGCTCATTCAGCATCGGAATCGACCAGTCAATCGGCTCGCTTCCAATCGATTCTAAGAAACGATTTGTCCTGGAAAATGGTTTGCTTCCAAAAAAACCTTTGCGCGCTGCAAATGGGCTCGGATGCGGTGAAATAATTAAATGATGCTTGTCCCCATTAATATGCTTCGCTTTCGCTTCTGCATTTTTGCCCCATAGTATAAATACCACGGGCTTCTCCCTATCGTTTAGAGCGGCAATAATCTGATCGGTAAATTGCTCCCACCCTATTCCTTGATGGGAATTAGGATTGCCATCCTCCACCGTAAGCACTGTATTTAGAAGCAGCACTCCTTGCTTAGCCCATGAAAGCAAGCTTCCATGGTCAGGCACAGTGGCCCTTACATCCGACTCCAGCTCTTTGTAAATGTTTTTTAGTGAAGGAGGTACCTTTAATCCTGGCTGCACGGAGAAGCTAAGCCCATGCGCCTGTTTTGGTCCATGATAGGGGTCTTGTCCTAAAATGACCACTTTCGTCTGCTCATAGGATGTATGATGAAGTGCATTGTATATATTTTCCGCTTCCGGATAAACTGTGGTCGTTTTATATTTCTCTGCCAGTATGGCAAAAAGCTCTTGCATGTAAGGCGCTTCAAGCTCACTCTGCAATTTCTGCGCCCAATCATTTGCTAACGTATTCATAATCATTAATATCCCCTTCAAAAGCAATCGTTTTTGAATAAGCAGCCTTTATTAGCTCTGCTTATCAAACCAATTATAAAAAACTTGATTAATATATTGTCCAGTAAGMAAATATGGAACCGTCTCTTCTTCTACAAACGACTCTTTTCCTTGAATACTAAAATAAAGCCATAAAGCAATTCCTTCGGAAAACGAATCAGACTCGTAATCAGCTTCATTTAATAGGCCTGAAATGACAGTCATACAGTCCTCTATCGCCGCTTCCCCTTCAGAATGATACGTTTTAAGCTTTATTTTCAAATAGGAATAGACATAAGGAAACTCCTTGTTTCCACCCAGAGAAGAGCTGTAAAGCGCTGTAGAGATCGCAGCTGCCATTATGCCGGTTTTCCACTGCTCCGCTTTTTCCGTGAGTGATACATCATCCTTAAACCGATTTAGAAGATCATTGTAAAGCGTGTCCTTTAAAGAGAATATCTCCGCATAGAGTCGACGCGCGCTTAGCTTAAGTGAAGTCTCCTCGTTCTTGTGCTGCATCAATCATCCACCTACTTCCCTTATCGCTCAGGTATTTCAATACAACTCTTAGTTTACTTCATTCAAAATAGAGAAAGCAAAAAAGTTCCCTCATTAAATATCGTGGCAAATGTCAAAAGTATAATAAAAAAAGCCCGCTGCATGATATCGCAACGAGCTCATAAGACAGCTTAATCAGAATGCACCACTTCTGTTCCTGCTATAAAATCATGAATCGCTCTTTTGTCATCGCGCAAACCGACCATAAAGGCGCTGACGATCACAGCAATACCTAATGTTAATCCATAAACGAGTCCACCGACAACATTACGCAATAACATGGTACCTATACCTGGAGGTGAGCCATCCAGCTTTCTAATCTGTACGCCGCATATCCTTTTCCCAATGGTATAGCCGCTCCAAAATACCGGAACCAGTAACGAGTAAAGGAATGAGACCACATCTGTAAAATAATCTCTCCCTTCATATCCTCCTGTAAATAATAATGAAATAATGGCTAACGGAATGCCAATAATAATGCCATCCAGCAATGAAGCTCCTAATCGAATCCAAAAACCTGCTTTCATGCCGAGTCCCCTCCAGTATTACATCATTAATGTTACTTCCTTATTCAGACACATTCCTATTAAAACTTACGCTTATCAGCTCCGATGTATACCTTAATCCATTCGCCTATCCTTAAAGTAAAAAATATTTCGAGGATTTTCCATTTGAAGACTAGCCCATCTCTTTTTTGACGATGATTAAAATAATGAAAGAAGGAATATAATCTGGAGGATAGATTTTGTGGATACTACAACAGAATTGCTAATAAAAAGAGCATATGCCAATCCCCGTTTAAGACAAAACATTATGAACAAGAGTATGATTTGTTTGTATTGTGATTACTCCGGTTTCGTTGCGCAAAATAATCATGGAGCAGCTTGTTGCTTTGTCTTCAATAGAACAATACGCGTTACCGCCAAAAAAATTATGATGGAACATATTGAAGGTTCCAATTACGGTGAATTGCTTGCTGTTCGTTACAGTCTTGAAATACTTGCAAGTGCGCTGACGGAGTATGAGCCGAAATTCGCTATTATCTATACTGATTGCAGTCAAATCGCAAACATTTTATCAAAAGATTATTTTTCTCATTCACATCATAAAGATGCTAGAGATGAAATATTGGCAGTTCTACATCATTTAAATAATATGTATCCCAGCGTTCACATACAAATAAAATACATAAGCAAGCACAAGAAAAACAATACCCTCCATAGGTTAGCCCATAATGCTGCGAGACAAGCTGCTATAAATTAATTACTGCCAGCCTCTAATTTACTTAACAGCTTTAGAAATTAACATATTAAATTAAATTGCTAGATATTAAGTACCTAACGATAAAAAAACCTCCTTTGTTTAGAACTGACAAGTCAGATTCTATAAAGGAGGTTCTTTTATCGTTCGTACATCTTATGTACTTCGTGAAAACCATTGACTCGTCAATGTCTTCGAGGTATGCCGAGGACGGGAATCGAACCCGTACGATGGTCACCCATCGCAGGATTTTAAGTCCTGTGCGTCTGCCAGTTCCGCCACCCCGGCATGTTGTAAAGGTTTTGCTTATGGTGGGCCCTGAGGGACTCGAACCCCCGACCAATCGGTTATGAGCCGACCGCTCTAACCAACTGAGCTAAGGGCCCTCGAAAAACGTATATTTCAACGTATTCATCGAAAGGTTGGTTGCGGGGGCAGGATTTGAACCTGCGGCCTTCGGGTTATGAGCCCGACGAGCTACCGGGCTGCTCCACCCCGCGACGTATATCCATTTGAGCAAAGCCAGTTGAATTGGCGACATAAAATAATATACTATATAGGTGTGTTTTAAGTCAAGCAAAATATTCTAATTTATTTTCTTTTTATTTTTTATGGTATAAACCTCACGCCGTATCGCCCTTTTCGGGATCGAAATACCTCTACCTCATGCGGAGTTTCATAGCCATACATCCAACCGTCATTCTCCATTCTCCTAACCAAACAACCCGCTTGAAATTTGGTTTCATATAGGCGAACCCAATATACCCATCTCATGTCATCCCTCCACTATCTTATTGGAGAAGCTGATGCTTATCACTCCAATAAAGGCTGTATACATTAGAATACCCCAAAATTGGGATCATACATGCAAATGGGGTATACTCAAAATAGGTCATTTCGAAGGAGCTGAAGACCATGTTATATGGAATTGTTGTTTTCCCCGAAAAGCATGTACAGGACTTCGCTAATAGCTGGCGAAGACGCCATGATCCGCATTACACAGCTGTGCCTGCTCATTTGACAGTACGATACGCAGAAGATTGGTCAGACGATGAATTGCAGCTAGCAGTCGCTCATTTAGAGCAAACCACATCTAAGCTGCCTGCTTTCTCTATCCATTTGAACCGTGTATCTACTTTTTTCCCTGTAAGTCATGTGCTCTATTTAGCGCTTGAAGACACCGTTTCCATGCAGAAGCTCCAGGAGAGCGTATGCAGCGGTCCGCTGGCCATTGTCGAGCCTAAATATGTTTACACGCCACATGTCACGATAGGGCAAGAAATCTCAGCTGATGAGCTGCATGATTTATTCGGAAATCTGCGCATGCAGTCCATTGATCTTACTTCGAGAATTGATCGCATACATCTGATGTATCAGACCGAGAACGGCTCTTGGACCGCTTACCAGTCCTTTCTATTACGAGGTTAGACAAATATTAAGGAAAAAGCCCGCAAACGACGCAGAGGTCGATTACGGGCTTTTTCCTTATTTCAAATTATCTTGGCATTGGCATAATTTCGACTCCGCCGCCGTTGCCTTCTCCAGTTGGATTGTTTTTAATTTTTTCCAAAACCGCGTTTCCACGTGTTTCCCACTCAGCTAGTGCTTCACGAGCCGATTTTTTCTTCTCGATTACGGCCTGGAACAATTCATAGCCAGGTTGTTGAGCTTCCCATGCACCTGGTTTCTCACGGAAGATTTTGTCCGTATCTACAGCTGGCATTGGTTTAAGTGAAGTAAATGCGTCAATGTTGTACTGCAAACCGCCGATTGGCGTCAAAAATTCCTTACGTGCAACCATTTCATAAAGACTTCTCGATTTCAGCTTAGCCCATTCCTTGCTGTTGGAGAACTTGATGAAATCCCAAGCGTCTTTATCGTTTTGAGCTTTGTTGTTAATACCCATCAACTGGCTCAATGAAATACTGCTGCCTACTTCAGGATCGCTTGGAGAAACGGGAACTGTCACAACGTCCCAATCAACAGCTTCAAAATCTTTAATTTTCGATGCGTTGTCCGAAGCTCTCTTAAGCTCATTGATATAACCATAATCACCGATCGTCATCGCAATTTTGCCTTTGATGAACAAATCACCATAGAATGGGTCATTGCCACCTTCCGCGTTTTGCTTCTCATACATTTTATTCATAAATTCTTGTGTTGGAATAACTTCTTCTTGATACAGCGATGCAACAGTGCTCCATACATTTTCCCACTGATCGCTATTGACGAGCATTTTCTCGCCTTTGTCATCCCACATTTTTAGCTGCAATGCTTGGCTATAAGACTGCGCATTGCTAAAGCCGTCGTTGGACCAACGATTGAAGGAGAATCCAAATTTACGGTCCACGCCTTCACCTTTAGCCACTTGACGTGCTAGGTTAAGAACTTCAGTCCACTCCATTTTGTTTGTCGGAGGAGTTACACCAGCTTCAGTAAACATTTTTTTGTTGTAGTATAGTGCAGAAGAGTTAAAAGTTGGCGTCAATGCATACAATCCGCCGTCACCAGCAGCTTTAATGCCTTCAACAACAGTTGGAACATAATCCGACAAGTCGAATTTATCTTGTGCTATTAGCGGATCCAGCGGTTGCAGCAAGTTGTCTTGTGTCATCCGACGAAGCATATTGTAATCCAGAACAACAACATCGACTGGATTTGATCCAGTTAGCATTTCTTTCATTTTTYCATACGGATCTGGCTGCTTTGTTGGCTTTGCAGGATCTTGCTGTTCAAAGCGTTGATCATCATAGTTGATTGCGCCTACGATTTGGAACTCAATGTTAGGATGAGACATTTCATACATATCCGTGTATTGCTGACGGAAATACGGCTCATTATCCGCACCGCCATAAAGCACGCCAATACGTAAAACCCGTTTTTCTGTAGAGCTGTCTGAGCCGCTGCTGCACGCTGCTAGCAGGCCAATAAGCAAGGTAAGTGTTAACGATACTAAAGTAAATTTGCGAATTCGCTTGCCTGACAATCTTTTATTATTCATTTGATTTTAACCCCCTAGTGATTTAGGCGGAGTAATAATAATCCGCTCGCCGTCAAATTCCATCGTTGCTTTGTCTTTAATATTAAGAGCAGATAAATATTCCTTAGGCACTTGTAAACGTCCAACGCGATCTACCACGACATAGGCTTCATGCACAGACTGCAGTCCGCTGCTTACAGCTGGAAGCTCTGCCTCACCTCCATCAAGATTAATATTCGGATTGCGTTTAATGAACTCAGTGCTCGTCAAGCCATCGCGAATGGCAACCACTCGGTCTACCTTGCCAGCAAGCGTCAAGTCATGCGTTACAATGACGATGGTAATACCGATCTCGCGATTCAACCTGCGGAAAATACCCATAATCAAATCGGAGGTAGCCGTATCAACCGAACCTGTCGGTTCATCCGCAAGCAGTAGCTTCGGGCGATTCGACAATGAAATCGCAATGGCAACCCTTTGCTGCTCACCGCCTGATAATTGATGGAGCTTGTTATGCATTCGCTCCTTCAAGCCAACCCATTCAAGCAGCTGCTTTGCATATGCGCGATCAACCTTCCCTGAAAGCATCATCGGCATTTCTACATTTTCGAGGGCAGTAAGATAAGGCAGCAGGTTTCTGGCATTATTTTGCCAAATAAATCCTACCGTCTCCCTCTTGTATTTCACTAGATCCTCTTCGGAAATCTTCAGAAGATCCCATGGACCTACATGCACCTGGCCGGCTGAAGGGCGGTCAAGACCGCCCAGCGTATTCAGAAGCGTCGATTTCCCGCTGCCGCTGTTGCCGATAATAGCCATTAGCTCGCCTTCGTTTACTTTTAGGTTCAAGCCTTGCAGGGCAACGACCTCTAGATCGTCTGTCTTGTAAATTTTCACTAGACCTTCGCAATCGATCATCGCTGTTGTCATCGTTCTTCTCCCATCTTGACCGCTTGATGCACTCTAAGCCTGCGTATGTGCAGGAAGAGCAGCAATGCGCCGGTCAGCATCATAAATCCGACAACTATGAACAATTGGTTCGTATCGCTAGACTCGAATATGACTCGGAAAGGCGGTACTGTTTCTGCAACGTTTTCTGTCGTTTGCAAGAATGGAAGGAAGAGCAAGCTCACACCTTTACCAATTAACACCCCAAGTCCAATCGCAAGTCCTGCTGTAAATAGCTGCTCCAGAAGCAGCATCCCCGTAAGCTGTCTTCGCGATAATCCCATTGCCCGCAATACCCCGAATTGGACAACGCGCCCTGAGAGATTAAAGAACCAGAATAGAACGTAGCCAGCTAATGTGATGATGACCGAAACAAGGAAACCTAAGCTCAATATTCCGAATACGCCGCCCCTAGTTGGAAGCTTCGATTGAATGATTAGCTCGCTTCTTACATCTTTAATAGCTGCTATCTCCACCCCAGCCTTTTGCAGCGCTTCAACGATCGGAGCTACTTTAGCATCAGGCTTCATCTTCAGCCAAACCTCATAAGGAATAAGCGGAAGCTGGTCATAAATATAATCTAAATTCGTGATAATAAACGGAGATTTATCTGGATATTGGCTAGGCCAATAAGGCAAAATGCCAACGACCATAAAATCCACTTTACCTTCGGCGAATCCAACTGACACAGGATCTCCGATTTTTAATTGATATTTCTCTGCTACTTTCGAAGGAATAAGTGCCGCATGCTCATATTTACCCAAATTATTTAAATAATAATTCGGATGAACTGGGTACAAATCATTGCGGAACCAGCCGACCTTGGCAAAGTCGACATTATCAATTCCCATTACGGTTCCTTGACCAATCGATTTGCCTGAAATGACCACGCTGCCCTTCGTCTGTAGTACACGAGCAGCCGCTTCTACGCCTTCAAGGGAACGGAATAGCTCAAATGGAGGTTCACTGAACAACATCTTTGAAGGTATGGTTTGACCGCCACCGCCTCCGCCGCCTGAACCACCGCCGTTGCCTCCTCCACCATTTCCGCCGTTTCCACCGCCGCCAGAACCGCCGCCATTGCCTCCACTGCCGCCGTTGCCACCATTTCCGCCGTTGTTGCCAGGCGTCGTGGTAATTTCCGGAGAGCCTTCCCATACCGTTTGAATGGTTACGTCTGCTCCGTATTTATACAGCGTACGTTCCGTGGAGTTCAAATCAATCGTTCTAGCTGCCGATGCGTTATAAACACCAAGCCCCAGCGTCAGCACCAATAGAATCATCAATGGGTAATATCCCTTGGATGAACGTGAAAGCTGAGTCAGCGTCAAATATAGCGGAACCGGTAAAAATTTGCGTCCTAACCATGTAAACACCTTCAAAAGCCATGGGAATAATCTTAAGAAAAACAACCCAAATGCAAAGATTGATAAGGCAGGAACAAAAAATAAAAATGGCTGTACGTTTAATTGATCCGTTGTCATGCCTGTTTTGAATGTCAACATTTGGCGCTCATTGAACATATACCAGCCATAACCAGCAGCGGCAATTAACAAGACATCAAGATACCAACGCTGCCAAACTGGCTTGCGATCAGAACGCGCCAGATCCTGCTTATAACTTACGATTGAAGATCTTGCATAAATAACAGCTGGAATAATGGTCGCCATAAGCGCTAGAAAGACTGCAGCTCCACCAGCAATAATGGCCTCTGTAGAGAAGCCAACCGGTATGGACTTCCGATTAACGAAAGAAAGGAAGCCATTGGCTGATCCGATACTCTTCGCCATGAACCAACCGATAAACGGACCGCTTCCAAGCGCGATCCCTCCAAGCAGTAGTCCTTCGAGCAAATAAATCCATATGATTTGCCGTGTGCCGGCCCCCCTGCTTCGAAGCACTGCAATGTCGCTTCGCTGCTTATCCAGTGACTGCCTTGCATTCATGGCAATAAAGAAAAACACCATCGCAAGCATTGGAGCAGCTAGCGTAAACAGCAATGTTTGCAGCTGCAGGCTTTGTTTCTTAAATTCGGTAAGCGTGGATGCAAAAGAAATTTCTACTCTTGTGTCCTTAAGACGCTGATAAAGCTCAATATTCAAGCGTTCTAGCGTCTTGCTTAACGGTGTTAATTGACTCGTTTTTACTTCTGATAAATCAAATGCGTAGTACCAGCTTGCATTATGCAGCGGTATTTTTTTATTCGCTAACAGCGTCTTTTCGAATGCTGCTTTGCTTATTTGGAACGTGTTCAGCAAGCTTTCCATCCCTTGATACCAGTATGAACTCGTATCAGTAAGCGGTTTGACTGCTCCGACAATTTTCACTCGCAATGTCAGATCCAGTCCACCGTATATCGGATATTCAAAAACATCGCCGATATGTACATCATTTCTATACATTGCTTCCTCGAACATGACTGCTTCGAGTATATCTCCATCCCCTTCGGTATTTGAAAACCATTTACCTTGAGTCAGCTCTGTATTTTTTTCAAGTTCTGACAGATTCATAATCGTCAGTTGACGGTTTCGTCCTGCGTCTACTTTGCTTGAATCCTCAGGAACGACCTCTGCACCGCGAATGGAATAGCTGTTTACATACGTACCAAATGGAAATCCAATTTCCTTCGGTATTCCATCTTTAATATACTTTTCAAGCTCCGACAGCGCTGCTAAATCCGTTTTCCCGCCAGCAGGTGATTGATATCTCATGAGAAGCGAGCCCGCAGGTAATCCGGTACTCTTCTGCTGCAGTGATTCGGCTACTACTCTCTTGAGTGCGCCATCTGCATACATAGGGATACTCGTTGCAAATGCAACCGCCAGAGTTAGCCCAGCCAGCGTGCTTAAGGTTAGCCAGCGCGTGTTCCACATTTTGCGGAACAAAAAACGAAACAGCGGAATTCCCATTGGCTATCGACCTACAACTTTCTGCCCCGGTTTCAACCCTTTGAGGATCTCGATATTCGTCGAGGTTTGTTGGCCGACCTCTACGTCAACTTCGCGCTTAACTTCGCCTTCAATGACCTGCACGTACGTACGAGATCCAATAGAACGAAGCGTAGAAGGAGGAATAACAATAGCATTTTCAGTGCGCTTCGTAATGACTTTAATCGAAAGCGGCATACCGCGGTTCAAGTTTTTAGGCAAATCCTTAAGATCAACGATTAAGAAGTCTTCGGGTTTTTCTGGTTTCTCTACTCCAGAACCACCACCGCCGCCGCCGTTGTTCTGTTCCTCCGTTTTGTAAGGGAGCTGCTTGATCTTGCCTTTAAATTTACCAACGCTCGTAATATCAGCCGTTACTTCCATGCCAACGCCTAATTTTTCTAGCTCTGACTTAGAAATTTTGGCTGCAGCTGTAATCTTGCTCGTATCGGCTACAATTGCAATTGGAGCATAGGCTTTAATCAAATCGCCCTTCTGCACGTTAAGCGATACAATCGTTCCGGCAAATGGAGCTTTTAATGTCGCTTTCCCGATTTCCTCTTCCATATCGACTAGCTTCTGCTTCTGTTCTTCAAAAGCAATCAGCTTACCTTCGAATTCAATCGGATCCATTTCATCACGCTGGCGAAGCGTGTCTTTCATCTCATTTTCGACTTTCCTAAATGAAAGCCGCTCTTGCCGCAAGCTTTTGACCAGTACATCAACGTCCAGCTGACCTATCACTTGACCGGCTTTTACAGTTGTTCCTACTTTCACATTCAACTCCTTCAAATTCTTGCCGTCCAATGTGAAAAACATCGTCTCTTCTTCCAAAGAGATAAGCTTGCCGATCAGCGGTATCGAAGTTTCTAATGTCGTCGTCGTTACCTCATACTCAGGTTTCTTGGATATTTGTGCAGGGGCAATCTCAGGTATAACCTCTTCTTCATCTTCTGCGGGAAGCAATGAGCACCCGCTTGAAAGCACCAATGAAGCACTTAATACAACAACCATTGAACGCTTAAATAAATTTTCCGTCCACCATTTCATAGACAATGTCAGCAACCTCCAAAATCGTAGGATCATGTGTAGTCATACAAATAGAAACTTGTTCAGTGCGAATAATATTTTGGAAAACCGCCATAATTTGAGCTGACATGCCAGTATCAAGCTCTGCCGTCGGTTCGTCAGCAAGCAGCAGCATTGGTTTATGGGCGATCGCCTTAGCAATTGCGACCCGCTGCTGCTCACCGCCGGAAAGCTCGAAGGGTCGATGATTCATTCGGCGCTCCAAACCAACTAGTTCAAGACATTGCGTAACTCTATCCTTCCATTCCGCTCGTGGTACACCAGCCATCCGAAGAGACAGCTCCACATTCTCACGTGCGGACAATAGCGGCATAAGTGCGAAGGCTTGAAATATAAAGCCCATGTGCTTTCGCCTAACTAAAGTGCGTTGGTCATCGCTCATGCTGTGAAACTTCAAACCGTTAAACAAAATCTCTCCTTTGCTTGGCGTATCAAGCCCGCCCAAGCAATTCAGCAGCGTCGTCTTGCCAGAGCCTGATCTGCCTCTGAGCATAACTAATTGACGCTCCTTAAGCTCCATATTGATGCCCTTCAGTACAGGCAGCGGAGTTCCTCCAACCTGGAACGTTCGCTCTACATCAATAACTTTAAGCAGATCGCGTCTTTCCTCAGTCGTTTCTAACTGCTCTTCTACCTTCTGTTCTTCTTCCTGCGGAATGGCCATTAGCGCTTCCGATCCCTCCTCAACCAACTTTCATAATTCTCATCTTACATGATAGACGTAGGACATGCTCAAAAAGTTACGTCAAATTTAAACAACTTTTTAAAACCTTTTTCGAACAAAAAAAGCTGCTTTTAGCGAAGGCTTAAACTCCGCATAAAAAACAGCTTTTACATTATCTTACTTCACCTTGAAATGAGAAATAGCAAGATCCAAATCGCGTACAATTTCCTCTAAATGAACAGCTGCTGAAGAAATGTTATCCATCAAAGCAAGCTGCTCTTCCGTTGCGGCAGCAACATTTTCTGTCTTCTCCAGATTAACGGCAGCTGTAGCAGCCGTTTGCTGCATTGAGGCGCTTACTTGCTCCGAGCTGGCTGACATTTGCTGAGTAATTGCAGAATTTTCATGAATCTGCTCACTCATCTGTGTAATAGAAGCAACAATGACATCCAAGTTCTGACGAACCTCGCCTACCCGCGCGCTGCCTCGCTCCATTTCCAGAACCGTTTGCGACATATATGCCGAAGCTCCTGCAATTTCACTTCGGGTAATATCCACGAGTTGATGTATCCCGTCAGCAGATGCAAGGGATCCCGCTGCCAGCTTCCGAATCTCTCCTGCAACGACCGCAAAACCTCTGCCGTGTTCGCCTGCACGAGCTGCTTCTATTGATGCGTTCAGCGACAAAATATTCGTTTGGTTTGAAAAACTTGTTATATTCTCGGCAATTGCACCTATCTCCTTGGAACGATGCTCAAGCGTTTCAATTGTATTCGATAGTTTGCCAGTTACTGAGGTTACCTCGCTCATTTGATCAATTAACCGGAGCAGCGCTTCATGACCAAGTTCAGCCTGCTTAGAGGTTGAAGATGATTTATCGGCAATTGAGGCTGTGTTTTCTGCGATTCGTTGAATGCCTATCGTCATCTCTTCGATCGCTCTAGATGTTTCCTCCGCACCTCTAGCTTGTACTTCTGAGCCACTCGCTACTTCCTGAATATTTTGAGCGACATGCTCTGCTGCGTCTGCAGATTCCTTAGATGCAGTCGTTAACTGATCAGTTGAATTGGTCACTTCAGCTGCGTTGCTAGCAATACCGCTAATCAGCTGCTTTGTAGCTTCAATCATATGATCCACCGATTGCGAAATACGGCCAAGCTCATCCTTGCTGTATTTCTGATCCGGAAGAACCGTTAAATCCCCTTCTGCTACTCGCTGTGTCTTAAATACAACACTCCTGATTGTCTTCATTATATGACGCACTGTAAAGTACATAGCAATTAATATAACTAATGTAACTGCAATGATGCAGATTAAGAGAGTAAGCTGCGTTTTTCTAAGCTCATTTGTAATATCAGTAATCGTGGTTTGTGCATAAATTTTAATATTTTGACCGATTTCATCAATCCCTGTACGGCTTGTTAAGAAGCTATTATCGATCTGTTTATTTTGAAAATTGTTCTTTCCATCCGCTGCTGCTTTTACCGCTGCAACTGACCAGAAATTAAAATTAGCCTTAAACTCAATTAAAATTTGGTTTATGCTGCGCTCAGTTTCCCCTTCTGCTAAGTTCTGAAGTCCTTTCTCATATAAAATGGCTTGCGCTTCTCCTACCCTGTCTTCAACTTGTTTTATATTTTCGGCTAACTCCGCTCGAGCAGCGTCTGCATTTACTTGATCCAAAGTACCGGATTCCACTCTCAAGTAAGCTTGATAGGCCTGATACATATCCCTATCCGCGTTTAATACTAATGTGTCTACTTGATTAGAAGTTTCATAAATACGATCTGTCATGTCATTCAACACACGCCATTGCTCATTGAGCAAATAAAGCCCAGTAAATGCATAAAACATAAGTGGAACCAAAGACAACAAGACTAGCCTAACACGTAAAGACAATTTCATTAAAACCCCGCCCCTCAATTCATGACTATACTCTATAATTATTTATCGGAGACAAATAGCTATTAAGAAGAGTCCCTTTCAAAAAAAATTAAATTTTAGTGTCGAATTATGAACAATTTTGTCACAAAAAAAGCGAGCTCTCATGGAAAGAGCACGCTTTTTTTAATTTAAGCAATTATTTTCCAAACGATTGAGGATCTTGTCTCCAAGCTTGCAAAGCAGCTACATCTTCAGGAGCAACTTTTCCAAGCTCTACAGCTGTTTGAATAAGTGCGCTATAGCTAGACAATGTAACAAGAGGCATTTGCTCTGATGCAAAGGCTTGAATCGCTGAATCAAATTCGTAAGTGAATATAGCAAGCACCGCCAACACTTCTGCGCCTGCTTCTCTGACTGCAAGACCAGCTTTAAGCGAGCTGCCGCCAGTCGAGATCAAATCCTCGATCACAACGACCTTTTGTCCAGGTAGAACACGGCCCTCGATTTGATTCTGCTTGCCATGACCTTTCGCTTTATCGCGAATATAAGCCATCGGTAGATTAAGCTTCTGTGCTACCCAAGCTGCATGTGGAATACCGGCAGTTGAAGTGCCCGCAATAACCTCAGCATCAGGATAACGCTCACGAATGATCGTTGCGAAACCTTCTGCAACAAGATCGCGAATCGCTGGGTATGTCATCGTAAGGCGGTTATCACAATAGATTGGTGATTTAATGCCTGATGTCCATGTGAATGGCTCATTAGGGCGAAGTGCCACGGCTTCGATTTCTAGCAGGCTTTTAGCAATTTGATTTGGCAATTCAGATAAAGTAATTTTACTCATAGGAAATCAGCTCCTCAATAATAGATTCTAATGCTGCACGCGGATTTGGTGCCGCTGTAATCGGGCGACCGATAACCATATAATCAGTTCCTTTGCGCAGCGCCTCACTTGGCGTCATGATGCGTGATTGATCATTAACATCCGCTCCAATGGGACGAATGCCTGGCGTTACGGTTTTGAAAGAGCTGCCGCATAGCGACTTAATAGCCTCAACCTCGGAAGGTGATGCGACAACACCGTCCAAACCCGCTTTTTTGGTAAGCTCTGCATAACGAAGCACTGCCGCTTCTACGGTTCCGCTAATACCAATCTGCTCATTGAGCATCGACTGACTCGTACTTGTCAAATGAGTTACCGCGATTACCGTTGGCTTACGAAGGCTGCTGCCTGTTAATGCAATATCTACGCCCTCAAGCGCAGCCTCCATCATATCACTGCCCCCTGCTGCATGGACGTTAAACATGTCAACTCCCAATTTCGTTACGCTATTAGAGCCGCCTTTGACAGTGTTCGGAATATCATGCATYTTCACATCAAGAAATACGTAGTAACCACGCTCTTTCAAGCTTTGCACGAAGGAAGGACCGGCAGCATAAAACAACTGCATGCCCACCTTCATAAAACAGGGAATGCCTTGCAGTTCGGCAATTAAACGTTCAGCCGCTGCTGCATCTGGATAATCAAGGGCTACCATAATCCGTCCTGCTGCTTGCTCTTTAGTCAATTTCATCCGAAATCGCTCCATTTCTCTGTTCATTTGCAAAATAAACGGCCATACGTTTGCTTCAAGCTATCCACCTTAAGACTAACTTCTTAAGGTAGATAACGAAGCAATAAACGCTGGCCGTACTTTTAAGCTCATTGAGCTTATTTGTTTTGTAGCGCTACTGGCATTGAACGGGAGGAGAAGTTCAACGTTTCGAGCATAACAAGCAATGCACGAACTGTATCAAGCGATGTCATACAAACGACGCCATTCTCAACCGCTTCACGACGAATTCTGAATCCATCACGTTCAGGAGCTTTGCCTTTAGTCAACGTATTGACTACAAATTGCGCTTGCCCTTCACGTACTAGATCAAGAATATTCGGTGAGCCTTCGCTAAGCTTATTAACAGTCGTAACGATAAGGCCGGCTTCTTCGAGTGCTTTCGCCGTTCCGCCTGTAGCAATAATTTTGTAGCCTAGGTTAAAGAATCCGCGAAGCAACTCTGTTGCTTCCTCTTTATCTTTATCCGCAACTGTAGCAATGATAGCGCCTGATGTTGGAATTTTCATGCCTGCGCCAATGAGACCTTTATAAAGAGCTTTCGCATATTGAACGTCGCGGCCCATTACTTCACCTGTTGATTTCATTTCCGGCGTTAGCGTTGGGTCAACCCGGCGCAGCTTCGCGAAGGAGAAGACAGGAACTTTAACCGAAACATATTCATCCTCAGGCCACAAGCCTTCAACATAACCAAGATCAGCAAGCTTCGTACCGAGAATTGCTTTAGTAGCTAAGTTTGCCATCGGAATATTCGTAACTTTGCTTAGGAAAGGTACGGTACGCGATGAACGCGGATTAACTTCAATCACGTATACTTTTTCTTGGTGAATGACGAACTGGATGTTAACAAGTCCAATTACGTTAAGAGCTTTAGTAATGCTAATCGTGATGTCAACGATTTGCTGTTTAATTTCTTCCGAAAGTGATTGTGGTGGATATACCGCAATGGAATCGCCTGAGTGAACGCCTGCGCGCTCAACATGCTCCATAATCCCTGGAATAACAACAGTATCGCCATCACAAATTGCGTCTACTTCAGCTTCTTTACCTAGCATATAACGGTCGATTAGAACCGGGTGCTCAGGGTTAATTTTCACTGCAACTTCCATATAGTTAAGCAGTTCTTCGTCTGAGTACACAATTTCCATTGCGCGTCCGCCAAGTACATAGGAAGGGCGAACAAGTACCGGATAACCAAGACCTTGTGCCGTAACTACCGCTTCATCAACAGAGATAACCGTTTTTCCGTCTGGCTGTGCGATGTTCAGGCTGCGAAGCAATGCTTCGAATTTCTTGCGATCCTCTGCTGCATCGATGCTCTCAAGGCTGGATCCTAGAATGCGTACGCCAGCTTTGGAAAGCGGAGCTGCAAGGTTGATTGCCGTTTGACCGCCGAATTGTACGATTACGCCAATCGGATTTTCTTGCTCAATAACATTCATTACATCTTCAAAGAACAATGGCTCAAAGTAGAGTCTGTCCGATGTGCTGAAGTCTGTTGAAACCGTCTCTGGGTTATTATTGATAATAACCGCTTCATAACCTGCATTTTGAATTGCCCATACCGCATGAACCGTCGAGTAATCGAACTCGATGCCTTGACCGATACGAATTGGTCCAGAGCCAAGGACTAGAACCTTCTGTTTGTCTGTTACAGTTACTTCATTTTCTACTTCATAAGTGGAGTAGTAATATGGTGTCGAAGCTTCGAATTCAGCTGCGCATGTATCAACCATTTTGTATACCGGCTTTAAGTTAAGCTGTTCGCGAAGTGCACGCACGTCAGCTTCCGTTGTGTGACTGCCATTCGGGAAACCTTCTTGACGAATTTCAGCAATAGAACGATCTGAGAAACCTTTGCGTTTAGCTTCATACAACGTTTGTTGATTCAACGTTGATTCGCTGCGCATACGATCCTCGAATGCTACGATAGACTGAATTTTATCAAGGAACCACCAGTCGATGTTTGTAATGTCTTGGATTTCTTGAAGCTGATAGCCCCGGCGGAACGCTTCTGCTACGAGGAACATACGCTCATCATCCGGCTTCTCTAGACGTGCGCGAAGCACTGCATCTTCTAAAGATGAAGCTTCTTTCAAGTGAATGCGGTGAGCGCCAATTTCCAATGAACGAACCGCTTTATGAATGGATTCCTCAAACGTACGGCCGATAGCCATAACTTCGCCAGTTGCTTTCATTTGCGTACCAAGTTTACGGTTCGCGTTAACGAATTTATCAAACGGCCAGCGTGGAATTTTCGATACGATATAATCAAGTGTTGGCTCGAAGCAAGCATACGTTTGTCCTGTAACAGGGTTTACAAGCTCATCGAGTGTGTAGCCGACAGCGATTTTTGCTGCCATTTTGGCAATTGGGTATCCTGTTGCTTTCGACGCTAGTGCCGATGAACGGCTTACGCGCGGATTTACTTCAATGACATAATATTGATAGCTTTGTGGATCAAGTGCGAACTGTACGTTACAGCCGCCCTCGATGTTCAGCGCACGAATGATTTTTAGGGAAGCTGAACGAAGCATTTGATACTCGCGATCAGACAAGGTTTGGCTTGGCGCTACGACGATGCTATCGCCTGTATGTACGCCAACCGGGTCAAAGTTTTCCATGTTGCAGACAACGATACAGTTATCGTTCGCATCACGCATAACTTCATATTCGACTTCCTTCATGCCTGCGATCGATTTCTCGATCAAGCACTGGCTAATCGGGCTATAACGGATTCCAGAAGCAACCGTTTCGCGCAGTTCTTCTTCATTCGCACAAATACCGCCACCTGTTCCGCCCAATGTATAAGCAGGACGAACGATGATTGGGTAACCAATTGTGTTAGCGAAGTTAACTGCATCTTCTACTGTAGTTACGATGTCGCTGTCTGGTACTGGCTGTTCCAGCTCACGCATAAGGTCACGGAACAAGTCGCGATCCTCTGCTTTCTCAATAGCTGTCAGCTGTGTTCCAAGCAATTTTACATTCTCGCGTTCAAGAACGCCTGCGCGTGCAAGCTCAACCGCCATATTAAGGCCTGTCTGGCCGCCAAGCGTCGGAAGAAGTCCATCTGGACGTTCTTGACGAATGATTTGTGATACAAAATCTAAAGTAATTGGCTCGATGTATACTTTGTCAGCCATGTTCGTGTCTGTCATGATTGTTGCTGGGTTACTGTTTATAAGAACAACCTCATAGCCCTCTTCTTTGAGCGCTTGGCAGGCTTGAGTACCGGCATAGTCGAATTCCGCCGCTTGTCCGATGACAATTGGACCGGAACCGATCACGAGAATTTTTTTGAGTTCATTATTTTTGGGCATACTGAAGCTCTCCTTTCAACGTCTCCGACAACACAGCTTGACGAGGTTTTTGTGGGTTATTTTTCTTGTGCGTACGGATCATTTCTAGGAACTCATCAAACAAATAGCTGGAATCATACGGTCCAGGCGCAGCTTCTGGGTGATATTGAACCGAGAAAGCTGGGAATGTATTGTGTTTAAGTCCTTCGATCGTGCGGTCATTGTTATTGATATGTGTTACTACAAGCGGCGTGTTAGCTACTGATTCTTCAAGCACCGTATAACCATGGTTTTGTGAAGTAATGTAGCAACGGTTAGTTGCCAATTCTTTAACCGGGTGGTTTCCGCCGCGATGTCCGAATTTAAGCTTCGTTGTTTCTGCTCCGCAAGCTAATGCGAACAGCTGGTGGCCTAAGCAAATTCCGAAGATCGGGTATTCGCCGAGCAGTTCAGAAATCATTTTTACAGCATAAGGTGCATCTTGCGGGTCCCCAGGGCCATTGGACAATTGAATGCCGTCTGGAGCTAGGCGACGAATTTGGTCTGCTGTTGTATCGTGAGGAACAACGACTACATCGCAGCCGCGCTTAGTAAGCTCGCGCAAAATACCGCTTTTTGCACCGAAGTCAACAAGTACGATACGCTCGCCTTGACCCGGGCTTGAGAATACATGAGATGTAGAAGTGCGTGCAACTTGATCCGTCATTAGCTTCGAGATGTTAAGACGTTCAGCAAGTTCTTCTACACGCTCGTTGCCTGTTGTAATTAGGCCTTTCATTGTACCGTAGTTACGAAGCTTGCGAGTAAGCATACGTGTATCGATATCGCTGATGCCCGGGATGCCGTATTCTTTAAGAAGTTGTCCTAGTGAATATTGAGCGCGCCAGTTGCTTGGCACTTCTTCATGACGACGAACGACAAAGCCATGAATAAATGGACGCATCGACTCAAAATCATCACGTGTAATGCCGTAGTTGCCGATTAGCGGATAGGTCATCGTTACGATTTGTCCGCAGTAGGACGGATCGGATAAAACTTCTTGATAACCAGTAATTCCAGTATTAAATACAACCTCGCCCATCATTTGTGCTTCTGCACCGAACGAAAGTCCTGTGAACAATGTACCGTCTTCCAATAATAATCTTGCTTGCATCCGTATCACTCCTCAGGTGTTGATTGTCCCCATATATTGGCTTTAGTTAGTAAAAGTTATTTATTCTGACCAAACAACTGCGCCGTCAACGATCGTTGTCACAGGCCAGCCGCTAAGCTTCCAGCCGCCGAATGGCGTGTTGTTGCTTTTGGATGCGAATGTGCTCGGATCAACCGAACGCTCGTTATCCAAATCAACGATTGTAATATCAGCAGGAGCGCCTTGCTCTAAACGCCCCGTTGGAAGCCGGAAAACACGTGCCGGATCCGCAGTCATGCGCTGAAGTAGGAAGCCAAGCGTCCACTTGCCGGTTTGAACAAATTTTGTGTACAAGAGCGGGAAAGCTGTCTCGAAGCCAACGATGCCAAAAGGTGCAAGTTGAACGCCGCGCGCTTTCTCTTCCGCGCTATGCGGTGCATGATCCGTAACGACCATATCGATCGTTCCGTCTTCAATCGCTTCGATAACCGCTTGAACGTCACGCGGCGTACGAAGCGGAGGATTCATTTTCCAATTCGCATCATCAAGGCCCGGAATATCCTCATCAGACAGCAGCAAGTGATGCGGGCAAACCTCAGCAGTAACGCGAACTCCGATTTGCTTAGCTAGGCGAATTAACCGTACCGATTGTTCAGTACTAACGTGGCATACATGATAATGAACGCCCGTCGCTTCCGCCAATAGTACGTCTCTGCCTACATGAATCGCTTCGGATTCATTTGGGATAGCTTTCAAGCCGTGCTTGCGGGAAAACTCGCCTTCCGATGCCCAAGCGCCTTCAACCAATGAATCATCTTCGCAGTGAGCGATGATCGGCATATCCATGGAATGAGCAAGCGCCATCGCGTTTTTCATCATTTGCGCGTTCTGGACACCTACACCATCATCCGTAAAGCCAATTGCACCCGCTTCTTTTAATGAAGCAAAGTCCGTCAACTCACGGCCAAGCTCGTTTTTAGTGATGGATGCGTATGGCAATACTTTGACAACGCCGACTTGAGCCGCCTTGTTCGTAATGTAGCGTACCGTTTCAGCAGTATCCGTTACAGGACGAGTGTTGGGCATACATGCAATCGTTGTGAATCCGCCTTTTGCCGCAGAGCGTGTGCCTGTTGCGATATCTTCTTTATATTCAAAGCCCGGATCGCGCAAATGAACGTGCATATCGATAAAGCCTGGCGATACCAGCTTGCCCTTTGCATCAACGACTTCTGCGCTTCCTGTATCTACTGATTCGGAACCGTCTATAATAGCTTCGATCTTGTTATTTTCAATCCGAATATGCTTACTTTCTAAGCTGCCCGAAGTTTCATTCCATACGTTACCGTTTATAATCCATAATGACATTGTCGTTTCAACCTCCGGATTTAGATCTATGTTGCTAAAATTAGCTGAGCGCACGCTCTACTACCGCCATGCGGATAGGAACCCCGTTTTCCATTTGCGGGAAAATACGAGATTGTGGATGTTCAACCAGTTCATCGTCTATTTCTACGTTGCGGTTGATTGGAGCAGGATGCATAATGATCGCGTGATTAGCCAGCTTGCTGGCTCTCTCTACCGTCAAGCCGTAATGCTCGCGGTAACTTTCAGCAGAGTTCAACATTCCGCTTTCATGGCGTTCCAGCTGGACGCGTAGCATCATGACAACATCTGATTTTAATGCTTCATCTATAGAGACATAAGAGACGTCAAGTTCAGAGGCTTGCATATTTGGCGGTGAGCAAAAGTTCACATTAACTCCGAATTTTTGCAAAGCCCATAGATTCGATCTTGCAACGCGGCTATGCAGCACATCTCCAACGATCGAGACCGTTAAGCCTTTGAGTTGTCCAAAATGCTTGCGCATCGTGTACATATCCAGCAGCGCTTGTGTCGGATGCTCGTTATTGCCATCACCGGCATTGATAAGCGGCACCTTGATCTTCGTTGCCAGTTCTGCAAGAACGCCGATTGGCTTTAAGCGAATGATGCCAACGTCAATTCCCATTGATTCAAGTGTGCGTACAGTATCGTAGATTGACTCGCCCTTCTGTACACTTGAAACCGCAGCGGAGAAATTCAGCACTTCTGTACCTAGTCGTTTCTCTGCTACTTCGAATGAAAAGCGAGTACGCGTGCTGTTCTCGAAAAACATATTGGCTGCAAATCTGCCTTGCATCGTCGTGTGCACTTTGTTTGAATGATTCTCCCAATAAGCAGCACGATCTAGTATCGATTCAATCTCTTCTTGGCTTAAATCTTTTAATCCGAGCAAACTCCGTTGTTTAAGCTGTGTGATGGTCATCCGGCTTGCCCCCTCTGATTAATAATGGTCACTTGGTCGATTTGATCGATTTCGGTAAGAGCCACATCGATTTGCTCTTGCTTAGAGCTTGGGACGTTCTTGCCTACAAAATCTGGTCGAATCGGCAGTTCGCGATGTCCTCTGTCTACAAGGACGGCGAGCTGAATGCTTTGCGGCCTTCCGCAATCCATAAGCGCGTCCATTGCAGCGCGAATCGTGCGGCCCGTGTACAATACGTCATCGAACAAAATAATGCGTTTGTCTTGAACCGTAAAGGGTATGCCGTCGGTATCGCCAATTGCTGCTGCTATTTCCATGTCTGCAGATATGATTGCTTTGCGATCATCACGGTATTGAGTAATATCAAGCTCGCTCACAGGAACAGGCTTTCCTTCAATTTCACCGATGCGCTCTGCAATTCGCCGAGCAAGGTAGATCCCTCTTGTGCGAATGCCTACAATCACACAGTTATCGATTCCCTTGTTCTTCTCCACAATTTCATGAGCAATTCGCGTTAATGCGCGGCGAATCGCCGTTTCATCCATGATGACTAAATGCTCTTCTTCCGTCATTTCCGCTGACTCCTTCCATAACCGTCCAAAACTGCCAGGTTGCGACAAAAAGCTCCTTGCGAATTTCGCAAGGAGCTTGTGATAAGGCTTAAAGAGATAGGTGCAAGCAAGCAGAGCTCTCGTCACAGAAAGCAGTGCATAAAGCTGTCCTATTCTTCTCTTCTATAACCTGTTATTCACGCTACCTTGCCAGCCTCTCTGGACTGAGTTAAAGGTACTGATGTATATCATAGGAATTATCCCACGTTCGACAAAAGATGTCAAGTAAAAACGATTATTTCCGCTTCAACTTAGTGTGGACCAATCCTGATAAACTATGCAAGGATAGCGATTATTTGTTACAGGCTTAATTTACGAATTCTTTCAACTGCTTTTTGAGTATTCTCAAGGCTTCCGAATGCTGTAAGGCGGAAATAGCCTTGACCGCTTTGACCGAAGCCTACACCTGGCGTTCCAACGATGTTTGCTTCTGTAAGAAGCTTATCGAAGAATGACCATGAATCCATGCCGTTCGGTGTTTTCAGCCAAATATAAGGAGCGTTTACTCCGCCAAATACCTCAAGACCGATGGACGCAAGGCCGTCACGGATAATTGCTGCATTTTTCATGTAATAGTCAACCAAAGATTTGATTTGCGCTTTACCCTCTTCTGAATAGATAGCAGCTGCTCCACGTTGTGTAACGTATGATACGCCGTTAAACTTTGTCGTATGGCGGCGATTCCACAAATCATTGATCAACACTTCATTGCCTGAAGCATCAAGACCTTTCAGCTCACGCGGCACAACTGTGTATGCACAGCGAACACCAGTAAAACCTGCTGTTTTGGAGAAGCTGCGGAATTCGATGGCTACTTCACGCGCGCCTTCGATTTCGTAAATGCTGTGCGGAACATCTTCTTCCTGAATAAATGCTTCGTATGCGGAGTCATAAAGAATGATGCAGTTGTTTGCTTTCGCATAGTCAACCCATACTTTAAGCTCTTCTTTCGTAAGCGTCATGCCAGTTGGATTGTTCGGATAGCACAAGTAAATAATGTCTACTTTACGATCAGGAAGGCTAGGCTTGAAATCATTTTCAGCTGTACACTCCAAATACGCAATGTTCTCATAGCGCTTTGTATCTTGATTGTATTTGCCTGAGCGGCCAGCCATGACGTTCGTATCGACGTAGACTGGATAAACCGGATCTTGTACCGCAACGATACTGTTCTCGCTGAAAATTTCTTGTATATTGCCGACATCGCATTTGGAACCATCACTTACAAACACTTCATTTGTTGCAATGTCAATGCCGCGTGCTTTATAGTCATTTTCGATAATTGCATTTATTAGAAAATCGTAGCCTTGCTCAGGTCCGTATCCACGGAATGAACCTGGAGCTGCAAGCTCGTCCACTGCACTGTGCATAGCATTCAGAACCGAATCCGGCAAACCGCGCGTAACATCACCAATTCCTAAGCTGATAATTTCAGCATTTGGATTTTCTTGAATGAATTTAGTACGGCGTTTTGCAATTTCAGAAAACAAGTAGCTGCCTTGCAGCTCCAAGTAATTTTGGTTAATGGAAGTCATTTCACGTCACCTATCCTTATATTCATTTACTTCAGTTGTTATTGATTAGAATAACGTACTTATGTGCTTGAAATAATGAATAATGTGGTGAAAAGTTTGCACTATTGCACTATTACCTTGAACGCAAGCTGCTTAATACATATTCGAAGTCTGCCGGCAAAGGCATTTCGAACTCCAGCCGCTCGCCGCTGCGCGGATGTGTAAAGCCAAGCAGCGTAGCATGCAAAGCTTGTCCTTTTAAGGCTACAGTCTTGTTGCGGCCGTAAACCGGATCTCCTGCAAGCGGATGACCGATATATTTCATATGCACACGAATTTGATGGGTACGTCCCGTCTCTAGCTGAAGCTCTACAATCGTGTAATCGCCTAAGCGCTCCAATACGTGAAAATGTGTTACTGCATGTCTGCTATTGTGCTCGGTTACCGTAAACAGCTTCCTGTCATTCAGGTCACGTCCGATAGGCGCATCAATTGTACCTTGGTCATGCGGCAAATTGCCGTGCACAAGTGCGATATATTTCCGCGTTACCGTATGCTCCTTAAGCTGCTCAGCAAGCGAGATATGCGCCAGATCGTTTTTGGCAGCCATCAACAAACCTGTTGTGTCCTTATCTATGCGGTGAACAATGCCCGGACGGATCATGCCGTTAATGCCGGACAAGTCTTTGCAGTGATACATCAGCGCATTAACAAGCGTGCCTGAAGAATGACCAGGTGCAGGATGAACGACCATTCCGCGCTTTTTATTAATAACAATCAAGTCTGAATCCTCATAGATAACTTCAAGCGGGATGTTCTCAGGGACAATGGCCGCCTCTTCAGGCTCTGGGATAATCAGAACGACACGATTGCCCTCTGCTACCTTCAGATTCGCTTTTGCCACTTTGTCATCGACCTGTACGGCCCCTGCTTTGATCCATTCCTGAACCTGCGTTCGGGATACGCCTTGATCGTCAATACTGTCTGTTACAAACTTATCTACTCGTTCGCCGGATTGCTCCGCCTCTACGATCCATTCCAACGGTTCTTCATTATACAGGTTGCTGCTCATGATTGTTTTGATCCTTGTCCTCTCCATTTTGCAAACGTTTCTTGTCATCTCTAGCCGATAACAAGGTGTCAATTAGAATTAATGCTACACCACAGACAATCGCTGAATCCGCTACGTTGAATATTGGGAAGCCATAGCTGCCGAAGTTAAACTGCAGAAAGTCGACAACCTCACCATAACGCGCGCGATCGAGAAAGTTGCCAATTGCGCCGCCAAGAACTAGTCCGAGTCCTACTAGCAGCCAAGGCTTAGCTGATTTTCTCGATGCCTGTATGTACCAAATGATACCCAAAACAATGATAACGGTAATAATGATAAAAAACAGTCTTTGCTCTTGCAAGATGCCAAATGCAGCACCGCGATTTCGATGCGAAGTGATGAGAAAAAAATTACCGATAATGCTAATTTGATCCCCGATCTCCAATTTTGTCTCAATTAATTTCTTTGTTACAAAATCAAGGACTAACACTAATACCGCTACCCAGTAATAATAAAAACGCATCGAATCACTCCTAATTTTTTGTAAAGCAGCGTTTCCATTCAAAAGCACTTCAGGCTAGATGTGAAAAGCCAGCGCATTTCTGAAAGTTTGCTAATCAATTGTAGCATACGGAGCTAAATAAGAGCCAGCACCCGCCTGCTGTTCTTCCATTGAAGACCATACTGAAAAACCGTATTTCAGCAAAAGCTAATACTGCAATTATGTTCCCTGCTAAGGAGGGTGCTCAAAATGACAAAGCCAAACACTGCTCATATTCAGCTGCTGCAAGCCAGATTATTGGACGAGCAGCGCGAAATTGAAAAACGTTTCTCAGAAAACGATCATTATGGCTTAGCGAATTCGTTGCGTGACACTACCGGAGAACTATCTACAATCGATAATCATCCGGGTGATGTCGCTACTGAGCTTTATGAACGCGAGAAAGATGTAGCCCTTCATGAACAAGAGGAATTGCATCTGAATCGCATTGAGGCAGCGCTAACCGCGATTGCTGATGGAACATACGGCATTTGTAAAACATGTAATGAACCTATCCCGCTTGAGCGTTTGGATGCCGTACCTGATACGCTTTACTGCATTGAACATGCGCCAAGACAGCATTTATCCCTGCGCAGGCCAGTTGAAGAATTATTTCTCGATACTCCATTTGGTCGAACCAGCATGGATGAGCATGATTCCTACAACGGCTTTGATGGCGAGGATGCTTGGCAAATTGTTGAGCAATGGGGCAATGCGGATTCACCTGCCACATCTGAGAATCGAGATGTGGCCGATTATGAGCATGTAGGTATTGAAGCTTTCGAGAATGACGGTTTTGTTGAATCCATTGAAAGCTTTCTTGCGACCGACATTACAGGGCGTCATGTGTCCGTCATCCGCAACCGAGAATATAAAAACTACTTGGAGTCGGATGAAGGCGATCATGGATTAGAAGCTGATCTTGAGGATCAACGCTTATAATCAATAAACTTTTCCTTCGAGCTGGATTTGGACAATTCGGACAATGTCTGCAATATAGTCGCCGATTATCGGTAAGTTTAACGCTCCTAATATACGCAGAACATAAAGAATGGTCGCAGCAAAAAAGGTAAAGCCAATCGCGATTCCTACACCTCTGGCTGTACCAGCCAGCAGGTTTTTCCAAATCATTGTCCATGGTCTGTTTAACAGATCAATGTAGTCCGCTATTTGGGTATGTTCCATTTCGGTAGCAATAGTTTGCAGTCGTTTATCAAGCTTGCTTAACGAAGTTTGTAACTCGTTCAAATTTTTCGGCTGTTCCGGGTTATTTGTATTCATACGAGGCATCCCCTTTGTCAAACAATAAAACGAGGCCTGACCTGCCGGACATTGCAAGCATCGCGACCATTCAGTCGTTTGCTGCAGCTGTCGGAAGGCGACGGCCTCGTTTTTTCGCTTGTTAATTTCCTTTATACTATAACCTTATCCGCGGATGAAAATCCCTATTTCTTTTTCGCCAAGCACAACTTTCTCCATCCCCGGCTCATCACCATAAGTGACGGTTTGAACAAGCACGTTGTCTTGAAGCACTTGTGCGAACGCATCCAGCGCCGCTTTGAGCTCAGCATCAACATCAAGTACTAAATCGATGCGTTTCTCAATTGGCAGATCGAGCTTTTTGCGTGTATCCTGAACGGCGCGAATCACTTCACGAACCCAGCCCTCTTGCTCAAGCTCAGCTGTAATATCCGTATTCAGCGCTACAGTAACACCGTTGCCAGATGCAGATGCGAAACCTGACTTCGCTTGCTTCTCAACCAACAGCTCATCAACAGTGATCGACAGCTGTTCGCCTTCTGCACTTGTGAAGTCGAAGCTTCCGCCATTTACGATTTTTCGAGTCTGTTCTGCTGATAGTCCTTTTAGCTGACCTTGAATAGGTCCAACGTTTTTACCGTATTTTTTACCGGCAATTTTAAGATTCAGCTTAAGGGTGAAATCAACAAATCCACTGTCTGAATTTTGTACGGTAATAGCTTTTACATTTATTTCATCCTTCACGATATCCTCGTAGTCTGCTACGTTGAAATCACGATCAAGCGATACGATTAGCTCCGACAAAGGCTGGCGCGTTTTGATTCCCGTTTCGTTCCGAACGTTGCGAGCAAGCTCAACGATTTGTTTTGCACTTTCCATATCGCGCTCCAACGTCTCATCAATAAGCGTTTCATCCGCTTTCGGATAATCAGCCAAATGAACGCTGCCTGCTCCGCCAAGGTTTCCGAAAACATCCTCTGCAAGCAAAGGTGCATAAGGAGCGATCAGACGCGAGAGGGTAAGCAATACGCTGCGCAAAGTTTGATAAGCAGCTAATTTATCAGCTGTAAGCCCGCTTCCCCAGAAACGATCACGTGAACGGCGGATATACCAGTTGCTCAGCTCGTCAACGAAAACCTCAATCGATTTAGCTGGATTTAGGAAATCATTTACTTCAAGACCCTTGTTCACTGTATTAATCAAGCTGTTCAGACGTGAAATGATCCAGCGATCCAGCTTGTTGTCTGATTTGATCTCTTCATGCGCTGTGTAGTCAAAGCCATCGATTGAAGCATATAACGCGAAAAACGCATGTGTATTTACGATGGTATCAATGACTTTCGATTTCGCTTCGCCAACAATGCCGCGTGAGAAGCGTTTGCTGTTCCATGGCGCGCTATCTGCAAGCAATGCCCAGCGGAATGCGTCCGTTCCATATTCGTTGATGATTTCCCAAGGGTCGATTACATTGCCCTTAGATTTGGACATCTTTTGCCCGTTCTCATCCAAAATATGGCCAGTTGAGATAACCGCTTTATATGGCGCTTTGCCATTATACAGCGTAGAAACTGCTAGCAAGCTGTAGAACCAGCCGCGCGTTTGGTCAATACCCTCACAGATAATGTCTGCTGGATATTGCTCAGCGAATTGCTGCTCGTTCTCAAACGGATGATGATGCTGAGCGAACGGCATCGAACCGCTGTCGAACCATACATCAATAACTTCAGGTGTACGCGTCATTTCAGCACCCTCAGCGAAAGGTGATTTCAGCTTAATATCATCCACATACGGTTTATGAAGCTCAATGTCCTCTGGCACATCGCCAATCGCCATCGCACGCAGATCAGCAATGCTGCTTGGTGAATACTCCTTGCCTGTTACATCACAGACCCAAACGTTAAGCGGCGTACCCCAGTAACGATTGCGGCTGATGTTCCAATCCACCAAATCCTCCAGAAACTTACCAAAGCGTCCTTCACGGATGTGGCCAGGATACCAATCAACGCTGTTGTTGTTGGCGATCAACTGATCCTTAACCGCTGTTGTTTTAATAAACCAGCTTTCCATCGCATAGTAGATGAGCGGCGTTTTGCAGCGCCAGCAGAATGGATAGCTATGCTCGTAGCGCTCCTTCGAGTAAAGAAGGCCGCGTTCACTAAGGTTTTTGACGATGTCAATATCAAGCTCAGCGTCTTTCACGAAACGTCCTGCAAAGTCAGTAACCTCTGACGTATAGCGACCAGCCAAATCAACAACACTGAGCATGCTGATTCCGTTGTCGCGTGAAACTCGGTAGTCATCCTCACCATGTGCTGGCGCGATATGAACGATACCCGTACCGCTAGTGTCGCTAACGAAATCGCCTGCAATAACGACGTGGCCTTTTTCTAGGGCAACGTATTGGAATGGCGGCTCGTAGCTAAGACCAACAAGTTCAGCGCCTTTCAATACGGATAGAACTTCATAATCTTCTTTAAGAACGCTCTCCGCTAGATTTTGAGCAACGATATACACTTCACCGTTTTTGGAAGCACGGATATAATAAAGCTCCGGATTTACGGCTAACGCCACATTTGCAGGAAGCGTCCACGGCGTAGTTGTCCAAGCGAGAACGAATTCTCCCGACTCCACTAGCTTAAACTTCGCTGTTGCGCTTAGATCCTTAACATCCTCATAACCTTGAGCAACCTCGTGTGAGCTAAGCGTCGTTTGACAATCCGGACAATAAGGACTTACGCGATGACCGCGGTACAGCAGACCTTTTCCGTGGATTGACGATAAAATATGCCATACACTCTCGATGTACTCGTTTTTAAGCGTGATATATGGATTGTCTAAATCCGTCCAATACGCGATGCCTTCTGTCAGCTCACGCCACTGCTTTTCATATTCAAATACGCTGTCTTTGCATTTTTTCACAAACTTCTCTACACCGTATTCTTCGATTTCCTGCTTGCCGGAGATGCCTAGCTGCTTCTCAACTCCAAGCTCTACCGGTAGACCATGCGTATCCCATCCTGCTTTACGGATAACACGGTATCCTGCCATTGTTTTGTAGCGGCAAATAAAATCTTTAATTACGCGGCCAAGTACATGACCGATATGTGGTGCTCCATTAGCGGTAGGCGGCCCTTCATAAAATACAAAATTCGGCTTGCCTTCCCGGTTTGCTATTGATTTTTTAAACGTTTCATCTGTTTTCCATTGCTCCAGCACTCGCAGCTCACGGGTGCGGGCACGTTCCTTAACGTCTACGCGTTGCATCGCTTCAGCCTCCTAATTTAAACAAAAATAAAGCCTCATCCCTATGAGAAGGGACGAGGCTTAGTCGCGTTACCACCCTTGTTCCGCACTGCTGTTGAAATCCAGCAACAAGTCAATGAGAGCAGACAGCTACGTTCAGCTGTGCTTCATGCGGCACCTTAGTCGCGAACATAATATTCGCGTTCCCTGTAACGGGGGACAGCCGTCAGCACTTACTGCTGCATACGCAGGTTCAGCACCGCTTCTCAGAGAGGATATTCCGCAATAGCTCACACACCGGGCTTTCAGCTGCCGCCGGCTCTCTGAGGAGTGAACTCAAAACGTACTTGTTCTCATCAACGAAGTTTAGATCATCAATTAATTACTATTAGTTATAGCGTAACAACAGGCCAAATGTCAAATGGCATTTCGCCTGTTTATAAAAAAACTAGCCGCGAGTCAATTCATGCTCGGTTTGTCTTACATGCGGCTCCAGCGTATCCCAACCATCTACCGAAAGCAGTTCAAGCTGAGCTTCTACAAGTGTACGGAAACGAGCACGGTATACGGAAGCTTGTTTTTTAAGCTCTTCCACCTCAAGAGAAACCTTGCGAGACTTGGCAAGTGATTCATTGATAATTCGATCAGCGTTTTTCTCTGATTCCTTAATGATCAACTGTGCTTCTTTCTTCGCGTTGTTTCTTACTTCATCGGCTGCTTCTTGTGCAACTATAATCGTTTTGCTAAGCGTTTCTTCGATATTCGTAAAATGATTCAATCTTTCCTGCAAGCCTAATACTTGGTTTTGCATTTCTTTATTTTCACGAATGAGCGATTCATAGTCTTTGATGACCTGATCTAGAAATTCATTAACTTCATCCTCATCGTAGCCACGTAATCTCCGACCAAACTCTTTGTTATGTATGTCCAATGGCGATAACGGCATTGGGGCACCTCCTTATGGTATTTGGAACATTCGTAACCGAAAATACACGATTTGATGAGAATAATTCGACAACTACAGGAAAATTCCTGCAATCATTCAAATAAATTTGCCGATCTTTACTCGAATTCTGCCTTTTTTTGTCACGCCATCCACCTCTAGTACTTTAAATCGGCCAAGTCCTTTGAATGACACAACGTCACCCGCTCGAAGCTGCTCGGATGGGTCTTCTTCCGATTTCCAATTCACCCTGCATCTTCCTGCCCGAATCGGATCAACGATTTTGGATCTGCTTATGCGATAAACATCGCTCGCAATCCCATCCAATCGCATAGAAGCAACTGACAAACTCATTTCCTCCAGCTTAACCAATGCCGTCTGAAGCTCAGATAGTGGAAGTACGTCTGTCAGCACATTAATCCGATGAACCTGTCTCAGATGGATATTCAAGTAATCCGCAATTTCATCCATAACAATGATATGACAAAAATGCTCATGCACATGTATGTCACCAATTCGGTCACGTTTTATACCAAGTCCAAGCAATGCTCCTAAAAAATCACCATGATCTAATTCCATTTGGGCTTGTCCCGGTCCATTAACTACAAGAACAGATATGCCAGCATTTTCGTCATCCAAATTTCGATAATCTGGACCTATAATGGCTCGTCTACGCTCAGCTTGATCATAACCGCCGTCAAACCGGACATTAACATCAGGGTTGCGATTTGCCAAAATAGTTAATATTTGTGCTTGTCTTGGGTCTAAAAAATCGGTCCGCTTCAGCTCATGCTGCTGTGCGGACCGCTCTATCCATTCCTCCGCCCGATCTACGAAAGGTTTCTCATCGGGATGGAAATGATCGTATATTCCTTGTTTCATATAAACTCATTCCTTTAATCAAATAAAAAATCCGATTACTGCAATCAGGCCATACGCTACAAATTGCAAAGCGAACACGGCAAGGATTGGCGAAAGATCCAGCATGCCTCCGATTGGCGGAATAAACTTTCTGAAAATACCTAAGTATGGCTCAACCAGCTTACCTAGAAATACGCCGATAAAGCTTTCACGAGCGTTAGGCAACCAAGATAGCAGCACATAACCAATGATCATAAACGTGTAAATTTTTTGTACCAGCATCACAATACTATAAACTTCATCCATTAACTCAAGGTCACCTCATTTTGTTGTAGTCGTTCTCCTCCGCCAGCATTTCCGTTATAGCACCTTGAATTTCGACTGAATCCGGCGTACAAAGAAAAATATTGGGTCCTAGCTTAGAGATGCTTCCGCCTAAAGCGTACACGGTACCGCTTAGAAAATCAACAATTCGAACAGCAAGATCGCTGCGAACACGTTGAAGATTCACGATTACTGCACGGCGTGAACGCAAATGATCAGCAATTTCTTGCGCTTCATCATAAGACCTTGGCTCGCTAAGTACTACCCGGACATTCTTCTGTGAATGAATGCTGACGACATTATTGCTCTTCGTGTTTTTACGTGCCTCGAAGGGAGAAGTTTCAGCTTCTTGTTCTTCCTGCTGTACAACACGTTCTCTCTCTACAACTTCTTCTTCATCTTGCAAGCCAAGAAAACTCATAAAGCGGTTCATGACGCTCATCCCTATTCCTCCTCTTTCCCTACTAATATCGTACCAAGGCGAATCCATGTCGCTCCTTCTTCGATGGCAACCTCAAAATCATTCGACATGCCCATTGATAACTGGGTGATGGTGTTTGGATGTTCCGAGCGCCGCTCTAATTCATCCCTCAGCTCTCGCAAAGCTCTAAAGACGGGTCTCGTTTGCTCTGGTTCGGCTTCATAAGGAGCCATCGTCATCAAACCAATTGGCTTGATCGAATTAAACTTAGCAAGCTGCTCCACAAAGGGAAAGAGCTCGTCTGGATTAATGCCTTGCTTGGAATCTTCCCCAGATACATTTACTTGAATAAAGCAAGGAACGATAATTCCTAGCTGGGAAGCACGCTTATTTATGGCTTCAGCAAGCGATAGCCTGTCCAACGAATGCATGTATGTAAACTTCCCAATGACGTCCTTCACCTTATTCGTTTGCAATGAACCGATAAAATGCCAGATAGGCTGATCCTCTGCTGCTAGATCGTCACTGCCGCTTATCGCTTCCCACTTCGCCTGCGCGTCCTGCCAACGATTTTCACCCAAATGAAGCAAGCCTTGCCCTAGGGCAGCCTTCGTAGTATCTAAAGAAACATATTTCGTAACAGCAATAATTTGAACTTCATCTCTGCTGCGCCCGGCACGCTCGCAAGCTTTCTTAATTCGCTCTTCCACAAGCTCAATTCTATTCTCTAATGTGAATGACATGTTTCACCTCTCCCGAATGCCGATCCAACTGGCCATTCGGCCGGTTAAGCCACCTTCTTTGCGATGAGAAAAAAATAAATCCCGTCTGCATCCAGTGCACCACTCTGTTAATTCGATACGTATCGGCAAAATTCCTGCTTTTATCATAATCTGTCGGTTTATTTCTTTCAAGTCTAAGTTCGCTTTGCCATCCTCGCTTTGCTTAAGCATTGATTCCGCTTCTTCTTGCGTCAAGCTCAGATCAGTCAAAAGCGCCTGTACTTGCTCAATGACTGGACCATCCACCTCATAGCAGCAGCCTCCTATAGAAGGCCCTATCGCTGCCACAAGCGCTTTAGGGTCGGTTCCATATGCTTGCTCCATTGCTCGTACCGTTTCAATAGCGATCTGCTGGACGGTTCCCTTCCAACCGGCATGGGCAAGCGCCACCGCATCATGCTCTGGATCATAGAAATACAATGGGACACAATCTGCGTAAAAAGAAGTCAGCAGCACCCCAGGGACGTTAGTCATGATAGCATCACAATCCCTCAGCACATCGTCCAGACTATTTCTACCCTTGCCTTTATCTGCTTCAGTCACTTGCCATACCCGGTTCCCATGCACCTGTTCAGCACAAGTCCATGCTTCAAAAGGCCAGCCGATAGCATCGGTCAGCAATCGCCTGTTCGATATAACTGCGGCATCTTGATCCTTGACGTGCAAGCCCATGTTTAACGATGAAAAGTGGCCTTCGCTAACCCCGCCTTGACGTCCTGTAAACCCTGCGTTCAAACGATCATAACGTGATTCCCATTCAGACAATAAAAAAAGCGAAGGTCCCTTCGCTGATTGATTATGTTTAAAARCTTCCATTTGTTCACCTCTATTTAAAGGTTTGCAGAGCAAACCTACTTCGTAAGCATCACCTTAGGTTTGCGAAGCAAACCTACTTCGTAAGCATTTGGTAAGGTTTGCAAAGCAAATCTGCTTTGCTGGTATAGTCACAGTTTAGCGTTTTATGAGCGAGCGTGCAAATCTTCTTCCTCGGAACGAAGCTGTTTCGTGTCATCCATTCGAACGAGCACAACATCTGCCCCAATTTTCACAATATTGCGCCACGGAATAACGACTTCCGTGCCGCCACCGCCAAACATCCCCAAAAACTTAGTATACTGCGGCACCACAATAGAATCGATCCGACCTTGCCGTAGATCAAGCTCCAAATCCGTTATTTGACCTAGCTTTTTTCCGTCCACAATATTAATAACGTCCTTTGTTTGAAAATCAGATATTTTCATTTCCGCTCACCACTTTTCAAGTAGAGTGATCACCCGTTTGTCTCTCCTATAACTATATGTGGAAATCGCCCAAAATGTCCTTCTTATCAAGAAAAGGAGCCTCTTATTTCAAAATTTGATTTTTATGTACGATAGCGTACAATAAAAGAATATCAAAGGATCAAATAAGGAGCATATCATGCCAAAAATCGTCGCAACGGAACTCGATTGGATCAAGCTTGGACTGCAAAAATTTGCTGAAGGGGGTGTCGAAGCTCTCGTTATCGAACAGCTCGCTAAGCAGTTAAACAGCAGTAAAACCAGCTTTTATTGGTATTTTAAAAATCGTATTTTGTATGTGGATCGTATTATTCATTACTGGCATGAACAAACAACCACATCAATCATCGCTCATATTCAGCAGCATGATTCATTAGAACCGAAGCAAAAGGCACACCAGCTGCTCAGCGTCATGTTCAGCACGATAGAAGGAAAAGATTTTATTTATCACTTCCGAAAATTAGGAACGACATCGCCTGTGTATGCCGAGCTGCTTCAGCAAATTGAGCAGCAGCGCTTGGATTATATGAGCGACTTGCTCATAGCGTGCGAATTATTAGAAGATGAGGCAAAGAATACATCTGAACTCTTATACAGTTATTACTTGGGATGGTACGAACGAAATAAACATCGTACTCTCAATCCGGAAGAAACCCAGAAGCAGATTGACCTGCTCATGCTGTTTATTGAAAAAAACCATACATGACACGGAGGATATGTGATGCAATCGTTATTAGCAGCGCTCATTAGTGCGGTGTTGTTCGTCATCGGCGTAATACATATATATTGGGTGTTTGGCGGTCGGCATGGAATCTCCATTGCTGTCCCGACAAAAAATTACACATCTCAGCCTCTTTTTAAACCTCGTCCGATTGGAACTGCAGCTGTTGCAGTACTTTTCTTTGCGGGCGCCGCATTCATTCTGATGTTTGTTGATATTATCCCTGTCATCGGACCAGCATCGCTGCCCTCCATTGCAGCCTGGGCACTTGCTATTGTTTTTTTGGCTAGAGCAGTTGGTGAGTTTCGTGCAGTCGGGTTATTCAAAACGATTCGAAACACGCATTTTGCACGAATGGATACGTATGTTTACTCTCCGCTTTGTCTGATCATCAGTTTCTTATCTTTTTGGTTGATGATCATTGGTTAGTCCCCTTCAATAAATCACATAAACAAAAAAACGGTGCCTCTCGGCACCGTTTTTTTATGTTTTTACATGCTTTTGCATTTGCTGAATAGCCGACTTTTCCAAACGAGATACCTGTGCCTGTGAGATGCCGATTTCATCGGCTACCTCCATTTGCGTCTTGCCTTCGAAAAAGCGCATCGACAAAATCATTTTTTCACGGTCGTTCAGCTTATGCATAGCTTCCCGAAGCGCGATTTCCTCGATCCACGATACGTCTTTGTTTCGTTCGTCACTAATTTGGTCCATAACATAAATAGGATCGCCGCCGTCATGGTAGATCGGTTCAAACAATGAAACTGGATCTTGAATGGCGTCCAGTGCGAATACGACATCTTCCTTCGGAACGTTTAAAGCTTCCGATATTTCAAAAATCGTCGGTTCGCGTGAATTTTTGTTCGTCAAGCTATCCCTAACTTGAAGCGCCTTGTAGGCAATGTCTCTCAAGCTGCGTGATACGCGTATAGGGTTGTTGTCACGCAAGTAACGGCGTATTTCCCCGATAATCATCGGTACGGCATAGGTGGAAAATTTGACATTTTGGCTAAGGTCGAAATTATCTATCGCCTTCATAAGTCCAATGCATCCGACCTGGAATAAGTCGTCTACAAACTCTCCCCTATTGTTAAACCGTTGTATAACGCTAAGCACTAGCCGCAGATTACCGTTAACTAATTTCTCTCTTGCTGCCCACTCATTACGGGTTTGTAATGCCGTAAACAATTCTCTCATTTCGACATTATTAAGGACAGGCAGTTTCGCGGTATCCACTCCACAGATCTCGACTTTATTTCGGGTCAACGTGATTACCTCCCAAGGAGAAACATTAATGTACATTATCTCCTCAGGAGTCCTTTTTATTCCTATTGCGACATCGTTCGACAACTGCAAGCAGGATGCGGGATCTAAACCATTTTGTTAAATTCTTTACGAAGCCTTTTAATAATTCGCTTCTCAAGGCGTGAAATATAGGACTGTGAAATGCCAAGAAGATCAGCAACATCCTTTTGTGTTTTTTCCTCGCCGTCGGCAAGACCGAAGCGAAGCTCCATAATAATCCGTTCACGCTCTGACAATTTATCAAGCGCTTTGTGAAGCAGCTTGCGATCTACCTGCTCTTCAATGTTACGGTAAATCGTATCATTCTCCGTTCCGAGAACATCCGATAGAAGCAGTTCATTTCCATCCCAGTCGATGTTAAGCGGTTCATCAAAGGACACTTCGGTGCGCGTCTTACTATTGCGGCGCAGGTACATCAATATTTCATTTTCAATACAACGCGAGGCGTAGGTGGCCAGCTTAATCTTTTTCTCAGGATCAAACGTGTTAACCGCCTTAATTAGACCGATCGCGCCAATTGATACGAGATCTTCAATATGAATGCCGGTATTCTCAAACTTACGAGCGATGTATACGACTAGCCTTAAATTACGTTCGATTAGCATTGCGCGAATAGCCGTATCGCCGGTAGGCAGTTTTTCCAGCAAATATTCTTCCTCTTCACGTGTTAGGGGAGGCGGTAATGCCTCACTGCCACCAATATAATAAATTTCTTCACTTTTTAATCCGAATAAAAACATGACACGATAATAATATAACTGAAGGATCAGTTTGTACTTGACGAGCATCTGGCCCATCCCTCCTCGTTTGTATGAGCATACGTTCGTTACTGTTGTACCATAGACGGATGGATAATGGCTCGATATGCCCCATCAGACGTTAACTTACCGCCGTCAAGCCCGATAAGCACCTTCCGCGTTTCAAAAACTTGTCCTTCCCTAGTAATTTCAACCGCATCCGGCTTTATCGCTAGCATGAACTGTGACCCTCGATTGACACCTCTGAATGGTACAAGACGAAGTCGATCTTGCCAAACAAAGGTGTGCTCATCCATTCCCGCTACAAGACGATCCACTTGTGCATCTCGTATGCTATTCAACCACGATTCAGGTAAATCATCTTGCCACAAGGATGCCTCCATTACCATGACCGGTGTCCGTGTAAGTGGATCATAAAGCTGATTGCCGGTGTCGATCAGGCCTATGCAGGTTTGTATACGTTCTCCAATCATAATTTTCACTTCTGCCAAATGAGTTTGCACCAGCTCCCTTTCTCTTTTTTGCGTCAATACGGCACGGTATATATACAATCCGATGCATAACGCAGCAATCAAATAAAACAATCCCATCTTAAGCTCCACACGCATGTTTCCGTTTACGAACATCATCGTTTTCCAAACCTCACGGGACCCTTGCATGAACAAATAATAAAGTCCAAGCACAGCTCCAGCAGCCACAAAGTTAACCGCATAAAACGCTGCAACATTCCTCATATAGTGCTGAATCGAGGCAAAGCCAAAAGCAATCCATAAAATCAATAACGACGTAGCAACCTTAACTGCAAATGTGAATAAAAAAGATAATTGTGGAAAAAGCATTAAAACGACATAACAAGCTCCGACAGCAGAAGCCAATAATACTCGCCAAGGCTTCGGTTTAAGATGACGTGCCCAAGCAGTAGTTAATAGAATAGCACCGTCAACGAGCAGCTCTCGCAAAAACATAACATCAACATAAACAGCCACTTCGGTCACCTTCCTGCAACTGGCGGTAAACGGCCTGCAGCCGGCACCCGGGAGAACGATTGACACTAGTATATTAAAATCCTATTTCAAAGTCTGTCTATTCATGACGGCATGACGTATCTTTTTTTGTCGAGTAGGAGTATAAAAAACGGCAAGTCTTTTATGTTTATTTTTGCAGAGGCTTATATCTTTAGCTCGTCCTATTTTGCTAACCGTTCATTAACCTAGGGCTGCTCCTGTGAGGGATCACTCCTATGTCAGGCTGAATCTACCTTTTTGTTTCTTTTTGAGGTTCCCGCCATCACTTGTCATTGCTAAAATAATTTTCGACTAATTAATCTGGCCGTTTTTTTTAAAAACACAAAAAATTTGGAATGGATACTTGTTCCACATTGACAATTAGATTATCATTCTAAATAGATAGAAGCAGTGAAGCACACCGCTTACTCGGGAGATCTCTCCCGCAGTATGCGGTTTTTTTTATTTTCCGGAGGAGGATGATAAATTTGTCGTTTCAATCGGTATATGAATGTTGGCTGGAACTTCATCTAAAAAAGAGTAGTGGAGAAAATAGACGGAGGCTGGAGCAAGGACATGGACATGCTGAAAAATTTTTTTTAGAAAAGGTATGGTATCCTGCCTTCCATCAACTTGAGGGACTTATTCCAGAGTTTGAGATTGCTGATTTTCGAGACGGCACTCGTTTTTTAGACTTTGCTTATATAAAATCAGGCTTGCGGCTAGCGATCGAAATTGATGGATTTCGCACTCATTCCTCAGAAATCACTCGCTGGCAGTTTTCAGATTCATTAATGCGTCAAAACCACCTTGTGCTCGACGGTTGGAAAATATTGCGTTTCTCCTATGATGACCTAAAAGAAAAACCGCGAATGTGCCAACAACTTCTCCAACAATTTATGGGTAGGAGCTTAATTGGCAATAAAAAAGATACAAGCGCTGATGCATTCTTGGAGTTGGAAGTATTACGTTATGCTTCTCAACTACAGCATCCTATCCGGCCCACTGATGTAATCGATCTTCTAAAAATCAAAAAACGCGAAGCTCAAAAACTGCTTCACCGTATGGTTCTCAATCAAGCCTTGTTGCCCGCAGGAAATGGCACCCAGAGAATTCGATGCTACAAAGTAAACCAAGAGCAGCTGCATACTCTTTTATTCACCTCACTTTAACTGGTACATTAGAGGGTTGTTTGCATTTACGATATGCAGCTTCTCACCCTTGCTCATTCGCAAATAGTAGGCTGTAAGAACGTATAGGCGCTTATTGGCAGCAAACTAAGGCTTCTTTCATGCTGTAAGAACCTATGTGTTCTTACAGCGGCTTATCTACCTTGCTCATTCACCAAGCATTGTTTGTAAGAACATTTATGTGCTTATTGGCAGCTAACCATGGTTTCTTTCATGCTGTAAGAACCTATACGTGCTTACAGAGGCTTATCTACCTTGCTCATTCGCAAATAGTAGGCTGTAAGAACGTATAGGCGCTTATTGGCAGCTAACCATGGTTTCTTTCATGCTGTAAGAACTTATATGTGCTTACAGAGGCTTATCTACCTTGCTCACTCGCAAATTGTAGGCTGTAAGAACGTATAGGTGCTTATTGGCAGCTAACCATGGTTTCTTTCATGCTGTAAGAAACTATACGTGCTTACAGAGGCTTATCTACCTTGCTCATTCGCAAGTAGTAGGCTGTAAGAACGTATAGGCGCTTATTGGCAGCTAACCATGGTTTCTTTCATGCTGTAAGAACATATAGGTTCTTACAGCGCCTTATTTACCTTGCTCATTCGCAAATAGTAGGCTGTAAGAACATATAGGTGCTTATTGGCAGCTAACCATGGTTTCTTTCATGCTGTAAGAACCTATATGTTATTACAGCGACTTCTCTAGCTTGCTCATTCGCCAAGCATTGGTTGTAAGAACATATAGGTGCTTATTGGCAGCTAATCATGGTTACTTTCATGCTGTAAATGTATATGCGTGCTTACAGCTGCTTTTCCCCTTTTCTCGATCAACTTACAATCAAACAAATAAAAAAAGCCTCACCATAATGGCGAGGCTTAGTACAAAAAGTTTTAGCGATCGTTGCGAGGGCGATTGCGCAAAAATGCTGGAATTTCAAGCTGGTCGCTTGAAGTGTTGTTAGCTCCAAAAGGCTTAACTGCATTGGAGCTGCCCTGTTGCCTTGTATCAACCGCTTCTGGCTGCTGTTGTGGAACACGACGAGCAGCTGGTGACTTGTGCTCGAAGCCCGTTGCTATAACGGTTACTTTAATTTCGTCCTTCAGATCTTCATCGATGATCGCACCAAAGATCATGTTCACATCTGGATCAGATGCTGAAATGACAATTTCAGCTGCTTCATTCACTTCATAGAGTGAAAGGTTGCTGCCGCCAGTAATGTTCATAATAACGCCGCGAGCGCCGTCAATTGACGTTTCAAGCAGCGGGCTCATAATCGCTTTTCTCGCTGCTTCAGCAGCACGGTTCTCGCCAGTAGCAATACCGATACCCATCAAAGCGGAGCCGCGTTCTGTCATAATCGTTTTTACGTCTGCAAAGTCAAGGTTGATTAGGCCTGGTACTTGAATAAGGTCTGAGATGCCTTGAACGGCTTGACGGAGCACGTTATCCGCTTCACGGAAAGCTTCCAGCATTGGTGTCTTTTTGTCTACAATCTCAAGCAAACGGTCATTAGGAATGACGATAAGCGTATCTACTTTTTCTTTGAGCGCTTCAATCCCAAGCTCAGCTTGTCCAGCACGCTTGCGTCCTTCAAAGGTAAAAGGCCGAGTAACAACCCCTACAGTGAGTGCGCCGCATTCGCGAGCGATTTCGGCAATAACCGGAGCTGCTCCCGTTCCCGTACCGCCGCCCATTCCTGCTGTCACGAATACCATGTCCGAGCCTTTAAGCTGGTTCATAATAATTTCGCGAGATTCCTCTGCAGCCTTGCTGCCTACATCAGGATTGGCACCCGCACCAAGTCCACGCGTCAGCTTATCGCCGATTTGCAGCTTATGCTCGGATTTAGCCAAATGCAGCGCCTGAGCGTCGGTGTTTACCGTAATAAACTCAACGCCTTTAACACCATTCTCTATCATTCGGTTAACGGCATTGCTACCGCCACCGCCAACACCTATTACTTTTATTTGAGCAAGCTGCTCAAGCTCAAAGTCGAATTCCAACATCTTTCATTTTCCCCCAGTCAAGCGTAAACTGCTGATAACATCTATGAGACGGCACAGCAACGTTTCGCAGTAAAATATAAGTATCGTATATAAGGTGAAACTTATATTATCTTAAATCCTCAAATAAATTCATTAAACATACTTTTAATCCGCTCGAACATACCGGGTTTAGTAGAAGGTGTTGGACTTGCTTTGCGGCTTGCCGTTTTCTTCACTGCTCCAGTTCCGCGAGCTCCCATATATTTTGACACATATTGAATCATGCCAACGCCGCTGCTATACGCCGGGTCTCTTACACCAATATAATCAGGGAGTGCAATTCGGACGGAAGACTCAAGCTCTGCCTGGGCCAAAGCGAGTGTTCCTGGCATCGATACAGTGCCACCGGTCAACACATAACCGTTAACCTTGTCGCCATAACCAAGTCGACGTACCTCTTGACGAACTAAATGGAAAATCTCTTGCATGCGAGGCTCGATAATACTAGCAAGATCAACCTGTGAAAACTCTTTTTCCACATTGCTGCCCATTCGTGCTACTTTAAACTTCACATCTTCAGCTGCATCCATTACATTTGAACAGCCATATTTAAGTTTGATTTTCTCAGCTTGCTCACTTTGTGTGCGCAAGCCATAAGCTATATCATTTGTTACATATTCGCCACCAATTGGAAGCGTTGACGTAGCAGCTAGGCCGCCTTGATCATAAATGGCAATCGTACATGATCCTGCTCCTATGTCAGTAAGAACAGTCCCTATCGATTTCTCATCTTTGGTGAGCGAAACCACGCCTGAAGCGAGTGATAACAAAATGACACCAGAAATACGAAGGCCTGCTTTCTCTACACAACGCATAAGGTTATGTATAGCAGTCTTCGTCCCCGTGACGATCGTCGCCTCAACCTCAAGGCGAACGCCAATCATACCGCGCGGATCGGAAATACCTTCCAAGCCGTCTACTAGATACTGCTTTGGAACCAAGTTAATGATTTCACGCTCTGGAGGGAGCGCCACTACTTTAGCAGCTTGTAATACTCGTTCAATATCTTCTTCACCAATTTCACGGTCCTCATTGGATACTGCAACGACGCCTCTATTGGTTTGCAAAGCAATATGATTGCCTTGAATACCAACATATACGTCTGATATTTGAATGCCTACCATGCGCTCCGCATGCTCTACGGCATTACGGATCGATTGCACAGTCTGGTCAATATCTACTATTGCTCCTTTGCGAATACCCTCTGAGTCGGCAGATCCAACTCCAATAATATTAATGGCTCCATTATTCACTTCACCAATAATAGCACGAACTTTGGATGTACCGATGTCCAAACTGACGATGATGTCGTTGCTGCTCATCTTGCGGCACCTCCGTTTCAAATAATTAATTATTTTACCACATGTTAAGGTCTTCCTACATATTCAACGCTTTTATTATTTTCCCTCTTTTTTCAACAAATTTTTCGATGTTTCTCGCTTTGTGTCGAGCACCGCCCCTTGCGATTCTCTATATTTCCTATGTTTATCCAGCTTAATCGAGTATTAATGCATAAATAAAATTCTACCATTCTTTCAGACTATTGAGTAGTATAATTTTACTCAGAATCTATATTTTCTGGACTCTCACTTACGAAAGGCACATATGTATCCGCCAGAAGCATCGTGATCTTACCTGGCTCTTGGGTCTCGATTACTGCATTCAACGCTTCAATCTTCTCTGGAAGAACCGACACCGCTGTTACCACTTCAAATTTTGTGCGAGTGTACATCAGAATCCGATCGGGATAAGCGGTTGACGGAAATGGTAAAATCTCAGACAGGTCGGAGAGCTGCTTCGTCGATATTTTTGCAAGCTGCTTCGTGAGCTGTGCTTTTACGGGATCTCCATCTGCCCAGCCTGACAATACAGGCTTGTCCACAAGCTGCATTTCATCGCTGTCAGCCTCAACTGTCGTTCCATTTGTCAATAACGCTGTCATTTCCCCTTGCTTGGAAAGCTCGAATGCAACAACAGGAAACTCCTCTACATGAATCTTCACCACACCTGGAAATACCTTCGTAACCTTAGCCCCTTTAATTTGTGGCAATGTGACAATTCTATCTTCTATAGTAGAAGACGAAGTTCGAAAAAAAGCATCGCCAACCAAAATAGCAGCTGCCTTGCCTATTTCTTCTCTGGTTACGAATCTAGTTCCTTCAATTTGGATTTCTGATATTTTGCTAATAGAGGAATTAAAAAATAATACAGCCAAAAGCGCCACAAACAATAATATAAGTATGGTTAACAGCTTCCGACTGCCCATTCTTTTTTTCGGTGGTTCCTTAAGTACTGGCATCTGTGCACTCATAACTTGTCCCTTCTTTCCCCAAAAAACATCCGGTTAACCTCTCCGCGTCAGCCTTCGCTTAGCATCAAAAGGGTACCGGCTGTTTCTATCTTGCAGCTCATGCGCATAGTATTAGTTATTAGGCACTGGCGAATAACGCGAAATCCGCGCACCCAGCCTAGACAGCATCGTTTCGATTTTTTCGTAGCCTCGATCGATGTGATGAATTTGCTCAACGACCGTCCTTCCTTGCGCTGCTAAACCAGCTATGACAAGGGCGGCACCCGCTCTCAAATCCGTTGCTTCCACCGTCGCTCCATAAAGCCTTGGCACGCCGCGAATGAATGCCGCATTCATGTCTACGCGAATGTCTGCACCCATACGTGACAGTTCATCCACATGCTTTAATCTGCCTTCAAAAATCGTTTCTTTCAATACGCTCACACCATCTGCAAGCGTAAGCAGCACCATAACCTGAGACTGCAAATCGGTAGGAAAAGCCGGGTATGGAGAGGTTACGATTCTTTCAACCGCTCTAGGCCTTGTTGCACTGCCAACTTTAATTATATCATCGTCGACAACAATTTGAACACCTGCCCGGCGCAGAACATGAATCAAGGAAGATAAATGGGCTGGCTGCGTATTTTGGAGCGTGACTTGACCGCGTGTTGCAGCGGCGGCTACCATGATGGTCCCTGCTACAATACGATCCGGAATCACTTTATAACGACAAGGTGTTAGCGACTGTACCCCATCTATCGTTATCGTGTCGGTTCCGGCTCCCATTATTTTAGCGCCCATTGCATTTAAAAAGCCTTGCAAGTCTTGAATTTCCGGTTCCCTTGCAGCATTGCTTATTGTGGTTCGGCCTTCTGCCAAAGCAGCGGCCATCATAATATTTTCTGTTGCGCCGACACTTGGAAAGCTTAAGTGAATATCCGCTCCCCTTAGTTTCTCGGCACGGCATATGATCCGGTTACCCAATTCTTCTATTTCTGCACCCAGAGCCTGAAGACCTTCTAAATGAAGATCAATTTTCCGCTCACCGATTGCACATCCACCTGGTTGATAAACCTGAGTTTCCCCAAATCTAGCAAGCAAAGGCCCCATTAAAAAAATAGAAGATCGCATCTGTCTCATTAACGATTCCGGCACGTGGGATGTATGTGCAGTCTCAGTGTCCAGCACCACAGTTCCTCCCGTATGCTCGGCGCGGCATCCTAATTCGCGCAAAATGTTCAGCATGACATCGATATCTAGCAAATCAGGCACATGATCTATCGTTGTTGTGCCTTCGGCCAATAGACTGGCAGCCAGAATCGGCAAAGCGGCATTTTTCGCTCCTTGGATAACTATGGTTCCTGAGAGAGGTTTCCCACCTTCAATCACCAATTTGTCCAATGTATCACCTCCGAATTACCGCTCACCCACCACCAATACTTCCGGCACCAACAGGATGCCATAGCGGTCCTGAACAGTGCTTTTTATATGAGTCATGAGGGCGAGAACGTCTTCAGCTGTTGCTTGCCCGGTATTCACAATAAAATTGGCGTGCTGCTTCGATACTTGCGCTCCTCCGAGGCTTTCACCCTTTAATCCAGCCTCTTGAATGAGTCTAGCGGCATAATCATTAGGCGGATTGCGAAATACGCTGCCTGCACAGGCAAGCTGCAAAGGCTGCGTTCTCAATCTTCTCTCTTTGTAGGAGGCCATCCTAGCGAGTACTTCCTGCCTATCCCCTTCTACCAGCTCAAAGGCGGCTTCAATGACAATGCCCTTTTGCTCGTGAAGTATGGAATGGCGGTAAGCGAAGTTCATAGCCTCACGATCGTAGCGAACCAATTCTCCTGTTTCCAGTACAATATCAGCTGACTTAAAAATACGTGACACATCTGATCCATGCGCGCCAGCATTCATATAAACGGCTCCGCCTACCGTACCTGGGATTCCCCCCGCGAATTCAAGTCCGGTCAGACCTTGTTTCCCAGCCATGACTGATAGCTTAATTAAAGAATATGAAGCACCGGCTATTGCTGTCGATCCTTCAAAACGCAAGTAATCGAGCCCTCTGTGCGGTTTTATTACAACGCCGCGAATCCCTTTATCACTTACCAGCATGTTCGAGCCTCTGCCTAAATTAGTCCAGGGTATTTGATGTTTTTGCACCAAACGTACCGCCGATACCAATTCATCTTTGCTACTAGGGAGGATTAAGATATCAGCGAGACCGCCGATTTTCCAAGTTGTATAGTTCGATAGCGGTTCGTTGTACAAAACTTCGCCAAGATTAGCTTGTTCCAATTCCGCTTTAAAAGCTTCCATTCGTTGAACCTCCCTAAGGTTTTGCGTAGCAAAACCTACTTCGTAAGCAAATGCTTAGGTTTTGCGTAGCAAAACCTACTTCGTAAGCAAATGCTTAGGTTTTGCGCAGCAAAACCTACTTCGTAAGCAATCGCTTCGGTTTTGCGCAGCAAAACCTACTTCGTAAGCAAATGCTTCGGTTTTGCGCAGCAAAACCTACTCCTTAAGCACATGCCTAGCTGTGTAAGAAGAAAAAGAAATTCCCCTTCAGCAGTCTGAATCGCTGCTGCCGGTTTTTCTGTTGTAATCACCACTCCTTTCGGGTGACGGTCACGAATATAGTGTATCTTATGCCCATATAGGCTCTTGTGTGACAATGGCCTATATCGAGCCAACTGGCTCACTGATTGGTCTGTGCAGCAGACCAGAACTCAAAGCTGGTTGCCGCTTTAGCGAATTGACTGTTTCTTTCAAATAAAAGTGTATTCAATATCTCATCATATTAAATGAGCAAATTTTCCTGTAAACAACAATATCCGGCTTGGATAGTTGCAGCTGCTGTTATGCAACCTGCAGCTATCCAAGCCGGACGTTTATTGTTTTTTTTCTACTAAGCATCTGCTGGTTAATGCCCTAGGCATGAAGCCTCACCTCGAATAACGAGATATGTTCAACAAAATCCCTAGTGCAGTTAAGAGAAGCGTTAGGGATGAACCCCCATAGCTAACAAGCGGCAGCGTAATTCCCGTAAYGGGCATCATGCCAATGACGACACCAATATTAATCAATACTTGTACACCGATAATGCCTGTGATGCCGACTGCCAGCAAGCTCCCGAATGTATCCGTAGCTGCAATAGCAGCGCGTATCCCCCGCCAGATGACAACTAGAAATAATAGTATAAGAGTAACTCCGCCGATGAAGCCAAGCTCTTCCGCTAAAATCGAGAATATAAAATCGGTTTGCGGCTCAGGCAAATAACTGAACTTCTGTCGGCTCATACCTAGACCGAGCCCAACGAGTCCACCTGGTCCGATCGCATATAAGGATTGAATAATTTGATAGCCGCCTCCGAGCGGGTCTGCCCATGGATCAAGAAAATTCGTTATTCGCTTTAATCGATATGGCGCAGCGATGATAAGGCCAACAAAACCTGCGACACCGATGAGCGCCAAGCCGCCTAAATGAGATAATCTAGCGCCAGCTGTAAAAATCAGAATTAAAGAGGCGCCAACCATCACCGCTCCAGTACCTAGATCAGGCTGCAGCATAATGAGTCCGAAGGCTAGTCCAACAAGCCCTAGCGGCGGCATAAGCCCTTTTGTGAACTGCGTAATCGTTTGCTGCTTCTCAGAGAGCCATTTTGCTAAAAATAATATCATCGCCAGCTTCATAAATTCAGAAGGCTGAATACCGAAGGAGCTAATGCCAAGCCAGCTGCGTGCGCCGCCGCGAACGACGCCGACACCAGGGATCAGCACGAGCAGAAGAAGGCCGAAGCAAACCAATAAAGCCATTGGCGCCCACTTTTTCCAAACCGTATAATGCGTATTCATTGTAAACAACAACACGCCTATACCGAGTCCAGCAAATAGCACCTGACGCTTTACATAGTAAAAACGATCACCGAATTCATGAAAAGCAAGCACTGCGCTAGCGCTGTACACCATAATCAACCCGATAGCGAGAATGAGCCCAATTGCAGTCAGCATCCAAATATCCGGGGCAGAACGCGCTTTGGCCATAGCGAACACACCTCTTAGCATGGGAAAGTAGGGACATGCCCCCTACTTACAAGGTATGCGCCGAATCTTTAAAAATGCGCCCTCTTTGCTCATACGATGTAAACATATCCCAGCTTGCGCATGCAGGCGACAATAAAACAATATCACCTGGCTCTGCAATAGCTGCAGCTTGTTTCACCGCCTGCTGAAGGACGGACTCGGCGTCCTCACTAGGTTCGACGATTTCCACCTTAGCTAAACCTGCTAGCTCTGCTACACGGGAGAGCTTTTCTCTCGTTTCGCCTAAAGCAACAAGCCCCTTTAAGCGGTCGCGGAATAATGGAACAAGCTCCATATAGTCAGAGCCGCGGTCAAGTCCTCCAGCCACTAGAACGATCGGTGCGGATAACGAGCGAACGGACATCATCGTTGCAACCGGGTTTGTCGCTTTCGAATCATTATAATATTTGACACCATTCACTTCACGGACGAACTCCAGGCGGTGCTCCACGCCTCTAAACAACTGCAGCGGTTCTACAAGACGCTCTGGTGCAACTCCAGCAGCCAAACACGCCGCTATGGCAGCAAGCGCATTAGCGGCGTTGTGGCGGCCTGGTATGCCTAGCTCTGAAACGGGTAAAATGTTAATTTCCGAGTCCTCAGACTGGCGGAATACAATTTGTCTATCCACAGCGGCTTCATCATTTTGTGCGTCACCGTTGTCCCGCTCATATGGCGGATCAATGTAAATGCCCGCATCCAGTCGCTCATATATAGAGAAAGGCAGCAGCTGTGCGATAAGAAATTCCGAAAGCGCGCGGCATTCCGGGTCATCCCAGTTGACGACAGCAACATCATCTTCCGTTTGGTTATCAAAAAGTTTTGCTTTTGAATTGACGTAGTCATCCATATCGCCGTGATAATCCAAATGCGTCTCTGCAATGTTAAGCAATAACGCAATATGCGGACGGAACTCACTTGTTCCTTTCAATTGAAAGCTGCTTAGCTCAGCAACGATCCATTGATCGGGCGTCGCTTCCAAGGCTGCTTCGCATAGAGGACGACCGATATTGCCTGCCACGATGGGATTCAAGCCAGCTGCGCTTAATATTTCGCCGATCCAAGTCGTCGTTGTTGTTTTGCCGTTTGAGCCTGTAATGCCTATGATCGGTGCAGGAGAAAGCCAATAAGCAGCTTCTACCTCCGTAATGACCTCAACGCCAAGCTCCTCCGCCCTCTGCACTGGAGGTGACGTATATGGGATACCAGGGTTTTTGATAAGGAGCGCTGTTTCTTCTGTAATTAGGTCATCTGGATGATAACCGCATAGCACAGAAATGCCCAAAGCAGTCAATTCGTCCGCTTCGGGGCATAATTCACGTTCCTTCATGTCGTTCACTACAACTTCTGCGCCTAATTGATGAAATACTTTTGCGACGCTTACCCCGCTTCTAGCCAAGCCTAAGACAACAACTCGGCGGCCTTCATAAGATGCCGGATGATTCATAACTGACAGTCCCTTCTATGTATGCATAAAGCGGCTCTTAATCAAATAAAAGCCGCTTTTTCGTAAGTTTTATCTCTATAGTATAACAAATAGTAAACCAATTGCTGCAAACACGATACCTACAAACCAAAACACAGTAACAACCTTCCATTCGGACCAACCAACGAGCTCGAAATGATGGTGAATGGGACTCATTTTGAAAATACGCTTCCCTCTAAGCTTGAAGGAGCCTACCTGTAATATAACAGAAAGCATCTCAAGTACAAAAACACCGCCGATTACGATAAGGAGCAGCTCTGTTTTGGTCAAAATAGCGACTGCTGCAATACCGCCTCCTATGCCTAGCGAGCCCATATCTCCCATAAACACTTTTGCTGGATGTGCGTTGAATACTAGAAAACCTAAAACTGCGCCTACCATAGCTGCCGAGAATACTGCTGATTCATGAGCTGACGTTTGTAGAGCAACTACAGTAAAGGCACCAAATGCGATGGCACTCGTCCCAGCCAGCAGACCGTCAAGACCATCGGTGAAATTAACTGAATTGCTTGCTGCAAAAAGAATGATGACGACAAGCGGATAATAAAACCAGCCTAAATCAATTCCCCAGCCTGTACCAGGCACGGATATTTCGGTGCTGTGCCCCATATTATAGAGCATTGCACACACAATTATAGAAAATAGAAGTTGACCAAAAAGCTTTTGTCTTGCCGTTAGTCCCAAAGAACGTTTAAATACAATTTTGATGTAATCATCCAAAAAGCCGACAAGACCAAATCCAAGCGATGCGGTCAGCAGCACCCAAAATTCAGCCGTTTTATCAGAAAACTTCAGGAACGCGATCATTAGAGCAACCATAATGATAATGCCGCCCATCGTTGGCGTACCGCTTTTTTTCAGATGGCTTTGCGGACCTTCCATACGAATCTGCTGCCCAAACTTTAAGCGGCGGAGCACTGGAATGAACAATGGTCCGAGTAGAACCGCTAGCAGGAATGAAGCGCCAATCGAAAATAAAATGACCATCATATCCATTTCCTCACCCCACTTCCAATGCTTGGACAATCTGTTCCATCTGCATGCCGCGTGAACCTTTTATGAGCACGATGTCCGTTGGCTGCATTTGCTCCCTCAGCCACAGCGTCAGCTCATTTTTATCTTCGAAATGTTTAATCACATCATTCGCGCCTGCGTTAGGAAATTGCGATTTCACGCCCTCAGCAATATGTTTTGCCAAAGGTCCGAAGGTAAGAACCGCATCCGCCTTGCTTGGCGTTATATATGCACCTACTTCAAAATGAAGCGTCTGCTCCTCTGGCCCGAGCTCAAGCATATCGCCAAGCACGATCCATTTGCGGCTATAGCCGTCCAGTTGCTCTACCAGATCAATCGCCGCACGAACGGCAGTCGGATTGGCATTATAAGCATCGTTCAATAACATAGTGCCATTAAACGCGCGAACAGGCTGAATGCGCATGCCCGTCAGCTTAAGATGGCTTAGACCTTCAACAATTTTTGCAGCTGGAACTCCGAAGAAGCGGCCAATCGCTATTGCAGCGAGCGCATTGCTGACATTATGCTGCCCTGGAACAGGAATTCGAACAGTTCCGAGGCCACTGGCAGTTCCATTATAAATAGCAGTAAAGGTCGTCGCTTCCGATTCAATGCTGATGTCAGATGCTGACCATTCATTCTGCTTCGATAACCCAAATGTACGGCGAACGATGCCTGCTGGAAGTATTGAACGCTCAAGCTCTGCTTCAAGAAGTGGTTCATCGCCATTGTATAGCAGTAAACCATCCTCGCTGAGCCCGAGCGCTATTTCAAGCTTCGCCTTCGCAATACCGGCTCTTGAGCCAAGCTGGAGCATATGCGCGTCGCCGATATTTGTAATAATAGCGRCATCAGGCTGTGCGATCTTCGTCAGCAGCTCGATCTCGCCGAAGCCGCTCATTCCCATCTCGAGCACGGCTACTTCCGTGTCCTCTTCAAGCCTCAGCACCGTCAGAGGCAAGCCGATGTGATTGTTCAAATTGCCTTCAGTCTTATGCACTTTATAAGTTGTGCCAAGAATAGCAGCTGCCATATCCTTTGTCGTTGTTTTGCCATTGCTGCCTGTAATGCCAACAACACGAGTGACAAGTTCACTGCGATAAGCTGTTGCAAGGCGCTGCAATGCAACCAGCGTATCCCCAACAATAAGAAGCGGCACTCCCTCAAGAGATGCTGGAACCTCGCGGCCTTTCTGCCAAAGCGCAGCAACCGCTCCATTTGCAATAGCTTGCTCCAAATAGGCATGCCCGTCAAAATGCTCGCCTACGATCGGAACGAACAACTGGCCCGCAGCAGCTTGCCGCGAGTCAGTTGTTACTCCTGTTATGTTAAGCTCTGCATGATTTCCATTCCATCTAGCGCCACTCATTTCGGCAATTTGTTTAATAGTACGTTTAATCACTGTATGATTCCCCTTATCGCTGCTTTCGCTACTTTTCGATCGTCAAATGGATATTTGACTCCGTTAATATCTTGGTAGGTTTCATGACCTTTCCCCGCAATCAATACTACATCGCCGAGGCTTGCCATTTCAACCGCTTTTTCAATTGCTTCCTTGCGATCAACGATTAATTTATAAAATGAAGGATCAATTCTGCTGCTTATTAATCCAGCTTCAATATCCTTTAATATGGACTCAGGCGGCTCCGATCGTGGGTTATCCGATGTTATGATAGCGTAATCCGCGTATTTCACTGCAATATTCCCCATTAGCGGCCGCTTGGAGCGATCACGGTCACCGCCGCAGCCAAAAACACATATAATTCGATTTTCTGCAAATTGTTGAATAGCTCTGAGTACATTTTCAAGTCCATCCGGCGTGTGGGCATAATCTACAATTACCGCAAAATCCTGTCCCGCATTAACCGCTTCAACCCGTCCGGGTACGCCGGGAATTTTGCTTAGACTGTGTGCAATCGCCTCTAGTTCCACGCCTTCAAGAAGTACAGCGCTTATAGCGGCAAGCGCGTTGTATACGTTGAACTTCCCAGCCATTTGCAATGTTATGTCCTGCTCGCCTCTGAATGTGTCAACATGAAAGGTCGTACCCTGTGCAGTTATTCGAATATTCGTTGCCCGAACGTCTGCCTCTTTATCAATTGCATAAGTGATGACCTCTGCCGCTGTGAGCTCGGCATATTCTGCGGATAAAGCATCGTCTGCATTAAGAACCGCATAAGATCTTTCGTTTTCCGCAGATGCATACACATTGCCAAGTCGCGAGAAGAACAATCCCTTTACCGCGGCATATCGACTCATCGTTTCATGATAATCCAAGTGGTCCTGCGTCAAATTAGTAAATACTGCCGTTCGGAATCTGCAGCCCTTCACCCGGCCTTGCTCGAGAGCATGGGAGGACACTTCAATTGCACAATATTGCGTGCCCGCATCACGCATCTCCCCGAGATAGCTTTGAAGCTGCAGCGTTTGAGGCGTCGTACTGGTCATAGGGAACGATTTTCCCGCATAACGACGTTCAATCGTACCGATCACACCGGTAGGCTTACTCTGATCATTTAGGATTTGCTCAATTAAATAAGTTGTTGTCGTCTTGCCATTCGTCCCCGTTACACCGATAAGCTTCAAGGTTTGACTAGGCTGTCTATAATAATAATTAGCAATTACAGCCATGGCAAGGCGGCAATCTCTTACAATAATTTGCGGCACCAACAGGTCCAGCTTTCGTTCTGCTATTAGCGCTGCTGCTCCGGCGGCAACCGCCTCCGAAGCAAACTCGTGACCATCAACGGTATGGCCTCTCAAGCAAATAAACAATTGCCCTTCAATTACGCTTCGTGAATCCGTCTCAATGCCAGTCAGTTCCGTTTCCCCATCGCCTATCAGCCGTGAGGCTATAAGCAATTCCGCAACATCCTTTAATCGCATCTGCCCAGCTCCTCCCTTAAGCGCCGGCGGACAAACTTCCCCGCCTGCTGCACCCTCGTTAACTACCATTATAGTCAATGCGAGTGGGATATATTATCTTCTTCGCCCAAATAGATCCGAATCGTTGATCCGCGATCTACACGGGTTCCAGCAGCTGGAGCTTGGCGTATGACCGTTTTCCCAGAACCTGCGGAAGTCAGATTGAAATTCATATTCATATCCTCATACAAATCCGACACCGTCTTGCCAATCAAGTTCGGAACTGTAACAATAGGTGTTTCTCCATACTTATAAATACGGTCGATCTGCTTCTCACGAGCCGGAACTTCCAGAATGGTGAGCGCGTCCTCCAGCATATTGCGAACGATCGGCGCTGCAACGACTCCGCCGAACTGAATTCCTTGCGGATTATCAACCGCTACATAAATAACGATCTTCGGATCATCTGCCGGGGCAAAGCCAACAAAAGATACAATATGCTCATTAGGGGAATAACGTCCGTTAATAACCTTTTGAGCAGTACCCGTCTTGCCGCCTACGCGATACCCGTCAATAAAGGCATTGCGGCCTGTTCCTTTGGCTACGACGCTCTCAAGCGCTTCACGCACCTGCTTGGACGTTTCCTCCGAAATAACCTTCCTAACTGCAACCGATTCTACCGTTTCTACAGTCGCTCCCGTCTCCGGGTTTATCCATGCTTTTGCTACATGGGGTTTATACAGCGTTCCGCCGTTAATTGCTGCGGAAACAGCCGTTATTTGCTGAATTGGTGTAACGGAGACCCCTTGGCCAAAAGCCGTAGTGGCAAGTTCCACCGGACCGACCTGACTAAGCTTGAATAAGATCCCATTTTCTTCGCCGCCAATATCGATGCCCGTCTTCGTCCCGAAGCCAAAGTTCTTAATGTAATCAAATAGTTTGTCCTTGCCCAGCCTCTGACCAAGCGTTACAAACCCGGGGTTACAGGAGTTTTCAACCACCTCAAGGAAAGTCTGACTGCCATGTCCGCCCTTTTTCCAGCAGCGAAGTCTAGCACCGCCCACCTCAATAGCGCCTGGATCAAAAAAACGTTCGTTTTTCAGATCAACCTTTTTTTCCTCAAGGGCTGCCGCAAGCGTGATTATTTTAAAGGTAGAGCCTGGCTCGTATGTCATCCAAATAGGAAGATTTCGATTATAAACCTCAGTTGGAACCTCTCGATATTTGTCTGGCTCGTAAGTAGGTCTGCTCGCCATGCCTAAAATTTCACCGTTATTCGGATCCATCGCAATCGCGATTATACCATTAGGCTGTAAATTCGTCATCGCTTGATCTAGCTCACGTTCCATAACCGTCTGAATTTGCTTATCGATCGTAAGCTGCATCGTAAGCCCGTCCTTAGGTTCCACGTAGGTGTCCGAAGAATTCGGCATTTGTCTGCCCGCTGCATCTGACAAGAAGGATACGCTGCCTCCGATACCGCTTAACTCTGTATTATATTTTGCTTCTACACCGGTTAAGCCTTGATTGTCGATCCCCGTAAAACCTAGCACATGCGCCGCTAAACTGCCGAAGGGATAAAATCGTTTGTTGTCTTCAGCTACAACGATGCCATCAAGACCCAGCTCTCGTATTTGTTCAGCTTTATCAATCGTAATTTTTCGCCCGCCTGGGCCAAGCTTAACGATCAACGCTCGTGTTTTAATTTTTTTATAGAGCGTTTCTTGCGACATGTCGAGCAAAGGGGCAAGCGCTGCTGCTGCAGCCTGTTGATCCTTGATTTGGACAGGAATCGCATATACGGTAGGTGAGCTTACGTTATAGGCGAGCTGAATACCGTTGCGATCAACGATTTCACCTCGCTTGGCTACGTATGGGATGTTGCGTCTCCATGAATCCTCTGCTTTATCCGCCAGCTGCTCACCTTGCCATAGTTGTACAAAGCTAAGTCTCACACATAATGCTAGGAATGACACCCCAGCAAGTATGAGCACGATAAATAAACGTCGTCTAACCGTTACATTAGATACCTTCATCGCTTGTTCCCCCTCCGCTTGACCGTTTCGAAAGGAGCGCACAATTGCGCTCATTCCCAGATTATTCGGGACAAGCGGATGATAGAACAAGCTTTAAGCAACATCATATTAGATCCCTTAATAATTCGATATATGGATCACTCAGGAGCAGCGTTACCATTACTGCTTGTATTGGAATTAGCAGCCTGATCCCCATTTGAAGTTGTCTGACCCTCGGAGGTTCCACCGTTGGTGCCAGCTTCATCTTCTTTTCCATCCTCACTACCCTTATCGCCGCCTTCTGTCGCATCAGGGTTTGTTTCCGCATTGCCGGATTGGCCTTCTTTACCTGTCGGAGGAGCAAGTACAACTTTGAGCACTCTTACTTTATTCAAAGTCTCTTCCTTCTGAGACACAACAAACCCTTGCCCCTCCGGAATGAGCCGAATGCCGATAAGAGAGGTTAATTCAAGAGCATCCCGCAGCGAAACCCCAGTCAGATCAGGGATAGCCAGCTTTTCACGCTGCTCCGTTATTAAATATATTCGCTGTGTCGGGTGTACGGCTGAACCGGGAGCAGGTATTTGCTGCAGCACGGTTTTACCATTTCCGATCAAATCAAATGTCATGGCCTTCGCTGTTAATTCTGCTTTCGCTTGTTGAACTTTAAACTCTGTTAAATCTGGAACCGTTATTGTCGCTTCCTTCTTCGAGTTTGCAGAACCAGCCGGATAGTTAGGCGCTACTCCCATTTTACGCAAGCTTTTGAGAACGATTTGTTTAAAAGCTGGAGCAGCGATCTTTCCCCCAGAAGCAAAAGTAGTATTTGGCTCATCTACGACGACATAAACGACAATTTTCGGATTATCAACCGGCGCATAGCCAATAAATGAAACAACATATTTGGAATCAGAATAGCCGCTTTTTCCATTTACCGTAGTAACCTTTTGAGCGGTTCCTGTTTTACCTGCTACTCGGTAACCCTCGATATAAGCGTTTTTACCGGACCCCTTATCCTGATCCGATACAACCTGCTCCAAATACTCACCGACTTTTTTAGAGGTTTCCTCTGAGATCACTTGGCGAACCATCTTCGGTTCGAAAGTCGTCGTCGTTTTGGTCGACGGATCTGTCATGCTTTTTACGATTTGTGGTTGAAACAGCTTTCCGCCGTTAGCGACTGCCGCGACTGCTGCAACCTGTTGTATAGGCGTAACCGTAACTACCCCTTGTCCAAAGGTAGCATTCGCAATCTCACTCGGGTATTTAAAGTTAATCGTACCGCTTAGCTCATTCCCAAGCTTAATGCCTGTTTTTTGCCCAAATCCAAAATTCGTGTAATATTCTCTCAGCTTCTGTTCCCCTAATCTCTCATAACCAAGCTTGACGAAGGCAACGTTACTTGAATATTTCAAGCCATCCAAAAATGAAATGGTTCCCCATCCCTCTCGCTTAATATCACGGATTGGATTAGGTACACCTTTCAGTTTAATTTGACCTGATTTGTATAATTCATCTGGATTAAACAAACCTTCTTCAACCGCTGAAGCCAGCGTTACAATTTTGAAGGTTGAGCCGGGCTCATATAAAGATTTAATCGCATGATTGTAAGAGTTCGAGTTGTTTTTCCAATATTCATTCGGATTATATTGCGGCATGTTTGCCATCGCCAAAATTTCCATCGTATTTGGATCAGCAGCAATCGCTGTAGCGCTCTTAGGAGAATAGGTTTTCATAATTTCCTGCAGCGCTTCCTCTACATAATGCTGAATTTCGTTATCGATCGTCAGCTGTACATATTGACCGTCTTTGGCTGGCTTGTAGTCTACTTCACCCTCCGTGAGCTGAACGCGTTTTCCGTCCTTCTCATACTTGATATAGCCGTCCTCACCAGATAGCTGCTCATTGAATGAAGCTTCAACGCCAGTCATGGCGACACCCTCTTTATCCAAATAACCGACAAGCTGTGCAGCTAGAGAATTTTTAGGATAATACCGTTTTAAATTTTCTTGCAAATCGATGCCGACGCTATATACCTCCTTTTCTTTGGCTAAATCTTCACGGAACTGTTTAATTTTATCGGCATGTGCTTTGTCAATTTGCCAGCCTCCGCTACGCACCTCCCGATATACAAAGTAATTCCCGTCCTCTTTTTTAGCAGTTACATTTTTCCGGAGCTCTTCCTTAGAAGTGCCAAGGATGTCATGCAAACCATTTATAATTTCTTCTGTAAGTTCCTGATCGTTAATCAGCTTCGGATTTAACGTCACATTATAAGCGATCGTATCCATTGCCAGAACACTCCCGTTACGATCGGCGATCGTGCCACGCTTGGCCAGCAGCTTTTCTTCAGTGGACCATCTTTCCTTTGCAAGTCCATACCATTTGGCGCCTTCTACTACTTGCACAATATAAATTCGGCTTATTAAAACAAGAAAAAGGAGGGTCATTACCCCTCCAAACAATAGTGTCCGCAATCTAATTCGTTTTTTCATCATCGCTCACCCTATTCACTCATTGCTGATTTTATCGCGTCGTCACCTGTATTTACGGTAATTCCACTCTCAATAGAGCTAACCATTCCTTGGGTCTCTGCAAGCTTGCGTATACGTTCTGAATCACTGAGCATCTCTACTTGTTTCTTCAAGTCTTCCATCTCTACATTCATCGTCTGGTATTCGCTATTCAACTTTTTAATTTCGAGGCTCATGTCATAGATTTGCGCGTAGCGTAAAATAATGACACCAGCAACTACAACGCACATTAATACAGTAAACATATACAACAACTTCTCCTGAACCGGTAAGGATTTACGAGTTTTAACAAGCCGCTTCGTTTCCTTGATAACCGGTTGCTGATCCTGCTTTCGCTTAGGCTGCAGCGCTAAATTGCCATTCACATACGCCAATTCAAATCCCCCTCTTACAATTTTTCTGCAACTCTAAGCTTGGCCGACCTTGCACGCGGGTTGAGCTCTAGCTCTCTCTCTGAAGGTACGATCGGCTTACGATTGACTAATTTCACTTTCCCAGCATTGCCGCATACACATAACGGAAAATCGGGCGGGCATGTACATTTCTCCACAAACTTTGCAAACAATTGCTTGCATATACGATCTTCAAGCGAATGAAAAGTGATCACCGATGCTCTGCCGCCAGGGGCTAAACAGCGAATCGTTTGCTCCAAAGCTTCTTCTTCTGCTCCCAGCTCATCGTTTACTGCGATACGAAGCGCTTGGAAGGAGCGTTTGGCGGGATGTCCGCCTGTGCGCCTAGTTGCAGCAGGAATCGATATTTTTATCAATTCAGCTAATTCACCAGTCTTCTCAATGGGCGCCTTTTCTCGTGCCTTCACAATATTTCTAGCGATGGACCGAGCAAACTTCTCTTCACCGTAACGATCCAAAATGCGGGATATATCACGCTCGTCCCAAGTATTGACGATTTCATGTGCGGTTAGATCACCCTCGCGATCCATGCGCATGTCGAGCGGGGCATCATGGTTATAGCTGAAGCCGCGCTCAGCTTCGTCTAACTGCGGACTGGATACGCCAAGGTCGAACATTATGCCATCGACCTGCGGAACGCCATCCAGCATAGGAACGTTGCAATTTCTAAGCTCCTGCTCCAAATCGCGGAAGTTGCTTCTTACAAGTGTTACCTTATCTAAATAAGGAGCAAGCCTAACACGAGCATTTTCCAGCGCCCAGTCATCCTGATCGAAAGCGATTAACCTTCCTCCTTCGCCTAGCCGGGAGGCTATTAATTCGCTGTGACCCGCACCCCCAAGCGTACAATCGACGTAGATGCCATCTGGCTTAATAGCCAAACCGTCAACTGCTTCTTCTAAAAGTACTGTAATATGCTGAAACACGCCTAAGCCCTCCATTCTTGTTGTCTATTCTAGAAGTTGAAATCGAAATCAACGAGCTTTTCGGCGATTTCGTTAAAGGTTTGTTCGGATTGTTCGTAATAACCGTCCCAAGTCTGCTTGCTCCAAATTTCCACGCGACTAGAAACGCCGAGCACCATGCAATCCTTGTCCAGCTTCGCATATTCACGAAGATGGCTAGGTATATTTACCCTTCCCTGTTTATCCAGCTCACATTCGGTTGCTCCGGAAAAGAAAAACCGGGTAAATGCACGCGCATCTGATTTCATAAGAGGCAATGTTTTTAGCTTTTGCTCCAAAACAGTCCACTCACTCATGGGATATACGAATAAGCAATTATCTAATCCACGGGTTGCAATAAACGAGGCTCCAAGCGATTCGCGGAATTTCGAAGGTATGATGATTCGGCCTTTCTCATCAATGCTATGTTGATATTCACCCATAAACATGACTTTGAACCACCCCTTCCCCTATTTCCACCACTTTGCCCCACTTTTCCCCACCTAGTAACAGTAGTTCGCCACCTAAAATAAAAATCCTGCTCAGTGAGCAGGATTTTCTAAAATATTTCACACTATTAAAGATTATTAATCATTCCAGCGTTGGCGGCTGCTCTTCTTCAGGCTTGGATGGCTTCGGCGCCGTCTCTTTCCTTCTTCGATAAAACCAAATGATTGGGATTGAAATAACAGCCAATATAGCTAATACAGGCAAAGCACCTGCTAAAATAACTAACAATAGATTGATGGCATCCCAAACTACTTTTGTGCTGTTAACTAGCGCGTCCGACATCCTGCCGCCTAAGTGCGGTTTTTCCATACTTTTATTTTTTAGTGTTTGATTCGTTTGGTACATGCGCAGCTCCACCGTCGAGAACGCTACATTATTATCCAGATAGCGAACTCTTCCTTTGATTCGTTCAATTTCCTCCTGCACCCCTGAGAGCTGCTGTGAAAACTTTAACAGATCATCAGCCTTTGTCGCTTTATCCATCATGGTGAGCAGTCTAGCTTCAACAAGTTGCTTCGCTTTCAGCCTAGATTCAAGATCCACATATTCCTCAGATACGTCCTTGCCGCCGATATTGCGTTCAAATTCATTATGTTTAATTTGCTCAATCCGATCAATGAACGACATAAACCCTGCAGCTGGAACTTTAATCGTATAGCTTGATCCAATCTCTCCCTCGTGCTTCGTATCTTGAAATTGCAAAAGATAACCACCGCTTTGATGAATGGCATTGCGCAGCGAGGTTGCTGCAGAAGCTAAATCGTCCACCTGCATACTTAAATTAGCGGTATAAATAATTTTCTGGTTGAATCCATCCGTGCCGATTGCCAGCTGAGCATCAATCCCCCCGCCAGATGCTTTGCTCTCGCCCAATCCCTCAGCTGGAGCCTCTTCCGCTTTAGCAGCATTGTCATTCAAGGTATAGCTCATCTCAGTTTCTACGTTTCTAGAAGCTGTTGTTGATAACATCTGTTCAGAAGCCGAGTTTTTAGAGCTGCTCGTATCCCCATCTGAGGAAGCGCATCCAACAAGCAGAACAACCAGAGAAACAATTGAAATAATTGCAAATATCCCTTTTTTATGTCTATACAAGAAAATACCCCCTTGCTTTTATTTACCTCTAGACGCAATCTGGGAATAAAAGGTTACAACATTGTCCATCCAAACCCGAACATCCGCGGATCTAATCATCGGTGTAAACGAATCAATTGCTTCTTTTATCTCCACATAAAAAAAAGCCGCGATTGCTCGCGGCTTCTTCAATGCTTTATTCTGTTTCTTTCCAGCTGTCCAAATATGCCGATTGCTCCGCAGTCAGTTGATCAATGCCAAAGCCTAGAGATTGCAGCTTCAGTCTCGCTACCTGCTCATCAAGCTCATAAGGAACATTGACTACTTTGCTGCCAATCGTTTTGTACTGCTCATTTACATATTTCAGTGCAACAGCTTGCAGTGCAAACGTCATATCCATAATTTCTGCAGGATGACCATCGCCAGCAGCCAAATTAACAAGGCGGCCTTCTGCCAGCAAGTAAATGCTGCGTCCATCCTCCAGCTTATATTCTTCGATGTTGCGGCGAACGGTTCTTACACTTGAAGATAATGCTGCAAGTTCTGGTTTGTTTGCTTCGACGTCAAAGTGACCTGCGTTGGAAATGATCGCCCCGTCCTTCATCACCTTGTAGTGCTCTCCGCGAATAACATCGCGATTCCCGGTAACCGTTACGAAAAACTCGCCAACCTTAGCCGCTTCGATCATCGGCATTACCGCGAAACCGTCCATATAAGCTTCGACCGCTTTAATCGCATCGATCTCAGTTACGACAACATTTGCGCCAAGACCTTTCGCACGCATGGCTACACCTTTTCCGCACCAGCCATAACCGACAACAACGACGGTCTTGCCCGCAACCATCAAATTCGTTGTGCGATTAATACCGTCCCATACGGATTGCCCTGTACCATAGCGGTTATCAAAAAGATGCTTGCAATATGCATCGTTAACAGCGACCATAGGGAATTTTAGTGAACCGTCTTTCTCCATCGCTTTCAATCGAATGATGCCTGTCGTAGTTTCTTCCGCACCGCCGCGCAGATTCTCGCCAAACTCCGGATGCTCCGAATTTAGAATCGTTGCAAGATCGCCGCCATCATCAATGATAAGATCAGGCTTCCACTCCAGCGCTTTAATATTAAGTGCTTTAAATTCTTCAGCACTTGGATTATATTTGGCAAATACAGTAATGCCATCCTCAACGAGAGCGGCACAAACATCATCTTGTGTTGATAGCGGGTTGCTGCCTGTTATAGTAACATCTGCACCGCCCGCCTTAACAACCTTAGCCAAATAAGCGGTTTTCGCTTCCAAATGAAGAGCAATTGTAACTTTCAGTCCTTTAAAAGGCTGTTCCTTTTCGAATTGCTCGCGAATCGTATTCAATACCGGCATATGCGCAGCTACCCAATCAATTTTCAAACGGCCTTCAGGTGCCAATGATAGATCGGCTACGATGCTTTTATTTGCTGTACTCATTCCATTTGCCTCCTCATATTTCATAAATAAACGATTTCATGTCCACCAGTACGGCTAAATGGCGCTTCAAGCAGCTTATCGAGCCAAATCAGGCTGTAACGATTCCAATAGGCTGCCATATTAAGCACTCGCTCTTGCGGCTTGTTCTGCGGGTTAATCGACAGATGGATACGATCAAGCTGACGTGTGGATGCTTCAAATTGTTTGTTAAAGGCATCTACCGTTTTTGAGCCCATATAGTTGATTTGCTCTACTATTTTTTGCAAATTCGTATCCCCAAGCTTAGAGAGCGACGGTTGAACGGAAGTTGCAAGCTCAAGAAGCGGTTTATATAGCTGCTCAAACGTATCTCTTGCTTCGGCAAACTGCTGTTCAATGGACAAGCCATCTTGTGCCTTCAGCCATTTCCCTTTGCTCTCTTCGAAATGTTCCATAACATCCTCAAAGGAAAGCTCATACTTATCCATGTGCTTGGCAACTGTTCCTTCAATTAAAGTATAAGACATACGCGGCACGATAATGGGCATTTCCATATTCAGCGTGCGGAATGCTTCTCCAGTTAAAGCCCAATAGGCAATTTCCCCAGGACCAAGCACAGTCGCAAGAACAGGGAATAAATAATCCTGCATAATCGGCCGCGTCAGAACGTTATTGCTAAGCTGCTGCGGCTGCTCGTCAGCGATCCGAAGGAGCTGTTCCTCCGTTAGCGACACTTGCTCTTTACGGTCTTGGAATTTTCCATCCTTCTTGTGAAGAAGCGTTCTTTCTTCGCCGTTATCCGAGTTGAAGAGAAAAAGATTCGAGCTGCCAGCCGTTACATCTGCCTGAAGACTGTAACCAAGCTCTCTCACCTTATCTGCAGCAGCAGCATAAGCATGCTCTAATTCATCGTTCTTCTCAATCAGCTTCCTGAACATAGGCGCTTCTATACGACGAATATCCTCATGATCGCCATCCATTAATACTAAGCCGTGTTTCCCGAATAAATGACTCAAAATCATTGCAAAAAAATCAGATAATGATTTCGCCTGTTTCGACATTTGGCGCAGTTCCTCTAGCATCACAGGTTTGAACTCCGAATGCGGAAGCGATTGTTCAAGCTCTGCAAGCAGCTCTTCCCATGTTCCTGCTGCAATCATCGTGCGGCTTACAGCTGTACGCGCACCTTCAGGACGCGCAACTGACAACTTGCGAAGCTCCTGCTCCGTTGTAATAACGTAGGCATGGTTCGCTTCATCCCAGTCATGATCTTCACCGGCTACCCAAAATACAGGAACAACCGTCCGCCCCAGCTGCTCACTTGCAGCTTTGGCCGCACCTATGATGGATACCGCTTTATGTATGACAAGCAACGGACCCGTCCATAAACCAGCTTGCTGACCTCCAACCACGACCGGAGCACCCTCTGCCATCGCAGAAATGGAAGCAAAAACTTCTGGATCAGCGTTAATCGCTTCATTGTAAGCACGAAGCGCGCGAGCTACTTGAGCTGCATCAGCTCTAACCTCTCCGCTTTGCTCCAAACGATTAAAGCGTTTAACCCAATCTTGATCAACTCCCGCATGATAGCCATATAAAGCTTCAATGCGGTCATCGTTTTGATGTATATAAGCCTCTGTCAAAGGCTGTGCAATAGGCAATGCATAAGTATCTGTTCTCATAGCGCAGCCCGTAACCTCCCGCTTAATAGTCGTTAGTACGACTTCATATTTTAAAACTGAACATTTTAATTGTACACAATGGTGAAGCCGTCCGTCAAAACAAAAACACCTCTGCTCGGGAGAGGCGTTTAGCAATTTATTATTTGAGTTAAGCAGTCAGAAACATTTTGCCGATGCCGATGCACATAAAAACAATGTACAGCACGCTCATCGTAAAAAAACTTAGCCGCCATATCGTCCGAAATATCTTTTTGGCATCCACTGCGCCGCGCTTGCGAAATTGGGCGTTTCCAAGCAATCCTCCGCCAAGCAGCATGAATAGCAATATGCCGTAAATCCCGAATCTGCTGTTAAACAGCTCATCAAATAATACAGCTACGCAGCCAATTAATAAGGCTGTCGTAACATCCATTGCCAATCGGAACGCTTTTTTTCGATCCTGAATATATGCTCCATATCCAAACAAAATGATGGTGAAGGGTATGATTGGAATTACAGCCAAATAAGCGTATGCATGTTTGATGCTTTCCCAAATCATTTCCATCGGCCTTCACTCCTTCATAGTCGACTTAAGATTTAGTGCTTTAATCATCGTAACTATTGCTTGGTTTAACGGCGCTTGCAGCCCATTCTTCTCAGCCAGCAGTACGACTCCGCCATTAATGGCATCGATTTCTGTTGCTCTGCCAGCTCTTACGTCACTAAGCATAGAAGAAATATTGCTGCTGGTTTGCCTGCAAACCTTTATAATGAGCTCCCATCCATTCTCCGGCAAGCTCATTCCAGCATGTATTAACACCAACTCGGTTTCCTCATATAGCGCTTGCATAAGCTTCACGCCGACAGGATGGAGCGGCAGCTGTCCATTCTCCACATCCAATATTGCCGTCAATGGATTAATGACTGCGTTAATAAGCAGCTTATTAAAAATTCGATTCTCCAAGTCTTTCGACAGAAAAGAGGTAAATCCTGCCGTTTCCAGCAAAGAAATCAACATTTTTTGCGAGTTATCGAGAGAATCATCTTGATTGCGCTCATTTTCTCCCCATTCACCAAGCCAAAGCTGCCCCTTCCCCGTATGCTCAACAGAACGAACATCAAGTCGTTTCGCCCCCTCTGTCGTCACCGCTGCAAATAGCGGATAGGTAGGAAGTTTGCTTTTAATTCGCTCTAAATGTCCAATTCCATTTTGCATACATACGACTGCCACACGCTCTCCATCATAGCTGGCAAGAAGCGAAGCAAGCATATTTAGAAAAGCTTCATCCAAATCCGATTGTTTAACGCTCAGCAGCACCCAGCGATAGTCGGCATTCTGTTTTGTGACGTCATAACGTTCTCTATGTTCTGAAACAGACCCGCTCCATAAACTTTTGATACGAATCGATTTCTCATTTGCTCCATCTAGCTCCTTAAGCCTAATGCCTTGATTAGCAAGCTCATCAGCCTGTTCCTCACTGCGCGTCCAAATCGTAACATCCGCCCCTGCTTCTGCTAGCTTCGCTCCATAGAGCAGTCCTAACGAGCCCCCACCTACTACATCTATCTGCACCTTATACTCCTTCCGACCAGCTGCTGCTCATCAATAATATTAGCAAACATCGTATCAAATTTTCCGAAAATATTGCAACTGATACAAGTTTAGCCGACTAGACTCTTCTATAAAAAAAGCGAAAAAGAAAAAGAAGCCGGCCATATAATGGCCAGCTCCTCTTATTTACGCATTATAACCTATTCAATCCGTTCCAAATTTCCATTAGCATCCATCTTGAATCTCGGCTTAGCTTCATCGTCATTCGTTAAAACGGTAAGCCTTCTTGCACGATCCATAATTTGAATAAGTGTCTTGTAATCGTCGTTCACAGCACGGTAATCCGTTTGAACATTGTTAACCTCTTTGGACAATCTCTCATTCTGATCACGCAAACGGTATAGCTCTTCCTCTTTTTCTTTCAGTTCCTTCTCATACCATTTGAGTTGGCGGGTTAAATCCTGATAGGTCGTCTTCCATCCACGGAGAAAACGAATAACAGCATCTACCGATAAACTTTCCTCGATTGCACCACTCTCTTGCTTGAATCCACGTTCTTCCGTTTCAAAAACGGCAATCGATGAAACATGCGGCGTTGCGATAATCGTTTGTTTTTTTAAATAATTACGCTTCTGGCGCTGCTGCTTAGCGATTTGTATTGCATCCTCATACCTTTTGCGAACGCAACTGTTCCAGCGGAATCCGCATGCTGCGGATGTACGCCCAATTCGTTCGCCCACTTCTTCAAATGCTGCAAGCTGAGTACTACCTTCGCGAATATGGCGTAGTGTAACCTCGGCGAGAATTAAATCATCGTCCGGACTCCACGCATCTTGTCTAACTGCTGTCATGCAACAAAAACCTCCTAACGTAAAGGCGCTTACTTTATCTCTATGCCCTTGGTAGAGTTCATAGAATCTATTGGATACTAATTTGTATAACCAAATTTTCAATTACTCATACATGTTAGCTCTTATATTTGAGCAAACTATATCTAAGTCAACAGGAGTTAATTAGATGCAAACAAAAAATTTGCGTTTTCTTCACGTATTTTGGTTTACACTTATTACACCAAACGTTATAATGATCATTAGAAAATCGGGTCGCAGCGAAAGGGGGATGTTATCATGGCACGTATGTATCGGGTACTTGGCTTTTGGACCCTGGTAATCGGACTTATGGCTTTCGCRGGCCATATGACGGAATTTGCGCTATTGTTTTTTGCACAAGCCGTTGCTTTCGTATTTCTAGGCTACTTGAATTTCTCCGAAAGAACTTACATTGTAATGTTCTGGGGATATATGATCATTTCATTCGTGGGTTTCACGTATTGGTCGGTCTTCAAGATGGACTTGCCGTTCTAACAAAGGCGTCAGCGAAATACGCTAAGGCAAGCTTTAATCAAAGCCATGAAAGAACAGCCATTATCCTAAATGATAATGGTTCGTTATGCGCTTAAGGTAAGAACAAACAAGAGTACATATGAGTTCTTTTCCTTAAACAAAAAAGTGTCAGCCCCTTTAGGGCTGACACTTTTTTTGTACATCGTTCATCCTTTTTCCAAAACCATCACCTTAAACGTCTCACTCATCTGATCGCTTAGCAGCAGCTGCCTAATCGCTCTATTCCTTCGCGCCTCTTTGCTGAAAGGGTCAGTGCTGTTGTGATTTTGAAGCATATCCATTACGCCGTGCTCAATTAAAAATTGTTTTTGTGTCATATAGCTTGCAACGCAAAATCCGCTTTCTTCAGCGGAATGATGTATAAAGGTAAAGGGGACATGTGAAGTGATATCCTGCTCCCCGATTCGACTATACGGATTGGTGTTCGTCTGATGCCGCGAATAACACATAAGTGTACCAAGCATCCGGTGCTCCGCCGCATATTCCTCCGCTTTATGCCCATAATCAATAATGACGACACGTCCGCTAGTCATCACGGCTCCAAGCTTATTAAGGAAATCGACTGCTCCAGCATGCACCTCCGTTTGCTGCCCTTCAAGCAATTGAATATGATCCCGATTAAGCCAATTTGTAATCCGATTATCGGTAAGCGGCATTTGAACCTCAACGAAGCCACGCTCATCATCATAAGCAACGCCTAACTCCATCAGCTCTCCATTAACTAGCTGCACTCGGTGTACAGGAAAAGCATCAAACAGCTCGTTTGCGAGCACAATCGCTGGCTGCTTAAGCCAGGTTTCCCCCCAAGCATCATCTGATGATGAAAGCAGCAGCGGTTCTTCACCCGATAAGCTTAAATCTGCAAAGGCATGCCGGGCTGCCTCAGCATGCGCAGGATGATCCTCAATTAGAATTGGCTGCAATTTACTTTTCCAATCCAAGTCTCGCTCACAACCTGCAGCCGCAATTTGAGCAGACAATCGCCCCGTTCCTGCTCCCCACTCAATCAGTTTAAGCGGTTTATCCACTAATGCCGCGTAGTCCAGCGCATATTTCGCTAGAACTTCAGCAAGCACCTGCCCAATGCCTGAGCTCGTATAAAAATCACCCTCCTTGCCCACTCTAATTGGCCCTGAACGGTAATAACCATATTGCGGATCATATAGACATGCCTGCATATATTGAAAAAAAGAGATGCATTTGACTGAACTCCAGCCTCCATCTTCATCTACAAACTTGCCATACGTTTTTGCACCTGCTATTTTTTCCGCAATTGAGGCTGCGAGCTCGTTTTCCATCATCATAAGGTTCATCCTTTTCCAATTGTAAGATATAATAGAATGGATTGCCGCATAAAATGAATGCTGAGGAGGGACGATGCCGTTGACATTGCCAGCCAGGCGCAATCGATTTTCTATCGCAGCCACTTCGATGCTACTCATCTTTTTGTTCCTGTTTCGGCTTCCCGCTTGGGCTGAGCCTCTGCCGGCTGATGAGGCGGATATGCATGCACTGCTTGAGAAAAGCTTGTCTGTCGTGGAAATCGATAAAGAAATCATCCGCATACAAGAACAGAAGCAGCAGCTCATGCTGACGATGACGGACACGGAGAAGCAGCTGCTCATACAAGAACAGCAAATAGCGGACAAGCAAGAAGAAGCAGGAAATGTGCTGCGCGCTTACTATATGGGAGAACGAGATTTTTTGCTTAGCGCTCTTTTATCGTTCGATTCATTATCGGAGTTGTTTCAAATGCTGGATTATGCCGAAATTATACTTACTCATGACAAGCATACCTTGAATACATATGTCGAGCAATACAAGAAAGTTAAAGTGGGTTATGAGAAGCTTGAAGCGAGGCAGAATGAGCTCAATACGATTGAACAGCAGCTCAAAACGCAGAGAGAGCGCGTAGTTGCGCTTGAGAAGCAGCTTGACGAGCAGCTAGCTGGCAGATCAGATGCCGATCGCATACGCATTTTGATGAAGGAGCTTACTTCTTACTGGGAAACAGCAGGAATAGCTGAAGTGAAACAATATTTCCGAGCACTCTCGAAGGCTATGCAGAAGCTGCCAAGCTGGGTACAAGAAAATAAGCAGCTGCTCGAAATAAAAGGTTTTCAATACACCATTCGCGTGCCCGAAGATGATTTAAATACATTCCTTCGCGAGCAAAATGATATCTTCAATCATTTCTCTTTTGAATTCATTGATGACAAGGTCATTGCTCAAGGAAAACGCGACAACATGGAAATAAAAATCAGCGGTCACTACACGATCGAAAATGATCCCAAAAACGCCATCCTATTTCATGTCGATGAACTCATATTTAATGGCTTCTCCCTTCCTGACACGACACGCAGTGCGCTCGAGAAGGAATTTGATCTCGGTTTTTATCCTGATTTAATCGTTTCATTTCTTAAAGCGAACGCAGTTGAAATGAAAGACGGAGAATTGACCATCAAGCTTAGCCTAAAGTTATAGCTGCTGTCATCATTCATCTATCAAGCAAAAAAACAGCCTGCCATCATTGCAAAATGAGGCCGGCTGTTTTCATTTTACTCTAAAGCGGCAAGCGACTTCATATATTCAGCCAATTGAAAATTGCCATCGGAAAACATTCCCCATAACTTCTCCCTTTGACGCCATTTCTCAGGCCAAATGGGATCTGAAATCGGGAGATCTTCATCTGCAAGCTTAGTGTTCAGCGCATTTTTCCACCAAGCAGGCGGGATATGAATTTGCTCGCTTTGAAGGGTGCTGTTAAACGAATATAATGATGATCTTGCAGGTAAAAAGCCAAATCGGTCATAGGTCATCTGTTGATTCATTAATTCGGTCATTTCCCCAATCCAAAGCATCGCTTCCTCTTCTTCATCGCTGTTTGAGGAAATCGCGTAGCTTCGTCCATTCAACCATGGATAATAGACTTGCTCACGATCAATCGTTAATTTCATTCGCAAATCCTCATTTAAACGCTTGTATTGATTCCACGGAATTACAGCTGCAAACAGATTATTATTTTGAAACTCCTCTGCTAATTGATTGATTGCATCCACATCGATTCTGCTCAAATTCACTTCCATTTGTTGAAACCATTCCAGCTGCTGAGTCTGCTGTTCACTCAGCGGAAGCAATTTCAACAAGTTGGCTGGTTTCGTTTGAAATGCGGCTAACCAAGTTAGCTGCTGCTGCAAATCGCCTGCACTCCAGTTTACAATACTCGCTTGCGGGTGAAGCTCGATCATTTTTGAAGCGGCGGCTTGAAAGGAAGCAAAGTCAGAAGGAGGCTCCTTAAGACCTATCTCCTTAAGCAGTGCAGAGTTCCAAACGATGATATACGGGTTTAAGTCCTTTGGTACGCCCCATAAATAACCGTTCCATCTGAGCGAATCGAGCAATCCTGTCATTTGATCGGTGAGCGTGTCACCTGTCATCATGCTGTCTGCAGGCTTTAGAAACCCTCGTACAGCAAATGATCTAACCCATCCATTATCTAACAGCATAATATCTGCGGCTTCTCTCTGCTGGCTCTGAAGCGTCCACAGATCGTATGCTCTTTCCTTATTCGGCTCATTTGAAAGCTCGACTTGAATATGAGGGTATTTCATCATAAAATTCCGGTTTAATTCCTGCAGCTGTTGATATTGCATGTTCGGCAAGGAAACGCTTACAGTAATGTCAGACAGCTGATCAACAACTAGAGTACCGGGAGCGGGTTGAACATTTGTTTTCCCGTCAGGTTTTCCAGTGCTTGCAGGGTTTGCATTTCGTGAGAATGGGATAAGTAATAATGCTGCTAACAGTAATGTGCCGAATAAAACCAGCACGTATTTTCTGGGAGTCACAGCCTTCTTCCTTTCATCCTTAAATCTACTAAAAATAGGATAACAATAATTTGTTTTTTTGTCCAAAAAACCTTATATTTTTGCAAATAAAAAAAGCCCCTCTCCAAAGAGGGGCACAATCGTTATAGTAAATCCGCTGCCAATTGGGCTAGCTTGGAGCGTTCGCCTTTCTCAAGCGTCATATGGCCGCTGATGCCTTCTGCTTTGAAGCGTTCCACAATATGGGTCAAACCATTGCTGATCGAATCCAGATAAGGGTGATCTATTTGCTCAGGATCTCCCATAAGAACAATTTTACTTCCTTCACCGACCCTCGAAACAATCGTTTTCACCTCATGTTTCGTAAGGTTCTGTGCTTCATCAATAATAATGAATTGTCCGGGAATAGATCGGCCGCGAATGTAAGTTAAAGCCTCGACCTGAATGCTGCCCATTCCCATCAATATCTTATCAATGTCGCCTGATTTCTTCGTATCGAACAAATACTCCAAATTATCATAAATCGGCTGCATCCATGGCCGCAGCTTCTCTTCCTTCTCGCCTGGCAAATATCCGATATCTTTCCCCATAGGTACGACAGGCCTTGCGATTAGCAGCTTCTTGTATTTATGCTCATCCTCCGTCTTCAGAAGACCCGCTGCCAGCGCGAGAAGCGTCTTACCCGTACCAGCCTTGCCGGTAAGTGTCACGAGCGGCACGTCGTCATTTAGAAGCAGCTCAAGCGCCATGCGCTGCTGAGCATTGCGAGCGGTTATTCCCCAAACCGGGTCATTGCTTAAAAATAAAGGTTCAAGCCTTGCCCCGTCTTGGCTAACCTTAAGCAGCGCTGACTTCGAGGTTCCCATTTCATCGCGCAAAATCACAAATTCATTCGGATTTAATCGAATATTTAGGTGCATGTTGTTAACCGTAAGGAAGCGATAAGTGTAAAACTCGTCTATGACTGCAGGATGAACATAAAGCGTCATATAGCCCGAATAAAACTCCGACGAAACAACAACCCGATCAGATAAATAATCTTGAGCCTGCAAGCCTAGAACATCAGCTTTGATACGAACGAGTACATCCTTGCTAACTAATACGATACTTTGTTTCTCCGGCTCATTTTCCTGTTCTATATGGTAATTCAGCGCAACCGCCAAAATCCGATTATCGTTGGACATTTCCCCAAACATTTCTTGTACTCGCATGAAGCTGCGGTGATTTAATTCTACCTTGAGCAAGCCGCCGCTAGGCAGTTCAATCCCTTCATGCAAGTGGCCTATTTCTCTCATCTTATCGAGCAGACGCGAGATCGAACGCGCATTTCGTCCTAATTCATCAGCCAACCTCTTCTTTGAATCAATTTCTTCCAACACAACCGCGGGAATTATGACTTCATTATCATCGAAAGCAAAAATCGCTTGCGGATCATGAAGCAGCACATTTGTATCGAGCACGAATATTTTTTTCATGAGAACCCTCCCGGTGTTGGATATTCATTAGAGGCCATACATAGCATATCGCTGCTGCGGGTAAACTATGGCGGACAGGTGACTATCAGCTTTTCATCGAGAAAAAGAGGTGTCAAACATGTACAAATGGCTTACTTCTGCGATCATTGTTGCGATTGTTGCGACAGGTTGCAGCACCGTCGCACGTAATGAAACATCACCCTCTCCACGAAATGATGGCCGTGTCCATACGCAGCAAACCGAGCCAAGGAAAAAAGAAATTAAAAACTCGGAACAGGTTGCGGTACATCTGGAGCAGTTGGCCAAAGGAATTGACGGAGTTACGAACGCGCACTGTGTCGTGTTCGGGAATACTGCAATTGTTGGCATCGATGTAGACGCCAAGATGGAGCGTTCTAGAGTCGGTACAATCAAATATGCCGTAGCCGAAGCATTCCGTAAAGATCCATACGGTATAGATGCACTCGTGACTGCAGATATCGATATGTCCCAGAGAATCAATGAAATCGGCGCCGATATTAGACGTGGCAAACCGATATCCGGCTTTGCCGAGGAGATGGCCGATATTATCGGCAGAGTAATTCCACAAATGCCGCGTGATGTCATCCCTCAGGAACTCGAAAAACAAGCTCCAAAAATGAATAAGAAATTGTAAAGGCATCCCTGAAGACACAAAAAGCCTAGTGAGCTATCACTAGGCTTTCTTCACAGCTGCGAGAACCTGTACAACAAAGGTGTTCGCAGCAATATTCATATTCGGTTCCTCGCACGCAAGGGTAGTGGACAAGCTTACGACATCGTCGTTCGCACTCAGCCCACCAGAAAAGTTCAAGGCCAGTCCGTCAGAAACCGCATCAATTCTGTGCATTAGAACGATAGATTGCTTATGCAAAACTTCGATCGGTAGCTCGGATACTAAGGATACGGTATTGGTCATTCGCATGACCTCCTTCTGAACAGATTTCAAAAATGGCCTCTGTAGATTTATTATAGCTATAATATTAGCTACAGTCTACGGTTATTCAGCCATTTTTGCTTGGAGTGCAGCCCGAGCTTCCTTCAGCTTCTCTTCGTCCATATAAACATAAGGACTTCTCCAAGTTCCTTCAAGAGGGATGAATGTAATATCATTGCGGCTTAAACCCAAATAAGTCGTCATCATATTTTTTATTTCTTTGGAAGGCATATCCAGCGTCAAGTTTTTGCCGACTGCTTGCATGACTGATCCAATCTTCGTAACGCCGTCAAATGATTTCATCTTGTCCGTTAGTGCTCCGATAACTTGGCTTTGCCTTGCGTTGCGCTCGAAGTCGCTTGACATGTTTTTCCCATTATTTGATTTCCGGTAACGAACAAAGTCAAGTGCTTTCTCACCGCTTAGCGTTTGAACGCCTGGTTCCAAGTCGATATTTGTTCCATCAGCAGAGTCCTTGTATTTCATACGCTTATCAACATCCACTGACACGCCGCCAAGCGCATCAACAACATCAGCAAATCCTTGGAAGTTAATGACTGCAGAGTATTTAATGTCGATGTCGAACAGCTTGCTCATGACGTTGCGCACTTCTTGCTTCGCATCCGCATAAGCTGCTTCTTTGCTTAATTTCTTCTTATTGAGCGCATTCATATAGAAATCAGCATAAAAGCTATTGGCTTTGCGAGCTCGATATCCTTCGATATCAATGTTAGTATCCCGAGGAATGGTAACGATAGTAGCGCTCTTCGAATTCGGATTAAATACAGCGACCATCATAACGTCTGTATTCAAACCTCCTCCATGAGCACGAGCATCGATCCCCATCAGAAGCATGGCAACTGCCTTCTCATTTACAGCTTCTCCAGGCGGTATAACAACCTCTTCATCAACTGGCGATGAAATTTCATCAATGGCTTTATCCGCTTGCAAGACCAAATAAGTTAAACCCGCTGCTACGATCAAAAGTATTGAAAATAGCAATGTGAAAAAGATTTTCATTGCCGAGCGTTTTTTTCGCGGCTTCTGCTTTTTTGGTTTTGCTGGTGGACGAGAGCCCGTTCTTGGTGGTAATGCTGTTGATCCTTTACTCATATGATCCACCTTCAAGTTCAGTTGTATTTGGGATTGGATTCAATATCCGTCAAGAGCTGTTCACCCAGCTCACGAGGATAAAGCTGAAGTTTGGTACGGCCATCCTTCTCGTATTTCACATGAACCATCGTATCATCGGTCTTCGTAATTACAAATTCCGTCAACCCATGATCCTCCGTCAATATTTGCTCAAAAAACGATAGTGTCTCAAATGCTGCATTGTCATCGGGACGAGCATCAGCAACCAGCTTGATTTGAAGCCAGTTGAATAGTGCGTCCTCGAACTTCATTTGCCGGATTCCGCATTTGGAGATTGACTGTCATTTGGTTTGTTGCCCTTCCATTTGTCGTACAATTGACGACCACGGAGCATAAGCATCATAAGAACGGCTACTCCCATACATTGAATGATTGGCAGCTTGTCCACCTGCAAAATCATTAGAACGAAAGAGCCGAAGGCAATCAATGCATACACTAAAATTTCTTTAAATAACGGAAGCTTCTGCTGTGCACGAAATACTTTATTGAATATGTATATCGTAAAACCCAGAATGATTAAATAAGAGACTAGCTTATGATCGCTTAACCATGCTTGCATATCGTATTCCTCCCTCATTCATTGTAAACGGCTTTCGCCGTGCTTTAGTTGCACAGTACGCATAACACTGTGAAATATAAGTGGGATTATAAGTTAAGCAACTTATAATCCCACTTATATTTTAAAGAAAACGTAAGGCTTTGCAGAGCAAAACCTTACGTTCATTTAGAAAACTAATCTTACACGCTTGCTTGCGCATTTTTACGGTTTTTGTCCGCACGTTCGCGCTCGCTTTTGTTCAAAATTTTCTTACGAAGACGAATCGTCTTCGGTGTAATTTCACAATACTCATCATCATTCAAGTACTCAAGCGCTTGCTCAAGTGAGAATAGACGCGGGCTCTTCAATGTTACGGTATCGTCTTTACCTGCTGAACGGATGTTGTTCAGTTGTTTTACTTTACAGATGTTTACGATGATGTCGTTCTCGCGAGTGTGCTCGCCAACGATCATACCTTCATAAATTTCTGTACCTGGCTCCAAGAACTGAATACCGCGATCCTCTACGCCCATCATGCCGTAGAATGTCGATACACCATTTTCACTTGCAACAAGAACACCTTGGCGACGGCCGCCTACACCAGCGCCAGCTAGAGGTCCATAGCTGTCAAAAGCGTTGTTCATAATGCCGTAGCCGCGTGTCAACGTCAAAAATTGTGTACGGTAACCAATCAAGCCGCGAGCAGGGATTTTGAATTCTAGACGCACTTGGCCGTTGCCGTTGTTGATCATGTTGATCATTTCTGCTTTACGAGTTCCTAGGCTCTCCATTACTGCGCCCATGCTCTCTTCAGGCAAATCAATAAGAAGACGCTCGTAAGGCTCTACTTTCGAACCATCGATTTCCTTAATGATAACTTCCGGTTTGGATACTTGAAGCTCGAATCCTTCACGACGCATGTTCTCGATAAGAATACCAAGGTGAAGCTCACCGCGACCTGAAACGACAAAAGCATCCGGGCTGTCTGTTTCGTCAACGCGAAGTGCTACGTCTGTCTCAAGCTCTTTGAATAGACGCTCACGAAGTTTACGGGAAGTTACCCATTTTCCTTCACGGCCTGCAAACGGGCTGTTATTAACGAGGAAAGTCATTTGAAGTGTTGGCTCATCGATTTTTAGAACCGGCAACGCTTCTGGATTTTGTGGATCTGCAATGGTTTCTCCGATGTTGATTTCACGAATACCAGCAATCGCAACGATATCGCCCGCTCCTGCTTCTTCGATCTCAACACGTTTCAAACCAACGAAACCAAACAGTTTCTCAATTCTTGCTTGCTTAACTCCGCCTTCACGAGTCATAACGGCAACGGTTTGACCTTGTTTAATCATGCCGCGGTTAACACGACCGATGGCAATACGGCCAAGGTATTCGTTGTAATCAAGCAAAGTTACAAGGAATTGCAATGGCTGTTCTGTATCTTCAGTTGGGGACGGGATGTTGCTTACGATTGTTTCGTAAAGTGCTTCCATGTTCTCATCTTGTTTTTCTGGGTCAAGACTTGAAGTACCCATCAATGCAGAAGCATAAACAACTGGGAACTCAAGTTGAGCGTCATTTGCACCAAGTTCAATAAACAGGTCAAGAACCTCATCTACAACTTCTTGAGGTCTTGCATTTGGACGGTCAATTTTGTTAACTACAACGATTGGCGTTTGGTTTGACTCAAGCGCTTTGCGCAAAACGAATTTCGTTTGCGGCATACAGCCTTCAAATGCATCAACAACCAAAAGAACGCCGTCAACCATTTTCATGATACGCTCAACTTCGCCGCCGAAATCAGCATGTCCAGGTGTATCAACAATGTTGATCAAATAGTCTTTGTAATTGATTGCTGTGTTTTTTGCCAAAATCGTAATACCGCGTTCACGCTCAATGTCATTTGAGTCCATTGCGCGCTCTTGCACTGCTTCATGGTCGCGAAACGTGCCTGATTGTTGTAGCAGTTTGTCAACCAATGTCGTTTTACCATGGTCAACGTGGGCAATAATTGCGATATTCCGTAAATTCTCTCTTGCTTGCATAACTTGTAATCCACTCCAATTGTTTTTTATTTAAATCTTTTACCAACGCTTGCGTTTGCTTAGCATCATCCAAACACCTGCTGCAATTAACGCAACAGCAATCGCATAAATCCCCCAGCTCCACAAAAGCACAAGAATGACAAACACAGCCGATGCGGCAGCAAGCGCAATCGATGCCGTGAGTACAACACGCGGTCTGGATGAACCGAACAAATAATATTCGTAAAGACCAGCTGCCACTCCAAAGATAAACAGCGGCCACAAATATTTCATACTATCCCATCCAAAAAGGTTGCAAACGACAAACAGCAGGGCATATACGACGAGCATTCCGCCTGGGACGAGCACGACCGCCGGAACTAATCTGCCGAAGTAGAGAACATGCAGAAGCACGCCGGGAATTAAGACGAGCAGCGGCCAGAAGATTGCGCCCAGAAAGCTGAATACACCTAACTTGCCCAACAAAATAACGACCCCGGCTAACAGCAAAATGATTCCAGCGGAATATTTGTTATTAGGCATTCGCGTTCCGCTCCTTACAGCGCCTTTCGCATATGTTGACGAAAGACGACAGTTTTTATCTATATTAGTTTATAGGAACTGAGGCAAAAATACCAGTACGTTGCGAGGGTCTTAACAAAAAAAAAACCGTCCCGCATTATTTTGCGTGAACGGAGCGAGTCATAATCCTTATAAAACAGCCTTTTTTTTGACAATTGCGAGTACAATGACAAGCGGAACACACAGCAAAGGAATGGCTTCAGCAAGCGTTTTTGACCCATGAAACAGCAAATCATTCATGCCAGGGTCATGCATTAGCATTCCACCTGCCGCATAAGCGAGTAAAGCTGCCCCAATATAGGAAAGAGCAGGAAATTTTTGAAGGAGCGTTCCCAGCATTTGGCTTCCCCAAATAATCATAGGTATGCTGAGCGCAATTCCGAGCAAAATAAGTACAATATCTCCATCTGCTACCGCTGCAATAGCGAGAACATTATCAAGACTCATAACGAAATCGGCTACAACAATTGTCCATATCGCTTGACCAATCGTTTTTGCTTTTTTCACCGTATGCATATCCTGATTGCCGCCTGCCTCTGCAAGCAGCTTAACCGCTATGTAGAACAATAGCAAAGCTCCTACGGCTTGTAAAAAAGGCACCTGAAGCAGTTTAATCGCAACGACGGTCAACACGCATCTTAAGCCTACAGCAGCCATTGCACCCCACCATACAGCCCGTTTACGCTGCTCTGGCGGCAGTTGGCCGCTAGCCATTGCAATCACAATGGCGTTATCTCCGCTAAGCAATACATTAATCAAGACGATTTCGATAAATATAATAAGGCTGTCCAAGTTACATACCCCCTCTAATCAGCTGTATGAACAAGCTGTGAGGAATATGTCCATAAAAATTTTTGAATCCCTCTTCACTGCGCAGCGTATTTATTGTAGACTTCAAGATATTCCTTTTTATGGAAGGTGGAAATGACTTATGGAACTATTCTCTGTCGAGTTTTTCTCCGCCCTGCTGACCATCGTTTTTATCGACCTTATATTGGCCGGTGACAACGCCATTGTGATTGGGATGGCAGCACGAAACCTACCTAAGGAACAGCAGAAGAAAGCCGTTATATGGGGAACGGTTGGAGCGATTAGCATACGAATCATTGCCACCTTGCTTGTTGTTCAGCTTCTAAACGTTCCTTGGCTTAATCTTGTTGGGGGACTTCTCCTTGTATGGATCGCATACAAGCTTCTCGTACAGGATGATGCACATGATGGCATCAAATCTGGCAATACCCTTTGGCAGTCGATACGTACAATCATTATTGCCGATGCGGCCATGGGACTTGACAACGTAATCGCAGTTGCAGGCGCAGCCCACGGGAACACTTTGCTCGTTATTCTTGGGCTTCTCATCAGCGTACCAGTCGTTGTATGGGGCAGTACGATATTCATCAAACTAATCAATCGCTATAATTGGATCGTTTATCTAGGCTCAGCGGTTCTTGCATATACCGCTGCGAAGATGATTACACATGAAAAATCGTTTAAAGCATTTTTCGAGAATCAACTCCTCTTCTGGTCCTTTGTTATCGTAGTCATTATTCTTACAATCGCAGCTGGATTATTGACCAATAAAGGCAAAAAACAAAAGGCAGAACAATTAAATRGCGATTCCACTAAGGGAGAACATTGAAAAGCCGTTGTGTTGTTGCATCCAGCAACGATACAACGGCTTTTTCTCATGCTTTAGAAATCATTTTACTCAGTTTAAAAATAACCGCGCATTAGGAACAATTTGCTTCGCCTGCGAAGGGCTTGACCAAGACAACCGGGCATGCGCATTCCCGCCATTTTCTAAATATTCCATCTTAATATCGTACTTAACTCCCGCTGTTAATGATATAGTCGCGCTGAGCTCACCGTTCATCGACTGCCACTGGTTAATCAGCTGCTGGCCATTTACCCACAAGCGAACCCCATCGTCCGTATGGGTATAAAAGGTATAGGTTTCGGTGTATTGAGGCTGTACTTTGCCAGTCCACCGTGCCRTGAACCACTCTCCCGGCACATTTACGGTAGGTCGATCGCCGCCCCAATCGAAGTCAATAACTGCATCTACCCGCTCAAGCTCAAGACTGCCAAAATCGCCAGCAAAGTATTGCCCGAGCAAACCATTTCCAGTGCCGGTTCCTCCGCCAGGTGCCGCATTTGTCGTAACGTTAAGGGCATTGCTTGCGGCGGAAATATTGTTTGCAGCATCTTTGGCTTTCACCGTGAAGCTGTAAGCTGTGCTCGCCGTTAAACCGGTCACTGTAAATGAAGTCGCATTTGATCCTGTTGTCGTACCTGACAGATTGCTTCCATTATAGATATTGTAGCCTGTTACACCCACATTATCTGTCGATGCGCTCCAAGTTAGATTAACGCTTGTATCTGTTTTGCTTGGCGATGCTAGATTAGCTGGCGCGCTAGGTGATACGGTATCCCCTGGATTTGGATTTTGGCCGCCAGATGCTGAAGCAAGTCGTGCATTGGCCCAATCTGCGTGATCATAGCCGATTCCGTCACCAGCATCACCGACAACAAGCTTGAGCACGTTTACACCCGTAACATCAAGATCAATACTTTTTGTCGCTGTATTGGCATTCATAACCCCGCTGTCATAGGCCTTAACCCCATCCGTCCATACCTCAAAAGTAACCGTGCCGTTGTTCACAGCCTGTACCTCGTCATCTACTCCGACATCGGATAGGAACCGATAGTAGCCGCCATTTAAGTTATAAGTGATTTCAGAGATTGCATGAGTACCGATTCCTTTGGCATATGTCGTGCCATTTAAAGTAATCGTGCGCTGTTCATTGCTTTTATCCTTCTGTACATTGCCCCAGCCCGTTGTAGCTGATGCCCACGTCAGGTCGCTAATATACGTATTGACTGCCGGAGCGTTAGTCGTTACATTGACCGCATTGCTCGCCGCAGATCGATTGCCCGCTCCGTCCTTCGCTTTAACGGTAAAGCTGTATGCTGTGCTAGGCGTCAATCCTGTTACCGTTAAACTTGTCGAACTGACACCAGCAGTTGTTCCTGCCAATACGCCGCCGCGGTAAACTTCGTATCCTGTAACAGCCACATTGTCACTTGAAGGTGACCAGGTCAAGCTGACGCTGACATCCGTATGGGACGGAGAAGCCAAATTGGCTGGCACCGTAGGCGCAGTCGTATCAGGAGCATTCGTTGTCACGTTCAGCGTGTTGCTTGCCGCCGACAAATTGTTTGCAGCATCCTTCGCTTTGACCGTGAAGCTATAGGCTGTGCTTGGAGAAAGACCTGTGGCAGAGAATGCTGTACTTCCAGCGCCAGTTGTTGTTCCTGCGAGTGTACCGCCTCGATAAATCTCATAGCCGCTTACACCTACATTATCCGTGGATGGTGACCATGTGAGGTTCACGGATACGTCTGTCTTTGAAGGCGACGCAAGGTTTGTTGGAGCGCTAGGCGCATGTGTAACTGGCGGTCCGGCATTTACAATAACTGTTTGCTCCTTCAAGCTGGCTCTTCCTTCATTGTCCCAAACTACGAGTGTAACACGGTAGGTACCTGCTTTCTGATACGTATAGGTAGGGCTTACCGTTGTGCTTGGTACACCTTCTCCGAAATCCCATAAATGTTCAGAAATGGAGCCATTATCTGTTGAGCTGTTTGTAAACGTTATTGGTGTGCCTAATTGAACAACAGCCGGTGAAGTAAAGTTTGCCACCGGCTTCGGATTCGAGAATCCGCGGCTTGTCAGCTGCGTATTCGTGCCGTTACCGCTAACGGTGTTGCCGCTCCACTCCAAATTCGCTGCACTAGCAGGATACTGATCAATGGATTCACCTGTATTGCCTGTAATTACATTATTGATGAAGCTCAAACGGTCGATGCCTGATGCGGTTGTAATCTCGATCCCCTTGCGACCGTTGTTGATGATCTGATTGCTGTCGAACGTCAGATTCTGTGAATTGCCATGGATACGAACGGCATTGCCGCCATAACCCGAATAAGCGGCTTGCGGGTTGTCGCGCGGACCGTCCTTAAATGTATTTTTGTAAAAATATTGATATTGCTCCGTTTGGCCGGTACCCTCTCCTTGCAGCTGCATTCCCCACATGACTATATTTTGAATCGTATTGTAGCCCCAATATTGATACCCCGTTCCAGGCGACTGCTGCATTCCGACCTGCTGGCCTCCATCAACAAGATTGCCTGTCGTTACGCCATGCTCAACCATCACCTCAAGGCCCATATTCCCCACAGAGCCGTCTGTAGCCTTAACGACATTATTGCGGACTGCGATATACTTGGAGCGCACAGCGCTGATCCAGTGGTCAACCTGGTTGTTCTCAATTAAGGAATAATCACAATCGGTGTGAAGCTCGATGCCTAATCCCTCCGTATGATGGCCCGTTCCTGTAATATTGTTGCCTCGGACGACTACGTATTGACAGCCGTCATTAGCAAAAATGCCTCCTCGCCCCGTATCTTGAATCGTATTATTCAAAATTTGAGCGCCGTTCGAGCCCCAGCCTGCTCTTACCGCACCGCCCCAAGCGGAGTTAACGCCAATATTTGTGATAATATTGTCGCTAATCTCAATATTTTGAGAGCCGATTGCATACAGCGCAAACGGTCCAAACCCCGCAGAGGCTGTAAAATCCTTTACGCGTAATTGACTCATCTTATTGTTGCTGCCGCCCTCAGAAACAACCGCTGACAAAATCGTATTATTGCTGTTGCCATCGAGTGTCAGGTTAGATATTTGTACATTGGATAGATTATAAAAGCTGAACATTCGTTCTTGCCCTGTCGAGGTTGACTTAATTATTGTCGTATCGCGGCTTTCTCCTTTAATATGAACACCTGATTTCCCAGTAACCGTTCCGCTCAAATAATAAGTCCCTGCTGGAATATAAACGGTATCACCAGAGACTGCAGCGTTAATCGCATTTTGGAACGCCGTTTTATCGTCTGCGCCATCCGCTCCATTCGCGCCGTAAGCGGTTACATTTAGGTTTGCAGCAAATGCTTCTGGTACTGGAACAAACGGCAGCATCAACGCAATAGACAAGGAAACACCTAGCAGCTTAGCTTTCATTGATTTTAAGGTCATCTTCTTACATCCTCTCTTTAATCAAATGTGAAGCGGCTTCCTTACTATCGACCTAATGTCATTAACGATCCTCCCTTCCTTTGTCTATGGAACAGCAAAGTATCACTCCTGCCTCTCTCTACAACTATCATGTCAAATCTACTTCACGAAAAAAACTGTACAATAACATAATCCTTGCAAAAGATGACTATATTATTTACGGTTTACTGGATTAACTAGGAATGAGAGGAATAGATCATAGAAGCTCATTTCGAAAAAATCCCACCCCTTTCTATAGGGATGGGATCTATTTGTATTTTTACAGCGGCATTTGAATCGTTTCGCCTGCATTTAACTTGATTCGCGGCCACGAGATGGAAGCGCATTGTCCTAAAGGATTGAAACTAGCATCCTCTTCCTCAACGAATAGCTTTACCCGCGCGGGGTAGTTTGTATTATTGATTATGGTTAGCAATAAACGGCCATCCACACTTCTCTGAAGGCGGCAATCTACCTGATCGATTACGATAACCAGTTCTGTCTTCTTATTTACATAAATGCCCGGAAGCTCTGTATAGGATAACATTAACGCTACCTCGCACCAGCAGGAATAAGGAATAACCTCGCCGACGCAGGCTGCTCCCTCCCAATCGCTCATGTTTACTCGCTCACTCATATAACCAGGCGGCATGTTCAATCCATCCCAGCCTTTAACCGGCCGTTCCTCACGCGATAAGTATTGCGGCAAGTTCCCAGCAATCTCTCTTAGCAGCTCTATATACTGCTCATTTCCCGTAGCACGGTATAGCTTGAACAATGAATCGCCGGATAAAGTACATATTCCTGGGGCGCTATGCTTGTTCTGAACATTGGCAATAACCGAACCCGTCGTTCGTATGCCAAGCTTCTCAAAGGTTGATCCTGCCGGAAACTGATAGTCATAGGAAACGCACCAGGTCATACACTGCAAAGCCGCTTCCTCCGCACGCGAGAGCCATATGCGGTCGCCGATCTCTTCATAAAGAACGATATAGGACTCGAGCAGAGCAAAAGCAGATTCGCTGTCCGGACATTGCAATATTTCGCCTGGTCCACCTGTTGTAATACCCTGTAAGGTAAACTCGTTGTAGAAATGGTCCGCCGATTGTTTAGCTGCTTCAATATAAGCTTCCTCTCCAAAATAAGCACCGCATAGAGCGAGTCCCGCTGGGGCTATGCCTGCACCCGCTGAACCGCCAACTAGAATATCTCCTGTACCGGTATGGACCCATTGGCCGAATTGGCCATAATTATTCCACAGTCTAACAAACGCATCGGCAAGCCGCTTTGCACCTTCAATCCACGGCTCAGGTATAACGAATTCAGGTCGAATATGCTTCAAAGCAATGAAATGTTTCATCATAAAATACAAAGCATCCGCACTCTTGCGTAAAATATGCCACTGCTCGGGAGCGTTCCGATTCGGGTCGTCGTTGAACTCATCGCCGTACCATTGCCCCTTGTAGCATACGCCATGAAAGAATCCTGACTCGGTCTGACTGCTGAACATAAACGAAAGCGTGCTTAACGCACGCTGCACCGAAAGCCCATTGCCTTCAAGCAGCAGCGCATAGCTTGACATGCCGCCGCCAACCCAGCCGATTTGCCAATCCTGATGCTTCATATCGATCGTCCCTACCGCATAATAACTGAGCTGATCATTCCAATTCATCGCATTGTATTTCCGCTCTTGAATTTCCCAAGCAGCGGAGAAAGGCAAGCTAGCAGCTAGAGTTGTCTTAGGCTGACCACTCTGCCTTACAATCGCAAAATAATGAAATAACTCGTTAATTCGTGTGCATGGGAAACGATATACCCGAAATCTCAGCGTCACTTTATCTCCCGGCTTGAAATCATACCCCTTATCTGTGCTCGGCACTTTCGTTGTCGCCATTTCATATTTCAGCTTAGCTCTAACGCCGGGCGCTTGAAATGAAATCTTAGCAGCCCTACGATCTTCACTCTCCTCGACATGCATCGAAGTATTCCCAAGTGCAGTCGCTTGTTCTGTTATAAACAACCAGCCTATGCCCGAGCTTTCATCTGCAATGCCAACAGCAGGCACAGCTGCATCGCCCGTCAGCAAATGAAAGGCTGAATGGTTGCCTGCGTCTATCGATAACCGCGGTACATCCGTAATCAGCGTTGGTACTTCAGGACCTTGGTCGCTAAGCTTACTCCAGCATGGGGCATAAGGAAGCTCACGCACGCCAAATCGATTGCCGGCATATACAGCACCAGGTACAAGTACATAGTTTTTCTCCGACCATTTGCTATAGTGAAACGCTAGTGACACAGCCGACTGCTCTGAATAACCGACCGATTGGAACTCAGCATTAAGCTCCAGCCCCGCTGAATGGTCAATAAACCCTTTCGTTTCGAGCTTTACTATCCATTCCGCTCCAGCTGCAGTTGCAGCTTTTCCTTTCCCCCCGTTCCATACAACATCACAATCTTCAAGCGGTTCTGCATTGCTGTACCTTGTGATATGGCCTGTAAGCTTTAGGTCATCCAATTCCAGTGGTAATCCCATATTTGACATCTGGCCTCCCTCCTTCTCTCGCTCTCTTACAATTAAGATCTGACTAGTTTAGTGACTAGCTAACCTCAATGATTGTATCTGCAGACTGCAGCCCGGCGGAGATAGCCTTCAGCGTTATGCTGCCCGCATCCGCTCCTGCTTGCAATAGCGCGAGGGCGAGGCCGTTAAATGCTCTTCTGCTGCTTGCTTTATCTGATTCATGGCTGCTTGGATTGCCATTGCCTACACCGATCAGCGCACCTGATCCTTCCATATAGAAATCTACATGAGAGTCTGCGTAAGGCACGACATTTCCGTTCTCATCCACTATGCTTACCCGGACAGCAACAACATCCAGACCATCAGCTTGTATAGCTGTTCGATTAGGCTCAAGCCGAATCGCATGTGGTTTACCTGTTGTAACTCGCTTACCCTCTGCTGCTATAACCCCGCCTATTTTACCGACTGCCTCAAGCTCACCGGGTTCATAGGCGATATCAAAGTCCATACTTCTGTGCGGCTTAACAATCCGTTCACCAAGCGAGCGGCCATTTAAAAATAGTTCAATCGAATCGCAGTTGGTATATGCCGTCACTCGAATCGTCTGTCCGATTAGCTCCGGCCAATTCCAATGCGGAAGCAAATGAACGAGCGGCTCTTCGGTCCATAATGCTTGCATGAGATAATAAACATCCTTCGGAAACCCGCAGGTATCCATCATGCCAAAATGTGAGCTAATGCAAGGCCACTCATACGGCGTAGGTTCACCTTTGTAATCAAAGCCCGTCCATACGAATATGCCAGTCAAATAAGGATGTTCCATCACATCGGACCACGATTTCTCAGGACTGCAGCCCCATGATGGAATGTTCGTACCATGAGATGAGCAGTACCCCTTGTTCGGATCATCTACGTAGATGCCTCTCGTCGTCGTATAGCTTGATGATTCGCTCCCGATTATAAGGCGGTTCGGATATTTTCTACGTCCATCTACATCTGCACCTCTGTGGCCGTAATTATAGCCCACAATGTCGACAGCGTCCGCATATCCGCCGCTGCTCCAGCCATGATTCATCGCAGCCATCGTCGGTCTGGTCGGATCGAGCTTATGTGAAAGCTCTGTCATTGATTTCAAGATGCGAGCGCCCATAACGGTTCCTTCCAGAACCTCTTCATTCTCCAAGCTCCATAAAATAACCGATGGATGGTTGCGGTCACGCAAAATCATGCTTTTTAATTCGTCCATGCCTCGTGAGCTGCTGTCGAGCTTCCGATTCTCGTCCATGACGAGCAAGCCAAGCTCATCACAAAGTTCTAGCAGCTCAGGCGACGGGGGATGATGGGCGCTTCGATATGCATTGCAGCCCATTTCCTTTAGTAGGCTCAGCTTATACGCAATCAGCGCTCTCGGCATGGCAACGCCGACGCCGGCGAAGTCCTGATGATTACAGGTGCCTTTGATCGGATAGACATTTCCATTTAGCAAAAATCCTCGTTCAGCATCAAAATGTATCGTGCGAACCCCGAAGCTGGTATGGAATTGGTCAATCAACACCCCATTTTCATACAGCTCCGTAACAGCTGCATAGAGGTAAGGGTGCTCTGGAGACCAAAGTTCAGGCTCTGTTATCGTAAGCTTCTGCTCAACCGTTATTTCATCCAAGCCGTCTACACTTGATCGAACAGCTTGCTCGGCAACCTTGCGCCCACCTGCTCGCTCTGTCATAACGGTAATCAGTTCAAAAGCTCGATTTGAAGCAGATTCGTTCAATACTTTCGTTTCTATTTTGACTGCTGCATGACTTTCGGAAACTTCTGTTGCCGTAATGAACGTCCCCCACTGAGCAACATGGAGCGAATCCGTCGATTGCAGCCATACATGGCGGTAAATGCCGCTGCCTTCATACCACCAGCCCTCATAATCAGTTGCATCTACCTTCACGAGTACGATGTTGTCTCCTTCTGAGCCATACCGAAGTACATCGGTAATATCGTAAACAAAGCTCGTATAGCCGCCAAAGCGTTCACCGATCAAATGCCCGTTTACCCATACGGTGCTCCTGCCTGTAACGCCATCGAAGCATAAGGATATTTTTCTGCCCAGCTGATCAGCTGGAATAGTAAACATTTTGCGATAAAAACCAACGCCCGTATACAAGTAGCCATGACTGCCTGCTCGCGAGCCCATTGAAGGGTCATTTATAAAAGATCCATCTGGGCACCAATCATGCGGTAAGCGAACTGCTTCCCAGCCCTCTTGAGCCTGCTGCGCCTCCTTATCTACATAGGCAATATCCAGCCATTCCCCTTCCTCCCGCTTGGCGCAATCCGTTAGGCCGCCTGTCATTCCGCCTTTAACTGCATAAGGAATGTGAATATCACCTTTATGAAAAAACCAGTTTTCATCAAAGCTTTCTCTGCTTCTTTCTATTAATGTCATCGCCTTCTCCTCCATTCAAAAGCTTCACTGCAATGGCCATGATCCTCTTTTGCGATCGATCGAAGGTTAAGTTAACACGGGATTTGACAGCAGTCTACTGTGAAAAAAACGATTAAGTGTACTTTATTTGAAAGCCCTTGCAACAAATAGGACTTCGGTTTTATAACTATATTGTACAGTTCCTACAAGGGGGTCTTAAAAAAATGATTACCAATTATTATGTAGCACCAAATGGTAACGATAACGCAATCGGAAGCTTGGATGATCCATTCCTGACGATACAGAGAGCGCAGGAAGAAGTACGTAAACAAATCAAAAACGGAATGAGTCATGACATTTCGATTTTTCTGCGAGGTGGCCTTTATGAACTAGATGCCCCGCTTCGTTTTGATAATAGAGATTCCAGCAGAGACCGCTGCCATGTTCAGTACACCAGCTATCCGGGTGAGAGAGCCACAATTGCTGGCGGCAAACAAATTACAGGTTGGACGCCATATAAAGGAAAGGTTTGGATCGCTAAGCTGGAGTGCGGCATGCACTTCCATACCCTTTATGCTGACGGACATCGAATTCATCAAGCTCGGCTTCCAGCCACTGGTTATTTTGAGACCGAGATGCCCTCTGTTCATGATGATGAACAGAATAATAAACAAGGCATTCACTATCGCAGCGAAGACTTGCCCTCTCATTATGATTTGACAGGGACTCAGCTTTTCGTCTGGCCAGGTGAGGGAGAATGGAATTGGTTCACGGAAACAAAGCCAGTCGCCTCCAATCATGCAGAGCGCCAGCAATTGCTATTCGAAAGTGACGCCACATGGCCCATTGGAGCAGGTTCGAGGTACTATATACAAGGTTCGCTCGACTTCCTCCAAGCGCCTGGTCAATTTCATCTTGATAAGGCCTCTAGCACGCTTTACTACTATGTTTCCGATGACGTGTCAGATCCAAATGAACAGACTATCATTGCGCCAACAATTAAACGTCTGCTTGAAATTAACGGGGAAAGCCCGCATGAACCCGTGCAAAATATTAGCTTTACAGGACTGACTTTTGCGTGCACCGATTTTTTTCGCGAATATCGCATGATGGATGATAATGTCGAGCAAGCCGAACACCGCGAGGGCTTAATCTATATCAACCATGCGAGGCATATCCAAGTTACCTCCTGTAAGCTGGAACAGTCCGGAAGCTGCGGCATTTATTTGGACCACTACACATATGACATAACGATAGATAGCAATGACATCCAACATTTCGGCTACATCGGCATTAGTTTGAATGGTTTTGCACCGGGAACTGGTCCATTCACAAGCCCTTTAGCCTCTTATACAAATAGTTATCACAAGATTAAGAACAATCGGATCGAGCATGGCGGCGAGCTCGTTGGACATGGCTGCGGCATCCTGCTCTACCAGAGCGGAAACAATGAGATTACGAACAATTTGATTGCCAACATGCCAAGATACGGCATTTCCTTGAAGGGTCTTCGCCATAAAACGATGCCCTCTAAACTTTACGGAATTCCCGTCACTTGGGAAAATCATTGGGATTTCCTTCACAGCAGAAGCAACTTTATTGCTTATAATGATATCTCTAAAGTGATGACAGACAGTCAAGATGGAGGTTTGATTGAAGCATGGGGTGTTGGGAGAGGCAATGTCATTCATAGCAACTATCTCCATGACAACGGCATTCATTTTTCTTTTGGGTTTGGCATTTATTTGGATGATGCAGCCGATGATTTTACAGTTACGAACAACATAATCACCTCTCTTTACAGCACTGGCGAAGGCAAGCTGTGGATGCTTATTTTCTCGAAAGGAATCGGCAATCGCATAAAAAACAATCTGCTTGTTGCTAATCCTGATGCGATCTCGGCAATCGGCTCTCAGGAAATGGCTGATGAAGAAAACAAGCATATCGAAATATGCAGCAATATCATATACAATTCAGGATATTTATATTATTTTGTTAATTATAGCGATGAACGGTTCAGCTCCTCCGACCGTAATCTTTATTGGATGAACAATAAACCATGCATAATAGCAGGTAGTCTCCCACTCCTCGCAAGCGGAGATGATGCCCTTGGAAGACAGGAGTACAGCTGGGAGCAGTGGCGATTGCTCGCTCAAGGCAAATACGATAAACATACCATTCACGGGGAGCCACTGTTCCAGTGTGCTAAGGATGGCGATTACCGCCTGCATTCAAGCTCGCCTGCTTATCAGCTAGGGTGGAGCGATATCGAGTTCGAGAAAATCGGACCCAAATAATCAGGATCATAATAGGGAGGCTTGGATCGGATGAAAGTATTCGGATTTTACAAATCCAAAAAATATTTGCAGCGAGTCATGTTCTCCATTATGGCTACGATGGTCATTGTGCTTGTTRCATCTTCGATAACCAACACGTACATTCTTGAAAAATCGGTTAAGAACATTCAAGAACAGTCCAATTTAAAGGTACTCTCGCAAATTCAGTACAATCTTTCCTACATGAACGATATTATTACGAGGCTATCGAACTTTGTATATCGCGATCACTTTCTAATTCCGCTTATGTTCAACGATGACTTGCCAAAAATGGACCTGATTCGCGGCCATAGACAAATGTCCAATATCATGGAGAGCTCCTCCTTTCTGCACTCCATGGTCATTTATAACAAATCACAATCCAAGCTATACGGCACAAGCAGCAGCCTGCTGCTTGATGGCGGCATTACAGATCAGCGTATCAGGAGTATGCTGCTGGACCCGAAACAGCCACAGCCAACCAATCGTTTAATTCCGATGAGCCTTGAGCAAAATGATGGTCTAATCGATACTTTTGCGTTTATAGTCACCGATTCCTTGAAACCGTTTACAAAAAATAATTCAGCTATCATATTGTTTATTAAATCAGATTGGGTATTCGACAGCCTGCAAAAAATGAATGTCGCTAGTGATCGAGATCAGGGATTGATATATATTCAAACGCAAAACGGAAAGCTTTTATCCTCCGATCCGAGTGCACCATTCACTGCTTCACAAGATCAAGCGAAGGTGAATGAGCTTGTCCTTGCTCACAAAACAAATGAAAGCCATTCCGCAGGGTTCTTTATCGGCAAGCTTTCAGGGAAAAAGGAAATGGTCACCTACATGGAAGACGGTCTCGGCGCTTGGACCATCCTCTATATCCAGTCCTATGACAAGCTGATGGGCGAGGTGAACCAGACACGGAATCAATCGCTGCTTTTGTCAGCATTGTTCCTGCTGCTCGCGATCGGATTGTCGGTAGGGCTCTCTTACAAGCTGTATAATCCGATTGAAAATATGCTGAAGCGAATTCGTCCTCATCTTCAAGGTGAGAAACAAAGTGCTTCCGGCGTAAGCGATGAGCTGCTCCTGATGAGCGATAATTATATGAGGCTGTCAGAGAAGCTGAGTGAAATTAGCTCCGAGCAAATCGTGAGCAAATATTATATCCGCCGATTTTTATCGGACAGTCAGCTTTTCTCCGATCATGATATGCAGCATCTCATTGAAAAACACGATTTAAACATTTCCGTCGAAGATGAGCTGCTTGTCTGCGTGTTGAAGATCGACCACTTTGCTGCCTATGACAACAGCATCACTGGCGCTTCGAAAAAGCTGTATAATTTCGCCATTATTAATATTGCTCAAGAAATTATTCGTGAGCATTATCTTTGCGAAGCTGTCGAGATTCGAGGCGATCATGTCGTACTCATTTTATCCTGCAGCGCTAAGGGTACGACATTGTTATTTCCACAAGTGGTACGACAGCTGCGCGAGATTCAACAAATGATTGAACATTATTACCATATTTCACTATCCTGCGGAATCAGCGACATCATTTCACAGTATAGTTACCTATCAACGGCTTATACGCAGGCTCTGCGGTTTAGCCAGTATATGATTGTAAAAGGGTTCAAAGCGATTATTACGTCGGAAGACATTAAAGAAAACCTGGGAAGCAAGCAAATGTCGCTGCCCGATTCGATCGAGAAGAAGCTAACTGAAGCGCTCAAGAAAGGTCAGCTAACGAATGCCGGCAATGAGCTTGAGAAGGCATTCTCCCTCATTTCCACCTTTCAGTATGATGATATGATTCGGGCGGTATCCAATCTAGGATGGGTCATTAAAAATGCATCAAGCGAAATAAACGATAATCGGATCGTTCCTTTCTCTGTTGATCTGGATTACATTCAACAGATTTCGCAAGAGAAAGAAACGCTCGAGGAAATGTACCTCTCTTTGCTCTCGCTTTGTGCCAAAATCTGCGAAAATCAGCGCCCAGCAAATATGGAACGAAATGAAATGATGCTCGAGACGGTCAAAGAGCTGATTGAGCAGAAATTTCCTGACATTAATCTTAGCCAGCAATCCATTGCCATGAGTGTAAAGCTATCTTCCGCATACATCGGCAAGCTCTTCAAAGAGAATTATAATATGTCGATTACGGAGTATATTAATGAGGTTCGTCTAGGTCATGCCCAATCTCTCTTGGAGCAAAACAACTATACGATTGCAGAAATTATGGATAAATGCGGATACGCTAATCAAAGCTATTTCTTCCGCTTGTTTAAAGGAAAGGTCGGAAGCACGCCAAAGGAATATCGGATGAAGAAATCAATCTCATAAGTCCATGTATTCCGCTAAAAAGGTCCCTCGTTCACTGCTTTCAGTGAGCGAGGGATCTTTCTATTTCCTGTGATATCGATGAATATTCACAAAATCGAATATTTTACACTCACGAAATACAGTAATTCGCAAAACCTATTCTACCCGCCGTCGTTTCTACGTGGCATGATGGGCATCAGAACAGGAACGCTTCAGATGGAGGAGATCGCAAGTGGCCAAAACAGAGCTCGGAGCTCCTGAGCTATCGACAAGGGGCTCGAAGAACAAGGTCGGATGGCTGAGCAAGGAATGGAAGCATTTGAAAAAAAACCGGGAGCTGCTGCTGCTCGCTATGCCCGGCATATTATTTAAATTTGTAATCGCCTACATTCCTATGATTGGACTCATCCTTGCCTTTAAGTATTTCAGGTATGATCAAGGAATTTTCGGCAGCAAATGGATCGGATTCGATAACTTCGAGTTTCTATTCAAAGCCCAAGATGCTATTCGCATTATCCGCAACACGCTGCTCTACAACATTTCTTACATCGTTCTAGGAACCGTTGCCGCTCTTCTGCTCGCCCTTCTTCTTAATGAGCTTAGCGGGAAGCTTATCAAGCTCTACCAAACTACCATGTTTCTCCCTTACTTTATTTCTTTTGTGCTAGTCGGCTACATTACGAACGCTTTTCTGGATCATAAGGGAGGTTTCCTCAACACCATAATCGGTTGGTTCGGATTAGAGCCTCACAAGTGGTATTTAGAAACAACGCCATGGATCTTCATCCTGCCGCTCGTTGCTTTATGGAAAGGAATTGGTTTCTCCACTTTGGTCTATTACGCAGGAATTACCGGTATCAGCACCGATTATTACGAAGCAGCTAGGTTAGACGGCGCTTCTCGCATTCAGATGATGTGGCGAATTACTTTGCCGCTGCTTAAACCGCTTGTCATTATCCTATTCATATTGGGCCTTGGCAACATATTCCGCGGTGATTTCGGCTTGCATTATTTTGTCCCTAATAACGTCGGACCGAATTTTCCTACAACGGATATTATCGATACCTATGTATACCGCGCTTTAACTAAGCTGGGAGACATTAATTCAGCAGCTGCTGTCGGCTTCCTGCAATCCGTCGTTGGATTAATTACCGTAGTATCTGCAAATTATTTGGTGCGCAAAGCGGATAAGGATAATGCATTGTTTTAAAAATGGAGGAATCTTTTATGCCAAATACTAAAGGCTTTAACCTGATGAATGGGTTCATTAACATCTTTCTAACCATCCTGTGTCTTATGATTGCCCTTCCATTCGTTCTCGTTATCATCATTTCATTGACCTCTGAGAACAGCCTTGTACAGAATGGCTATCAATTTTTTCCCAAGGAATGGAGTATGGAAGCTTATCGTATCGTCTTTCAAAAACCCGACCCACTGCTTAAAGGATATCTGGTCACCATCCTCATTACAATTGTCGGTACGGTCTTATCCCTCCTGCTGACTGCGATGACGGCGTACCCTATTTCCCGAATGGACTTCCGTTACAACCGTCCAATTACCTTCTACATTTTCTTTACGATGCTGTTCAACGGCGGGCTTATTCCGTTCTACATCATGATGACGCAATATTTGCATCTAAAAAACTCTTTGTTGGCTTTGATTCTTCCAACGCTGCTCAGCCCTTTCAACATTATGATTATGAAAGGTTTTCTAGATAAGATCGGCAAAGAAATCATTGAATCAGCAAAGGTAGACGGCGCCAAAGAATTCCGAATCTTCTTCCGAATTATTTTACCCTTGTCGACACCTGCTCTAGCAACGCTAGGTTTGTTCATCTCTTTTGGCTACTGGAATGAATGGTTTTATGCCCTGCTGTTCATAGACAATGATAAATATATCCCGCTTCAATTGCTGCTTGTTCGCATTCTGTCTCAAATTGAGTTTTTGGCTAATTCTCCGCTCGCTCAGGTAGCCGACAAGCTGGCTTATGCCAATTTCCCGACTTTATCCGTTCGCATGGCAATGGCAATTCTTGCAGGCGGGCCGATGCTAATTATTTTTCCTTTTTTTCAGAAGTATTTCGTAAAGGGTATTACGGTAGGTTCCTTGAAAGGATAAGGAATGACTACTGTGCCATATATAAAATCATATACATGGAGGGTTTAATGTGAAAACAACAAAAGCAGCGTTACTACTCAAGTGCTTCGCTCTAATGCTTTGCTTGGCGATGATCGCAGCATGCTCGAACAATGGCAATACCCCTGCAAACCCAAGCACCAATGAGCCAAGCAAAACGGCAGAGACCACGCCGGATGCGACTGCTTCAGCAGAACCATCCCTTCCTGAGGCTAAGCTGACCTTCATTTATCCGGTATCCGCAAATCCCGGCCCGGATCAAAAGCTAGTTAATGATGAGATTAATAAATATTTAAAAGAGAAAATCAATGCGACCGTTGTGCTCAAGCCGCTGACGTTCGATGAATACGAGCCTAAGCTTAATGCCATGCTCGCAGCTGGTGAAGAATTTGACCTTGCGTGGAGCTCGAAGGGCTGGCTTGGCAATTATCAGCCTTATATTGATAGAGGTGCCTATCTAGAAATTACAGATGATATGATCAGCAAATATGCACCAGAAGCGCGCGCTAACATCCCTGATAAATTTTGGCCGGATATGCTTGCTGTTGATGGCAAGGTGTATGGTTTTCCAATCTATCAGGTAGCGGCAAAAACAAAAAGCTTAATTATCCAAAAACGCTTCATCGATAAATACAATCTTGATGTAAGCACGATTCAATCTTACAAGGATATCGAGCCTTTCCTAAAAACATTAAAAGAAAATGAACCCGGCATTATTCCTCTCGGACTTGCACAAAATTCTTGGGGCTTGTACAGCGATCGCACAAAAGTAGGTGACGGTCTTGTACTAAGCTATGCGAAAGACGATGCATCACTTGGTTATATTGGGACATTGCAAACGCTTGATGAGAAAAAAGGATACTACGATGATATGCGAAGATGGTACCAAGCAGGTTACATTAACGAAGATGCGCCAATTATACAGAACATCAATGACTTGAAGGGCAAAGGCAATGTTGCGGTCTCGCTGGAGTTTACGTCCAAACCAGGCGGTGAAGTTGGCGAGATGGCTATAAACGGCGGCAACGAAGTCGTGTATGCTCCAATCGCCGACAGCTACTTTACAGGAATTGCGGGAGCGATGCATGTCATTAATAAAAGCTCCAAAAACCCTGAACGCACATTGATGCTTATTAATTTGCTTAATACGGACTCCTACCTCTACAACTTAATTTGCAATGGTATTGAAGGCAAACACTATAATAGAGTAGATGATAAAAATATCGAACCGATTAAAGATTCAGGTTATGCGCCAAACGGCGACTGGGTATTCGGCAATCAGTTCAACGCCTTCCTTAAACCAGGTCAGGCCGCTGATACATGGGAGCGGACGATCGCGCTTAATGACAGCGCCCTTGTGCCTGCGACTAATGGCTTCGGCGTGAACGAAGAGAACATCAAAGCCGAAATAGCTAACGTAACGGCAGTTAACAACGAATATCAGGCCGCTCTCGAATCCGGTTCGGTGGACCCCGCTAAGGAGCTGCCAAAATACAAAGATAAGCTCATTGCCTCCGGTCAAGAAAAGATTCAAACGGAAATCGCAGCGCAATGGGATAAATTCAAGCAAGAAAAAGGGCTAGTAAAATAATAGCGATACAAAAAGAAGCTTTGCAGGAACTATACGCCTGCAAAGCTTCTTCATTCGTAATTAAAACCAGCTATCCTCGCCAGCGGTTTGGGCAGCCGTTTGAAGCTGCGGTGACAATAAAACTTCCTCCGTGCCGTCAACAGCGGCAGTAAGCAATTGATTATAATTGGGAATTAGAGCCTCAATCTTCTCGACGATACGAAGATTCGGATTCGTACTTGGCGATTTCGGCAAAAATAACGTACAGCAATCCTCATATGGCAAAATCGACGTTTCGAACGTCCCGATTCTCTCCGCCATCCGAATAATTTCATGCTTGTCCATCATAATTAACGGCTTAAGCTGCGGCAGATCTGTTGCTCGACCAATGACATTCATGCTCGGCAGCGTCTGGCTCGCAACCTGCCCCAAGCTCTCGCCAGTAACGATACCGTTTGCCCCATTGCGTTCTGCCAGCTGCTCTGTGATCCGAAGCATTGCCCTTCTCATTAATGTAATAATCAGATTATCGCTCTTCGCTTGTACTAGCGTAGTTTGAATTTCGGTAAACGGCACAAGATGAAGCTTTATCGGCTCCCCGCTGAAATAGGATAATCGCTTTGCAAGCTCAACTACCTTATCTTTAGCCTGCTCGCTGGTGAATGGGTAGCTATGGAAATGCACAGCCTCCACTTCAAGACCTTTGCGCAGCGCTAGCCATCCCGCTACAGGACTATCTATGCCCCCGGAGAGCAATAACATAGCTTTGCCATTTGATGCAAACGGAAATCCGCCAGCGCCAGGGATGACATCGTAGAAGATGTAAGTAGCTTCCGCTTGAATATCCACCCGCAGCTCAATTTCCGGCTTGCTGACGTTAACTTTAAGTCCCGGCATTGCACGTAGAACATGCCCGCCAACCAAATGATTCATTTCCTGCGAATTATGTGGAAACTCTTTCCAAGCACGTTTCGCGCTCACCTTGAACGTTTTGGGCTGCTCTGGCAAAGCTTGCATAAGAGCAAGCGCAGCTGCTCTTATTTTCTCAAGATCAGCCTCTGTGCTGACAACTGGACTTAAAGAAACGATGCCGAACAAATCCTTCAAGCGATCTGCTATCGGCTCATAGGGATGTCCATTCAGCTTGACATAAAGACGTCCAAACGATTTGAAATAAGTAATATTATCATAAGAAATTAATGCCTGCTTTACTTGATCAAGCATTCGTTTCTCGAATTTGTTCCGATTTCTTCCTTTTACCATTAAATCTCCATAACGGAGCACGATCTGATCATAAAGCAAAATTAAGTCAATCTCCTCTCAAGCGGCTTAAGTTGTGCGACAACATGACGCAGTGCAGCTCCTAAGGCTGCAATATCCTGCTCTTCATGCTCGTCTCCTAGACTAATCCGAATGCCGCTGCTCGCTTGCTCATGACTTGCACCGATGGCAAGAAGCACGCGGCTCGGCTTGTCATCCTTAGAAGAACATGCCGATTTCGTTGAAGCCATTATACCACGTTGCTCTAACATATGGATGACAACCTCTGGCTTCATGCCCGGATAGGAGAAATGTATAATATGAGAAGCAGACGGTTCTGCCCCGTTCAGCTTAAGCTCTGGAATTTGCTCAATATGCGTTAATAGCTGCTGTTTGAGCACTTTCAATCGCTTTTCTCTTTGCTCCATCGAAGCAAGCGACATGCGCAGCGCCTTCGCTGACGCAACGATAGCAGGTACGTTTTGTGTTCCAGCGCGATGCCCATACTCCTGGGAGCCGCCACTAAACAAAGGGGACAGCGTTATGCTATCACGCACGTACAAATAACCTACGCCTTTGGGACCACGAAGCTTATGCGCCGAACCGCTAAGCAAATCAATGCCCCACTTTTCCAAATGAATCGGCAGCTTCCCAATACTCTGAACGGCATCGACATGCAAAATGACCTTCGGATATCGTTTAAGCAACTTTGCAATGTTCTCGATTGGCTGAATGGAACCGATCTCGTTGTTAATATGCATCACGCTAACGAGAATCGTTTCCTCAGTTATTGCCGCTTCCAATTGCTCAAGCTCTACATGACCCGACCTGCCTACTTGCAAATAGGTGACATTGAAGCCTTCTTGCTCCAGCTGCGCAAAAGATTCGTATACGGAGGCATGCTCAATTTGTGTCGTTATCAAATGTTTGCCTCGTCCAGCATACTGACGAGCAGCACCCTTTATCGCTATATTATTTGACTCTGTACCGCCGGATGTAAATACCCATTTCCCCCTAGAGGTTTGCATCTGCTCAGCTAGAACAGCACGCGAGCGTTCAATTAATTTGTCAGCGTCAGTACCTGCACGATGCAGCGATGAAGGGTTCGCATACTGCGACTTCATCACTTCCATCATGGTCTGCACCACTTCTTCATACGGCGGTGATGAAGCACAATGATCAAAATATAACATTTTCGATTTATCTCCTTTTCAAAAAGAAAAAGATCATCGATTGCTCCCGCCTGCATGACGGATCGCTAAATCGTGATCTTATTGCTGTCGTTCTACTTGGCCTGAAGCACCTTGGCAACATAGCGCTGCGTCTCTTCCGGCAACGCTTCAAGATTTTCTATTAGCTGCTCGTTCGTTTTTATTCCTGCACGGTCCACTCGGCCCGGTCCTGCATTGTATGCAGCTAGCGCAACCTGCTCATGTCCATTATACTTGTTTAGCAGCATCGATAAATATTTAGTTCCGCCATCAATGTTTTGCGCGGGATCAAAGGAGTTGCTTACGCCTAGACCTCTTGCTGTTCCGTCCATTAGCTGCATAAGGCCCTTAGCGCCTGAACCTGATTGTGCATCTGCTTGAAAGCCGGATTCAGTTTTAATTACCGCTTGAATTAATGAAGAATCTACGCCATATTTGGCTGATGCTTGTTGAATAAGCTCGTCATAAGCAGAAGGAGAGCTGTTAGACGCGCCTTGACTGCTGAACGACACGTTAGGCATGCCGCTAAGTGAACTCAGTTGCGCGAGCGCATCTGCTGGCATGACTTGCGCCAATGCATTATTTTCAGAAGAAGTATCGGTCATATATTGGGATAAAAGAGTATCAAATAAGGATGCCGAGCCATCGCCTGTTGTCGCTTGCAACGGATTAGTAGCCGCTTGTAAATTTACATTTGGTGAAAGCTGAAGCTGCAATAATGTTTTGATTATCCGAGGGTCAATACTCATCATATCCTCCTAGCTGAATCATTATGTAAGTTTGTTAAGTGTACCTTAAGTATATCGGTTTTAATTGTACATGTTTTTAGAGCAAACAGCCAGTTTTCCCTCATGAATCCTTTCAATGAGCGGCATTACCTGTTTTATCGTTTGACACTCCAAATATTTCACATGCCCATCCTCTGCAAGAGGCAGCTGTTTTCTGGGATTCAGCCAAATAGGCGTCCATACGGCATAAAAAAAGATCGCCCCTATAAATAGGAACGATCTTTGGATCAAAGCAAATATATAAAATAGTGCTTATTTAAATACTTTCACACGCTCATCGATCGGTTGATACGTTTTTTCGCCTGGAGCTGCTGTTGGTTTGCCAAATGGCATTTGAGCAACCAGCTGCCAAGAATCCGGCAATGACCATGTTGTTTTTACTTCTTCATCAATAAGTGGATTGTAGTGCTGAAGCGAAGCGCCGAAACCTTCATTCTCAAGCGCCGTCCAGATTACAAATTGATGCATGCCTGAAGTATGCTGCGACCAGATCGGGAAGTTGTGAGCATATGCTGGGAAGTTGGCCATCAAGCCGTCAACGACTTGTTTATCTTCAAAAAACAATACGGTACCGTATCCGCTTTTGAAAGCGCCCATTTTTTGCTCAGTTGCCTCGAATTGATCTGCTGAAATCATATTGCGAAGCGTATTCGTCGTAATATCCCACAATTTATCATGATTTTCACCAAGCAATACAACTACACGAGTGCTTTGTGAATTAAATGATGATGGAGTATGCTTGACCGCTTCATGTACCAATTCTACAATTTTGTCATCGGAGATAACGGCCTCCTTGCTAATGCCGTAGATCGAGCGTCTTTTACTTACTGCTTCCAAAAAAGCTTGTGATGTCATTTTTTCTCCTGCCTCTCACATGTTGTGTGTCTTCCATCTGTGAACTAAGTATCCGCCTTAAAAGGCAGTTACAAATCCAAATAAATTTAATTACTTTACGTAAGTAACTTTATTGTATTGGAGTGCACTTGTCAAGACCAACAGGTTCATTATTCCCCCTGCGTTCTTAATTATGATTCAGTGACAGCCTCTTCACCTTTGCCATTAATTTCTCCATTCTTAACACGCCATTTGCTATTTATCCACGTAATAAAAAACGAAATCGCTCCTAGTATTAACAATACACCCACCTTGTAAAGTGCCTCTTGCCCGCTTAAATCCATAAACATCGCTTTAATTGCAACGATAACAAGTACCGCTGAACCGAATGCACGAAACAGCAGCTCGCGATAATAAGCCCCCCACAAAATTAGCAGCAATGCATAGCAGCCCCAAGAAACAGACAAAGCCAAACCTAAATAACTTGAAGCGGAATCATACATATATTCTGTGAAAATATTTTCAATTTGCCTTGTCAGCAATCCGCCGACGATCAGATGGGATAACAGCGCATACACACGAGCAAGCATCCGATTCGCTTGATCAGTGAGCTGAGGAATGACAAGCCTTCTAGAAAAGAAGAAACCCAGTGCAGCTAGCACCATCCATGCAACGGCCCCCCAATTCAGAAACGGGATGTACATCCCAAACCATTCGCCGCGAGGAGTGTCCCAAGTGACTACATACCAATAACATCCGACTACAAACCAGATAGCGAGCGAGCCGATGCTCAGCAGGATCCAGCGCTTAACATAGCCGATTGTTGCTGCTATCGCAGCTATGCAGCCCCATAGCAGCACCGTAATTAAAGGCTTTGACTCATATCCGCCGCCAATGCTGCTTACCGACACGAGAATCAACAGCAAACCGCCAAGGAAATACACGCCTGAGGATTTAACATATAAATAACGAAACCACCGATTAAATAAACGATTCCGATAAAAGAGAGTATGTACCCATAAGCCACTTCACCGTTCAAAATGAATAGTGCCCAAAATCCAAATAGAATGCCATTTATCGCGTTCATATACAAATCGATTCCCTCAAAGGATAACTTATTGCTCCATGAAGAGACCATTAGTCCGATTGTATAAAAGAGAAAAGCTGCGAGCGCATATCGAAACGGCATACTCCAAAAACCTTCAGTCGATGGATTATAATGAATGAAATATACGATATACATCAGCCATGATCCGATAAAGCTGATGAACCGCAGCTCATGCCAATTGCGCGAGATGCTAAGAAATAGGAATGCAACATTTAATACAAGAAGATAAAGGAATAAAGCAAATACTTGATCTGTTTCCGGCCGCATAAGCAGCGGAGATAATAAACCACCCAGCATCGCTATATTCATTAGCAGCCGAGACATAAACTTATACGCATAAACGGATATTCCAATGGTTACTGCACTCATTCCAAGCAAGACGGTCATTGGTTCCCACAGCCGGTAATAAATTCCCGCAAAAGAAAACGTGGCATACAAAATGCATGCCGCCATGCCAATCAAGATTTCACCAATCGGATTGCGCGGCAGCCGGCTTGCGAGCTTCAAACCGGCTGCGCCTACACCCGCTCCGCTTATCATACCAAAGCCAATTTTCATCGACTCCGTAATCCAGCCTTGATCTATCGAATATTTGAACAACGTAATAAAAGCAGCCATAACGAACAATACCCCAAGCAGTGAAGTCCAGTGTCTATTCACCATTTCCTGCATCTCTTTCACTTTCCCACCTTCTCTCTGTTAATAATAAAATCTTATATGATGTTACTGAGCAGAACTGCTTGGTTTAACGAATATTAAGCGATCGAGCAGCCTTACAGCGGCATATAGCAGCAAAAATATAACAAATGCAATAAGCTCCAGCTGCAGTAAATACCATGGCCATGGCCCCAGCATATCAAGCAACGAGGCTGTTCCCGGTTTTTCAGCTAAAAACATAAAGTTTGTTTTACCCGATGCCACGTTCGTAATCGCAGCCGGAATAGCGAATACATGCAGCCAAAGTTGAGCCTTCACTACGGAAAAGAAAGTCGGTCGATAGCGTTCTACTACGACGATAAATAGCGCTGCGCTAACGATACCTATATGTGCGATGAAAAATTGAAAATAACGAAAATGCGGAAACGCTTCATCTAAATTAGGAGTTAACAGCGCCTGCAGCGCCCCCATGCTTCCAAGAAAAAATAATGCATCATACAGACTTTTTGGATTCCAAAGCAATACGACCGCGCTAACCAAAAGCATTAAGCTGCAAAGCTGAAATGGCAGAGAGCCTACTCCCCAATTATCATTGAGAATATAAGATAGCTGAAGCGAGACCTCGCAGCATATTAGCAAAATAGCCAGCCCTACTCGTACCATCTTGTTTATTCTCGGCACTCTCATTCGCTTCCGGAAAACGATAATACAGATAATGGCTGCAACGAGAATCGCCAATGCCCCAAAATGAGCAGCCGAGAACATTTCAAAATCCATCGGTATGCCTCCAATCTGTTGATGTAAGCGTTCTTCTACTATCTATTTTGTAAAAAATGACATAAAAAAAATAGTACCAACTTTACATGGTACTATCCTCGTCCTTTTTCTTATGAAATAAGCCCATCTCTTTGGCTTTATTTGCTGCTTCGCGCGACCCGCTCAAATTCAGCTTTTTTAATATATGATTAACATGGTTTTTGACTGTACGAATCGATACAACCAACTTGTCGGCAATCTGCGGCTGGGTATATCCTTGATCAATTAAATCAAGCAGCTGAAGCTCAGACGGTGTAATCAGATCACCGAGCTTCTTCGCCTCGAACTCGCGCTCCATCTGCTTCAGTCGGCGGAATTCCTCGCGCATCCGTTCTGCTACAGCCGCATTAATGGGGGATTGACTCCGGTATGCCGAGCGTACAGCTTCAGGCAAGCTTTCAAAATCAGATTTGATTTGGTAATCGATAGCTCCCGCTTGGAAGGATCGAAAGATAAGCTCCTTCTCCTCCATTGACGTAAGCATGATGACCCTTGCTCCGGTAGCTATTGCAGCCTCCTCAGCGAGCAGAACGCCTTCCGGCCTTCCGTCAAGCATGATATCCATCAGCACTACATCAGCAGGCACAGACTGCTGCTTCCCTTCCATAAGCGCCTGTCTAACATCGTCAGCCCTGCTGGCAGTCCAAACCACTTCAATATCCTGCTCCTTGTTTAAATAAGCGACAAGGCCGCGAAGCCAATCACGATCATCCTCGACGATCCATACCTTGATTTTATCCATTTGCTTCCCTCCTCTGCGAAACATGTACATCTATTTTTGTGGCTTGAACATTCCGTTTCGGAAAAGTCATGTAAACCGATGTTCCAGCTCCCGGCACGCTTCGCAAGCCAAGCATACCTTTATGCTTGCGCATCACATGGTACGCATAGGGCAGTCCGAGCCCAAAATTAGTGTCACTGCCGCTTTTGGTCGTATAGAAAGGCTCCATCACCTTCGTTATCTCACTCTTGTCCATGCCAAGGCCCGTGTCTCTAACCTCAATAATAAGCTCTCTTTTGGTTTCGCTTAACAGAATAGACAGCACGCCTTTGTCTTGCATAGCCTCCAAAGCGTTGGCTATTATATTGCCTAAAGCCTCGCTTACCTGCGCGGGGTCGATGCGACAACTCCAGCTTTCGTTTAACACACTTTGCAGCTTGATGTTGCCAAGGCTTTGGGCGTATCCTTTCATCGTCTTCTCGATAAGCGCTGCTATGTCGGTCACTTCCACACGAAGCACCAAATCCTCTGTTCGACGATGAACCCGTTGCAGCATCTCCTGCATATGGCGAGAAGCGTTCAGCACCGTTTCAACATCCGCCAGCAGCTCTTGTTGATCGGTTTCGATGGCATAAGCTTTCATCTTCTCCGAGAAAAGCCGCATTTTTCCTGCATCGTTTTTGATCGCATGATTAAGTATGGCAGTTCCTGAGGTGACTGCTCTTAACGTGGAATCGTAT